>NZ_JBEZGX010000028.1:0-106181 GCF_040650235.1 Kitasatospora sp. NPDC048722
AAGCCGCCGAGGGCCATGACCGGCTTGCCGGTGGCGAGCTGGTAGCTCGCGGCGTTCTGGGAGCCGGTGGCGGCCCCGGAACCAGGTTCCGGGGCCGGACGTCGTACGGTCGTGCGGAGGCCCCGTTGCGGGCCGCCGCCGTGAGGCGGCGAACGACGGCGACCGGCGACGACGGGGGAGTGCGATGCGCGGATGGCTGAAGGCGACGATAGGCCTGGTGGTGCTCTCCGGGCTGCTGCTGGGCGCCGACCGGATCGCGGTCGGGGTGGCCGAGGACGAGGCCGCCGACCGGATGGTGAGCAGCGGCCGGATGAGCCAGCGCCCGGACGTCTCGATCGGGGGCTTCCCGTTCCTCACCCAGGTGCTGTCCAAGAAGCTGGACGACGTAAGCATCTCGGCCGACAACCTGATGATCAACGACGGCGGCCACCAGGTGGCGCTGCACGGGTTCAAGGCCCGGCTGTCGGGCGTCCGGGTCAGTGACAGCCTGAACTCCGCGACCGTGGACAGCGGCACCGGCAGCGGTCTGATCACCTACGCGGACCTCGCCCAACTGCTGCCGCCGGCCGCGCAGCTGGTGCCGGGCGGCGGCAAGCTCCCGGTGGGCTCGAACACCCGGCTGAGCCTGTCCTACGGCGGTCCCGGCAAGGTCAAGGCGTCGCTGGGTCCGCTGCCGGTGGGTGCCGGCTCGGTGCACAGCGAGGGGAACACCGTCACCGCGGACGGCTTCCAGCTCAGCGGGCTGGCCGGGATGTTCGCCGGGGTGACCGGCCAGAAGATCGACCCGGTGAGCTTCACCCTCGACTCGCTGCCGGCCGGGCTGAAGCTGGCCGACAAGGACGGGGTGACGCCGACCGAGGACGGCCTGCAGCTGAACTTCGACGGCAGGGGCGTCAAGCTCCTCGGCTGACCACTCGTCCACTCGGCTGACCCGATCGGCCTGTTCCGCTCCGCGAGACGCGCTGTCCAGCGCCGACCGCGGAGCGGTGCCGTTTCCGGCCCCGGACGGCCGCCGCGGCGCCCCGGGCCGCCGCCCGGCGGGCCCCGGAAGGTCAAATCTCGACATTCGGTCGATCGGGTCTCGATATTCGATACGCTGATGACAGCGGGCCGTCGGTGTCCCTAGCATCGTCGACATGAAGCGACAGACGGATCTCACGAAGCGGCGGGCGGTCGACCTGTGCCGCGTGGCCGCCTGTCTGTGTCGAATGCGCTAACTCGGCATCCCGGCAGGGCAGTTGCTGCCCGCCGCCGATCCTCCGGCGATTCCGTCCGGCCGCCCCGGCCGACCTCCGCCGACGCACACCGCGATTCACCGCCCGGCCGTCCCGGACACCCTCCTCCGTCCCATCATTCGGACGGACTTTCGGACCGGAGCAGGTCGAGCGTCCCCGCAGCACCCCGCTGAGCAGCACCTTCCGCCAACCGCCCCCGGATGGAGAACACCACCATGAGCCGCAGCGACGTCCTGGTCGACGCCGACTGGGTCCAGGCCCACCTGGACGACCCGAAGGTCGTCATCGTCGAGGTCGACGAGGACACCTCCGCGTACGACAAGAACCACATCCGCAACGCCGTCCGGATCGACTGGAAGCAGGACCTCCAGGACCCGGTCCGCCGCGACTTCATCGACCAGGCCGGCTTCGAGGCGCTGCTCAGCGCCAAGGGCATCGCCAACGACGACACCGTCGTCCTGTACGGCGGCAACAACAACTGGTTCGCCTCGTACGCCTACTGGTACTTCAAGCTGTACGGCCACGGCGACGTCCGCCTGCTGGACGGCGGCCGCAAGAAGTGGGAGCTGGACTCCCGCGACCTCGTCTCCGAGGTGCCGGCCCGCGCCGCGACCGAGTACAAGGCGCAGGCCGCCGACTCGTCGATCCGTGCCTTCCGTGACGACGTGATCGCCGCCATCGGCACCCTCAACCTGGTCGACGTGCGCTCGCCCGACGAGTTCTCCGGCAAGCTGCTCGCCCCGGCCCACCTCCCGCAGGAGCAGTCGCAGCGCCCCGGCCACGTGCCGAGCGCCCGCAACATCCCGTGGGCCAAGAACGCCAACGACGACGGCACCTTCAAGAGCGACGACGAGCTCAAGGCCCTGTACGAGGCCGAGGGCATCGACCTGGCGAAGGACACCATCGCCTACTGCCGCATCGGCGAGCGCTCCGCGCTCACCTGGTTCGTCCTGCACGAGCTGCTCGGCCAGGAGAACGTGAAGAACTACGACGGCTCGTGGACCGAGTACGGCAGCCTCGTCGGCGTGCCGATCGAGCTCGGCAGCAACTGAGCCCCCGGCTCGACCCGTAAGTCAGAAGGAGACAGACATGTGCGGTGCGAAGGCCGGCGGCCCGGACCTGGCAGGAGTTGACGTGGCGAACGAGACGATCATCCAGGGTTCGGTGACCCGCGACGGTGAGCCGGTCAACGGCTACGTCCGGCTGCTGGACGAGGGCGGAGAGTTCACGGCCGAGGTGCCCACCTCGGCGACCGGCCAGTTCCGGTTCTTCGCCCGCCCGGGCAAGTGGACCCTGCGCGCGCTGGTGCCGGGGCAGACCGTGGACCGTCAGGTGGTGGCCTCCCAGGGCACCGCCGTCGAGGTCGCGATCGCGGTCTGACCCCCGCTCCGCGGAAGGCGGCGGAAGGCGAAACGACGAGGGCCCTGCCACGGCGGGGCCCTCGGTCGTACCGTGGAGACGTGCAGGCAAGCCGGCGGCGCCGCTACTACTTCGCCATGATGGGCGGGTGCCTCGGCATGTTCGTCCTGGCCTGGGGCGTGGTCCGGTTCTTCTCGGTGCCCGCCGCGATCGCGCTGTGCGTGGTCGCGATGGTCATCCCGCCGGCCGCGGCGGTGTTCGCCAACAAGCGCGACCCCGACGACGACTGGTGGAACGACCCCCGCTGGGACGACCCGAAGTGGGACGAGCCCGGCCACGACCGGGACCACCCCGACCACGAGCGGCGGGACCCCTAGCCCCGCGGCACCGCTCTAGTACACGAGCGCCTGGACGCCGTCGCTCATGATCTCGCTGACGAAGACCTGCGCGCCCGCGATCCGGACGCCGTCGACGGTGTCCTTCTGCTCGATCCCGCGGCGCACCGCGCACTGGGTGCACAGCGTCACCGTGCCGCCCGCCATGATCGACTCCAGCAGGTCGGGCAGCGGGGCCGAGTGCGGCAGCTCGAACTCCGCCGCCCGCCCCGGCAGGGCGAACCAGGAGGACTCCCCGGTCAGCCAGAGCGAGACCTCGATGCCGCTGGCGACGGCCACGGCCGCCACCGTGAACGCCTGCGAGCACCGCTCCGGGGCGTCGGAGCCGGCAGTGACCTTGATGACGAGCTTCTTCGACATGGCGCCACCTTAGAGCGCCCGGAACGTCGGGTTCCCGGAATCCCCGGATCGCGCGGGGAAACCTTCGGCGGCGCGCGGAAGGCGTCGCGCCGAGGGCGCCGGCGCGGCGTCGGCGCGCGGAAGTCGCGACGTGGTGGGGCTCACCGCGACCGGCCGATGCCCGGCGGATAGAGTGAGCGCCAGCAAAATCCACCACACTGTCGCCGCCTGGGAGCCCCCCGTGTCCGGTCTGGAAATGTTCTTCGACGGTCTGCTGGCCCTCATGGCCGTGCTGATCACCTGGTTCGCCATCTTCTCGGTGATGAAGCTGTACCAGGGCCAGCGCTGAGCCTGCCGTACGGTTGAAGCAGCCCCACACCGACGACAGCGACCAGGAACATGATCGAGATCCCCTCTGACCTCCACAAGGACGTCGTCCCGCTCGCCTTCCTCCTCGGCACCTGGGAGGGCGCGGGCGTCTACGCCCCTCTGCCGGGTGAAGGGGGCCCGGGCGCGGAGAAGTGCAACTTCGGCCAGGAGATCGTGATCCGGCACGACGGCCGCCCCTTCCTGGAGTTCCGCTCCCGCACCTGGGTGCTGAACGAGGAGGGCGAGAAGGTCCGCCCGCTGGAGAACGAGCACGCGTTCTGGCGCATCACCAGCAACCACCACGGCACCTCCGGTGCGCGCGGGATCGAGATCTCCTCCGTCCGCGACGACGGCACCGTCGAGATCTGGTACGGCGAGCTGGCCGACGGCAAGCCGCAGGTGGACGTCTCGACCGACGCGGTCGCCCGGATCGAGGGCTCCCCGGAGTACTCGGGCGGCAAGCGGCTCTACGGCTTCGTCAACGGTGAGCTGCTCTGGGTCGGCGAGAAGGCCGCCCCGAGCGTGCCGCTGCGGCCGTACATGTCCGCGCAGCTCAAGAAGGTGCTCAGCCCGGCGCAGCTGATCAAGGACATCAACGACCTGCCGGACGACGGCATCGCCTTCTTCAAGTAGACCTCCAGCAGGTCTCCGGAAGGCACCGCGCGGGTGGTCACCACCCGCGCACGACGTAGGGACCGGCCCGCGGCCGGTCCCTACACTTGTTCCAAGGACCCCCGACCGTGGCAGGGACAGCATTGTGGCGGACACCGGCACCACCGACTGGCAGCTCTCCGGAGACTGGAAGGCCGACCTGCGGGAACGCGGCTACCGGCTGACGCCCCAGCGCCAGCTCGTCCTGGAGGCCGTCGACTCGCTCGACCACGCCACCCCGGACGAGATCCTCAGCCACGTGCGGCGGACCGCGAGCGGCATCAACATCTCCACCATCTACCGGACGCTGGAGCTGCTGGAGGAGCTCGGCCTGGTCTCGCACGCGCACCTGGGCCACGGCGCCCCGACGTACCACCTGGCCGGGCGCCACCACCACCTGCACCTGGTCTGCCGGGACTGCGACAAGGTCATCGAGACGGACACCGAGATCGCCGAGCCGCTCATCGAGAGCCTGCGCGCGCGCCACGGGTTCGACACCGACCTCAAGCACTTCGCCATCTTCGGGCGCTGCGCCGACTGCACCGCCAAGCTCGCGGACGGCCAGTCGTAAGCTGACCGGTATGACCGGTGTGAAGAGCCCGCTGCTTGCCCTGCCCGGAGCCGTCCCCGCCGAGGGGGCCGACGAGGGCGTCGCCGCCCACTACGGCGACATCTTCCGGGAGCAACGCCACCTCGCGCAGGGCGACGGCTTCGTGGACCTCTCGCACCGCGGCGTGGTCACCGTCACCGGCGCCGACCGGCTGTCCTGGCTGCACCTGCTGCTCACCCAGCACGTCAGCGCGCTGCCGCCGCAGGAGGCCACCGAGGCGCTGGTGCTCTCCCCGAACGGGCACGTCGAGCACGCGCTCTACCTCGTCGACGACGGCACCACCACCTGGGCGCACGTCGAGCCGGGCACCCAGGGCGACTTGGTCGCCTACCTGGAGAGCATGAAGTTCTTCTACCGGGTCGAGGTCGCCGACGCGACCGCCGACTACGCGCTCGTGCACCTGCCGGCGGGCTCGGGCAGCTCCGTCGAGGGAGCCGCTGCTGTGCGCGAACTCCCGTACGGGCGCGATCTGTTCGTGCCGCGCGCCGAGCTGGAGAAGCTCGCAGCCGGGTACGGCCCCGCGGCCGGCGTGTGGGCGTACGAGGCGCTGCGGATCGAGGGTCACCGGCCGCGGCTCGGCTTCGAGACCGACCACCGGACCATCCCGCACGAGGTGGACTGGCTGCGCACCGCCGTCCACCTGCAGAAGGGCTGCTACCGCGGGCAGGAGACCGTCGCCCGGGTACACAACCTGGGCCGCCCGCCGCGCCGGCTGGTCTTCCTGCACCTGGACGGCACCGAGGAGACGCTGCCTGCGCACGGCACCGAGGTGCGGCTCGCGTCCGACCCGGACGGGCGGGCGCTCGGCTTCGTCACGTCCTCGGCGCGCCACCACGAGCTGGGGCCGATCGCGCTGGCGATCGTCAAGCGGAACGTGCCGGTGGACGCGGTGCTGCTGGCCGGGACGGTACCGGGCACCCAGGACGTGATCGTCCCGCAGTAGCCTTCCGGGTCCCCGCGGCCGGGATCAGACCTCGACGATGACGGTGAACGGGCCGTCGTTCACCAACGCCACCTGCATGTCGGCACCGAACCGGCCCGTCTCCACCTTGGCGCCGAGCGCGCGCAGCTGGGCGACGACCTCGTCCACCAGCGGCTCGGCGACCGGGCCGGGGGCGGCGGCGTTCCAGGTGGGGCGGCGGCCCTTGCGGGCGTCGCCGTAGAGGGTGAACTGGCTGATCACCAGGAGCGGGGCGGCGAGGTCGGAGCAGGACTGCTCGACGCCGTCCCCGTCGGCCGGCAGCAGGCGCAGCGTCCACAGCTTGCGGGCCAGCTGGGCGGCCTTGGCGGGTGTGTCGTCGTGGGTGACGCCGACCAGGACGCAGAGCCCGGGCCCCTCGATCGCGCCGACGGTCTCGCCCATCACCGTCACCCTGGCTTCGCTCACCCGTTGCACCACTGCTCGCATGCGGCCATTGTGCCGGAGCCGAACGGGGTCACCCAGGAGGGGATCCGTACGGACCGGAGGGAGGCGCGCACGTGGGTTGTGCGCGCCGGGTTGCGCACGCCTGCGCTGGGTCGGGCGCCGTTCTTCCTGGGGAAAGGCCTCGTCATATCAGCCACCCCCGTTCGCCAGGGGGCCGTTCGGGTGCACGGGCGGTGCGCCCGCGCCGGGCGGGGTGGCACGCTGGGGCACCGTACATACGGCCCGGGGCGCCAGGAGGTCCGCCGCCCCGGGCCCGGGTTCGGCCGGGCGGTCGAGCCGGTAGGTCAGGCGTTCTGGCGGTGTCGCCCCGGCGGGTGGTGTCCGCCGGGGACCGGAACCTTTCGGGGGTGTCCGGGCGTGCCAACGGACGTGACGCGCACGGTCCGTCGGGGGACGGGCCGGACGGCGGCAGGGACGGGGTGCCGCGAGCGGGCGGGAACGGACGACGGCAGGTGGTTGGGTGATGGACGCGAGCAGCGCGCAGGACCGGTCCGGGCGGGTGACCGGGGACGACGAGCCCGACCTGGAGCGGCTGGGCCTGGACCAGCTGCGGATCCTGCGCCGGGAGACCCTGGAGCAGGAGGCCGACCTCTCCTACCTGCGGCGGCTGCTGCACGGTCGGATGGACATCCTGCGCGCCGAGCTGGACCGCCGCCCCGGCGGCCGGCCGCGCGCGGCGGGGGCGGGCGGCGGCGCCGAGGGGCCGTCCGGCGACCTGCTGGACCGGCTGCCGGCCATCCTCACCGACGCGCCCTCCACCGTGCGGCGCTCGGCCCGGCACGTCACGCTGGGGCCGCCGCGGGGCCACGAGTCGCAGCTGGAGGCGGACGCGCTGATGGGTGACGTCCAGCTCGCCGACCTCGCCGCGCACCCGGCCGGGGAACTGCTCGCCGCGCTGGACCGGCTGCGGGCGCACGAGCAGGAGGTCTCCGGGCGGCGGCAGCGGCTGCTGCGCACCGCGGACGGTTGCAACGCCGAGATCACCCGCAGGTACCGTGATGGGGAAGCACGGGTCGACGACCTGCTCGCGGGCGGCCCTCTCTGACCGGGTGAGGCACCATGGGCGGGTGGGGCCCGGCTCGCCCCCGGTCCACCCCTGCCCCGGAAGGCTCCGCCATGCCCCAGTCCGCCACCCCGACCGTTCTCGCCGAGGTCATACGCTCGGGCTTCACCGAGGGGCGGCACCACGGCTCGCTGGTGCTGCTCGCCGCCGACGGCTCGGTCGAGTTCGCGCTCGGCGATCCCGGCGCGCCGGTGTTCCCCCGGTCGACCGCCAAGCCGTTCCAGGCGGTGGCCACGGTACGGGCCGGGCTGGAGATCGAGGGCGAACTGCTGGCGCTGGCCGCCTCCAGCCACTCCGGAGAAACGTTTCACCGTGCTGGTGTCCGGACGATCCTGGCCTCCGCCGGACTGGACGAGTCCGCCCTGCGCACCCCGGCCGACCTGCCGCTCGACGAGACCGAGGCCGAGCTGCTGCTGCGCTCCGGCGGCGAGCGCGCCCCGATCCTGATGGACTGTTCTGGCAAGCACGCCGGCTGGCTGGCCGCCTGCGTCGCCAACGGCTGGGACACCGAGGGCTACCTCGCCCCGGCCCACCCCATCCAGCTGCTGGCCCGCGAGGCCCTGGAGGAGGCCACCGGCGAGGGCGTCACGCACGCCGGCGTGGACGGCTGCGGGGCGCCCCTGCTGGCCGTCTCGCTGACCGGCCTGGCCCGCGGCTACCGGGCGTTCGTGCTCGCCGCCGAGGGCACCGCGCAGCGCCGCGTCGCCGACGCGATGCGTGCCCACCCCGAGTACGTGGCCGGCACCCGCCGGGCCGACACCTGGCTGATGCGGGCCGTCCCGGGCGCGCTGTCCAAGATGGGCGCCGAGGCCGTCCAGGTGGTGGCGCTGCCGGACGGACGGGCCCTCGCCTTCAAGATCGACGACGGTGCCGAGCGGGCCCGCGGGCCGGTCCTGGCGGCGGCGCTGCGCCGACTCGGGGTGACGGGCGCGGACGAGGCGGTCGAGCGCATCGGCGCGGCCCCGCTGCTCGGCGGCGGCGTGCCCGTCGGGCAGGTGCGGGCGGCGTTCTAGGCGTTCCGGGCGCTCCGGCGGAACGGTTCCGACGCTCGTGGCGGCGGTCGGCGTGCGAGCGGGGCGGGGGCGGTGCACGGTGGACCGGGGGCCGTCGCACAGCTGAGGGAGCCGAGCCATGACCGAACACGTGTACCGGGTGACCGAGATCGTCGGATCCTCGACCGAGAGCGTCGACGCCGCCATCCGCAACGGCGTGGAGCGGGCCTCCCGGACGCTGCGCAACCTCGACTGGTTCGAGGTGACGCAGGTCCGGGGGCACCTGGAGGACGGGCGGATCAAGCACTTCCAGGTCGGGATGAAGATCGGCTTCCGCCTGGAGGACTGACCGCTACCGCTCGGGCAGGACCAGCGGCTCACCCGTGCGCGGGTGCGCCGGAACATCCACGGGAGGCCCGTACACCTCGCTGAGCAGCGGCGCGCTGGGCGAGCACCCGGCCCCCGGATGGGGCGGTGGCCGCCACGGCCCGGGCGGCCACTGTCCGTCCTCGGCGGCGGCCGCCGTCCCTCGCGGACGAGGACGGACAGCGGCGTGGACCTGCCGGCGGCCACCCGGACCGACGCGCTTGGACAGCAGCTCGCGCCGGCCGACGGTCAGCCGGAGGGCGGTTTCGGTCGGCCCGACCGGAGCCGACATCGTGCCGACGGTCCGTCGGCGGACCGCGATGCGTCAGAGCCCCGGACACGGCAAGGGCCGGGGTTCGCGGAAGACCCTCCGCGAACCCCGGCCCCGGGCTGTCCCGACCTACCTCGACCTATCTCGAACTACCTCGAACCGGTCTCGATCGAGATCGGAACGACGGCTCAGTGGCCGCCCTGGTCCGCCAGGCGCTTGATCGAAGCGGTGACCTCGGCCTCGGCCTCGGCGCGGCCGACCCAGTTGGCGCCCTCGACGGACTTGCCGGGCTCCAGGTCCTTGTAGACCTCGAAGAAGTGCTGGATCTCCAGGCGGTCGAACTCCGACACGTGGTGGATGTCCCGCAGGTGCTCCCAGCGCGGGTCGGTCGCCGGGACGCACAGCAGCTTGTCGTCGCCGCCGGCCTCGTCGGTCATCTGGAACATGCCGATCGCGCGGCACTTGATCAGGCAGCCGGGGAAGGTCGGCTCGTCCAGGATCACCAGCGCGTCCAGCGGGTCGCCGTCCTCGCCGAGCGTGCCCTCGACGTAGCCGTAGTCGGCCGGGTAGCGCGTCGAGGTGAAGAGCATCCGGTCGAGCCGCAGACGGCCGGTCTCGTGGTCGACCTCGTACTTGTTACGAGAGCCCTTCGGGATTTCGATAAGGACGTCGAACTCCAACGGTTCCTCCAAGGTAGGGACTGACAGAATCCAAGTGTCTCCTACGGGAGCGAGTGCTCGGGAAAGGGGCCGGTCGGTGGGAGCAGGGGTCGGGGCGGGGCGCCGCCGCAGGGGGACGGCTGCGGGACTGTTCGGGGTGGCGCTGCTGGTCACCGGGACGGTGCTGGCCGCGGGCGGCGGTGCGTACGCGCAACCGTCCCCGGCGCCGGGCGGGCACAGCACCGGGCACGGGGACGGCGGCCGCGGCCAGGGCGACCAGGGCGGTCGGGGGGACCAGGGCGACCAGGGACAGGACGACCAGGGCAAGAACGGCCACGGCAAGGGAAAGCGCTCCGGTGACCCGGGCAACCAGGGCACGGCCGACCCGGCCACCAAGGGCGGCACCCCCGCCCCGGGCGGCAGCGCGTCCCCGCTCGCCCGCCCGGCCCCGGCGCCGGGCGCCGTCCTGGCCGCCGTCGAGGCCCGCCTGGGCGGGACCGCCCAGCCCACCGCCCAGGGTCTCCAGCAGGCGCTCGCCGCCGCCCTCGGCGACCGCAGCCTCGGCACGGTCACCGTCGCCGTCGGGGACGCCGCCGACGGCAGACTCCTGTACGGCTCCGGCGAGAACACGGCGGCGACGCCGGCCTCCACCACCAAGCTCGCCACCACGGTCGCGGCCCTCTCGCTGATCCCCGGCGACACCCGGCTCACCACCCGGGTGGTCAAGGGGGCCGAGCCCGGCGCGATCACCCTCGTGGGCGGCGGCGACCCGACGCTCACCGTGCTGCCCGCCGACCAGGTGCAGATCGCCGGCCGACCCGCGGACGCCGACACCGCCCCCGCCTCGCTCGACGCGCTCGCCCGGCAGACCGCCGCCGCCCTGAAGGAGACCGGGACGACGACGGTCCGGCTGGACTACGACCTGTCGATGTACACGGGCAGCCCGCGGCACGAGAACTACGACGCGGAGAACATCCCGCTCGTCGTCCCGCTGATGGTCGACGAGGGCAAGGCCGACCCGAAGAGCCGCGAGGACGCGCCGGCGCGCGTCGCCGATCCGGCCTCCGCGGCCGCCGACGCCTTCGCGGCCCTGCTCAAGGCCCAGGGCATCACCGTCGACGGCAAGGCCAAGCCCGCCGCCGCCCCGGCCGCAGCCACCGCCCCCGTCCTCGGCCGGGTCGACTCGCCGACGATCGCCCGGCTGGTCGAGCGGCTGCTGACCACCTCGGACAACACCATCGCCGAGGCGATCGCCCGCCAGGTGGCCATCGCCGCCCACCAGCCCGCCAGCTTCGAGGGCGCCGCGGCCGCGGTGAAGCAGGAGCTCGGCCGGCTCGGCGTGACGATGACGAACGTGACCCTCAACGACGGCAGCGGCCTGCACCGCGGCAACGCGATCCCGCCGGCCGTCCTGGTCCAGCTCCTCACCCTGGCCGCCTCCGACCAGCACCCCACCCTGCGCCCGGTCCTCACCGGCCTCCCGATCGCCGGCTTCACCGGCACCCTCGGCAAGCGCTACGGCTCCGGCTCGGGCGCCGCCGACGCGGCCGGCCTGATCCACGCCAAGACCGGGACCCTGAGCGGCGTCAACACCCTCGCCGGGACGGTCGTCGACGCCGACGGCCGCCTCCTCGCCTTCGCCGTCATGGCCCACACCGACGCCGACGCCGACGCCGCCCGGGCCGCCCTCGACCGCGTCGCGGCGCGCCTCGCCTCCTGCGGCTGCCACTGACCGTCCCACGGACGCGGGCCCTGCGACCCGTCCGATCACCCCGGCCGCCGGCGAGCCCGCACCGCCCCGGCCCGACCGGCGTGGGGCCCCGCCGCCTTCCGGCACCCGGGCCCCGTCCCCGCCCTCCGACCGGTGCGCGGCACGCCGTCCGGTCGGCTCCGGAGGGGCCGGGGCGGATGTGGTTGGGGGGTGACGGGACGGGGCAGGGCGTGGGTGGGGCCGGTGGCTGCCCCGGGCGAGGCGGAGCACGTACGGTGAGGGCATGACGAGCGCGAGTGGCGGTTCTGACATGGTCGACTGGAATCTCGCGGTCGCTACCGCGACCCGGCTGGTGCGGCCGGGGCCGGAGGTGAGCCGGGCGGAGGCGGCGGCCGTGGTGGCCGAGCTGCGCCGGCACGCCCTGGCGGCCGAGGAGCACGTGCGGGCGTTCACCGGGATGCGTTCGACGAGCCTGGCGGACGCCGTCGCGACGCCCGTGCTCGTGGTGGACCGCCCCGGGTGGGTCCGGGCCAACGTGGCGGGGTTCCGGACGGTCGTCCAGCCGCTGGTGGAGAAGCTCCAGGCCCGGCGGGCGAACGGCCAGGCCGCGGGCGTGTTCGGCTCGGTCGGGGAGAAGGCCACCGGCATCGAGGTCGGCGCGCTGCTGGCGTTCCTGGCGACCAGGGTGCTCGGCCAGTACGAGACCTTCGCCCCCGCGGAGCCCTCGCTGGAGGCGCCGGACAGTCCGGCCGCCCTGTTCGACAAGCCGCGCCTCGGCCCGGACGGGCCCGGCCCGGGCCGGCTGCTGCTGGTCGCGCCGAACATCGTGCACGTCGAGCGGGAACTGGACGTCGATCCGTCCGACTTCCGGCTCTGGGTGTGCCTGCACGAGGAGACCCACCGCACGCAGTTCACGGCGGTGCCCTGGCTGCGCGACCACATCCAGTCCGAGGTGCAGTCCTTCCTGACCGAGACGGACGTCGACCCGGGCGCTCTGCTGGACCGCCTGCGCGACGCGGCCGGCGCGCTGGGCGGCGGCCTGGCGGGTGTCGGCGGCCGCGAGCCCGCCGGGGCGCCCACCGGGCTGCTGGAGGTCGTGCAGACGCCCGCGCAGCGCGAGATCCTGGGCCGGCTGACGGCGGTCATGTCGCTGCTGGAGGGCCACGCGGACGTGGTGATGGACGGGGTCGGCCCGTCGGTGGTGCCGACGGTCGCGGAGATCCGGGAGAAGTTCCAGCAGCGCCGGGACCGCGGCGCGAACCGGCTGGACCTGCTCCTGCGCCGGGTGCTCGGGATGGACGCCAAGCTGCGCCAGTACCAGGACGGCGCGGTGTTCGTGCGGGGCGTCGTGGAGCAGGTCGGGATGGAGGGGTTCAACCGGGTCTGGACGTCCCCGAACACCCTCCCGACCAAGGACGAGATCCACGACCCGGCCGCCTGGGTCGCCCGCGTCGCCCGCTGACGGGGCAGCAGCGGACCGCCGCCGGTCGGTGGCGGTCAGCCGGGTTTCAAACCCGTTCGTACGAGTGGTCCAATCGGGCAGACCGAGGGAGAAGATACGTTTCTCCATTCACCCGAACGTGGGACGGTGGTCGTACCGGTGGCGCGGGTGGCGTAGCGGGTCGCTCCTTTCTGCCACCATCTGTGAGCGCCCGGTAACAGGGTGCTCGCACTGTGCGCGGTCCCCGCCGCGCCCACCGCCGTCCTGTCCCCCCTCCGTCGAGGAGTCGTCCGCCGTGGGCCCACACCCCGCCGTCGCCGCGATACGCCTGGCCGTCCGCCGCACGCTCACCGACCTCGCCGCCGAGGCCGGTTCCACGTTCACCGCACCCGCCCGCGCGGCCCGCGAGCGCGCGGCCGACGCGCCGCTGGTCGGTGCCGCCGTCGGCACCACGCTGATCGGCAACGCCGCCCGCCACCCGTCCGGGCTGCCCCGCACCCCGGCCGCCCCCGGCTCGCCGCTCGTCCTGGTCGCCGTCAGCGGCGGCGCGGACTCCATGGCGCTGGCCATCGCCGCCGCCTTCGAGGCCCCCAAGATCGGCCTGCGGGTCGGCGCCGTCACCGTCGACCACGGCCTCCAGGAGGGCTCCGACGAGCGCGCCGCCCAGGTGGCCGAGCGGCTGCGCTCGCTGGGCCTGGACCCGGTCGAGGCGATCCCGGTCCGGGTGGGCCGCGGCGGCGGCCCGGAGGCGGCCGCCCGGGACGCCCGCTACGCCGCCCTGGACGAGGCCGCCGAGCGCCACGGCGCGATCGCGGTGCTGCTCGGCCACACCCGCGACGACCAGGCCGAGACGGTCCTGCTGGGCCTGGCCCGCGGCTCCGGGGCCCGTTCGCTGGCCGGGATGCCCGCCCAGAAGGGCCGCTACCGCCGCCCGCTGCTGGAGCTCGACCGGGCCGCCACGCGGCAGGCCTGCTCCGCCCAGGCGATCCCGGTGTGGGACGACCCGCACAACTGCGACCCCGCCTACACCCGCTCCCGGGTGCGCCACGAGGTGCTGCCGGTGCTGGAGAAGCACCTGGGCGGCGGCGTGGTCGAGGCCCTGGCCCGCACCGCCCGGCTGTTCCGCGACGACGCCGACGCGCTCGACCAGTGGGCCGCCCTGGCCGAGCGGGATCTCCGGACGGGCGAAGGCACCCTGGACGCCGCGAAACTGGCCGAGCTGCCGCCCGCCGTCCGCCGCCGGGTGCTGCGCCGGGCGGCGCTCCGGGCGGGCTGTCCGGCCGGCGACCTGTTCGCCCGTCACCTGGAAACCGTCGACCTGCTGGTCACCGGATGGCGGGGTCAGGGGCCGCTGCACCTACCCGGGGGCGTCGAGGCCATCCGCAGGTGTGGCACGCTGGTCTTTCGGCGGCAGGGCGACTGACGGGCGGGCATGCCCCGGGGGAGCCGGCCGCCGGCCACACAGACCCCGAACGTTTGAGGACGTATCCCCGGTGGACCAGAACGACATGGGCGCTGACCTCGCGAAGGTGCTCATCAGCAAGGACGAGATCGACGCCAAGCTCCTTGAGCTGGCGGAGCGCATCGACCGGGACTACGCAGGCAAGGACCTGCTGATCGTCGGCGTCCTCAAGGGGGCCGTGATGGTCATGGCCGACCTCGCCCGGGCCCTGCACTCGCAGGTCACCATGGACTGGATGGCCGTGTCGTCCTACGGCATGGGCACCAAGTCCTCCGGCGTGGTGCGGATCCTCAAGGACCTCGACACCGACATCGCCGGCCGGGACGTCCTGATCGTCGAGGACATCATCGACTCCGGTCTGACGCTGTCCTGGCTGCTGGGCAACCTGGGCTCGCGCGGCCCGGCCTCGCTGGAGGTCTGCACGCTGCTGCGCAAGCCGGATGCGGCCAAGGTCGAGATCGACGTCAAGTACGTCGGGTTCGACATCCCCAACGAGTTCGTGGTCGGCTACGGCCTGGACTACGCGGAGAAGCTGCGCAACCTGCCGTTCATCGGCACCCTCGCCCCGCACGTCTACGGCGGCTGAGGGCCCGTTCGGGTTACGGGCGGGAACAGTACGTTGTTCCCGCCCGTTGACCGGGGGGACAAAGAACCACAACCGTGTCGCCGTGCTCCCGCCACGGGCGGGTCCGACTGCGGTACGGTCCAATAAACCGCTCTTCACATGAGCACCGATTCCGGATGCGCCGCGGCCCACAGCCCCCCGGCGCCGCTGAGTGGCAGGAGGGACGGGGCGGCAACGCCCCGCATGGATGGACGTCAAGCGATACTTCCGTGCGCCGATCATGTGGATCGTGCTGGCCGTCCTCGCCGTCATCGTTTTGATGCAGGTCGTTTCGGACTCGAACGGCTACAAGACGGTGGACACCGGTCAGGTCGTCGCGGCGATCGACGCGAAGCAGGTCAAGTCGGCGCAGATCACCACCGGTGACTCGAACACGATCAAGATCCAGCTGAAGGACGGCGCCACGCTGTCCAACGCCGGTACGGGCAAGACCCCGTCCGGCAGCAAGTTCCAGGCCTCGTACATCGGCGACCAGGGTGTCGCGATCGCCGACAAGCTCCAGGCCCAGATCAACGACAACGACCCGAACACGCTCGCCGAGGGCTACACCATCAGCCCGGAGAAGCAGAGCACCTTCGTCAGCCTCCTGCTGTCGATGCTGCCGATCGTGATCATCGTCCTGGTCTTCCTGTTCCTGATGAACCAGATGCAGGGCGGCGGCTCCCGGGTCATGCAGTTCGGCAAGTCCAAGGCCAAGCTGCTCACCAAGGACACCCCCAAGACCACCTTCGCCGACGTCGCCGGCACGGACGAGGCGGTCGAGGAGCTCCACGAGATCAAGGAGTTCCTGCAGGAGCCGGCCAAGTTCCAGGCCGTCGGCGCCAAGATCCCCAAGGGCGTGCTGCTCTACGGCCCGCCCGGCACCGGCAAGACCCTGCTGGCGCGCGCCGTCGCGGGCGAGGCCGGGGTGCCGTTCTACTCCATCTCCGGTTCGGACTTCGTCGAGATGTTCGTCGGCGTCGGCGCCAGCCGCGTCCGCGACCTCTTCGAGCAGGCCAAGGCGAACGCCCCGGCGATCGTCTTCGTCGACGAGATCGACGCCGTCGGCCGGCACCGCGGTGCGGGCCTCGGCGGCGGTCACGACGAGCGCGAGCAGACCCTCAACCAGCTGCTGGTCGAGATGGACGGCTTCGACGTCAAGGGCGGCGTGATCCTGATCGCCGCGACCAACCGCCCCGACATCCTGGACCCGGCGCTGCTGCGCCCGGGCCGCTTCGACCGCCAGATCGCGGTGGAGCGCCCCGACCTCCAGGGCCGCCTGGACATCCTCAAGGTGCACCAGAAGGGCAAGCCGATCGCGCCCGACGTCGACCTGTCGGCCGTCGCCAAGCGCACTCCCGGCTTCACCGGCGCGGACCTGTCGAACGTCCTCAACGAGGCCGCTCTGCTGACCGCCCGCTCGGACAAGAAGCTGATCGACAACGGCATCCTGGACGAGGCGATCGACCGCGTCGTGGCCGGTCCGCAGAAGCGCACGCGGATCATGTCCGACAAGGAGAAGAAGATCACCGCGTACCACGAGGGCGGCCACGCCCTGGTCGCGGCGGCCTGCCAGTACAGCGACCCGGTCCACAAGATCACCATCCTGTCCCGCGGCCGGGCCCTCGGCTACACGATGGTGCTGCCGGACGAGGACAAGTACTCCACCACCCGCAACGAGATGCTCGACCAGCTGGCCTACATGCTGGGCGGCCGCGCGGCGGAGGAGCTGGTCTTCCACGACCCGACCACCGGTGCCTCGAACGACATCGAGAAGGCCACCGCGACGGCCCGGGCCATGGTCACCCAGTACGGCATGACCGAGCGCCTCGGCGCGATCAAGTTCGGCAGCGACAACTCGGAGCCCTTCCTGGGCCGCGAGATGGGCCACCAGCGCGACTACTCGGAAGAGGTCGCCGGGCTGGTCGACGAAGAGGTCAAGAAGCTCATCGAGGCCGCGCACAACGAGGCCTGGGAGATCCTGGTCGAGAACCGTGACGTGCTCGACAACCTGGTTCTGGAGCTCCTGGAGAAGGAGACCCTGAACAAGGAGCAGATCGCCGAGATCTTCGCCCCGATCGTCAAGCGCCCGGCCCGGCCGGCCTGGACGGGTTCCTCCCGCCGCACGCCGTCCACCCGGCCGCCGGTGCAGTCGCCCAAGGAGCTGGCGCTCACCAACGGCGCCGCCGCCACGGCCGACACCGCTCCGGTCGACATCGTGAAGCTCCCGCCGCTGCCGACCGCCGAGCCGCCCGCGGAGGGCTGATCCGGCGCTCCCGGCGGAGCCCAGGACGGAATGGATGCCGCGTCACCAGGGTTTGTACTCTGGAGGCGCGGCATCCGTGCTGTTCGCCCCGACGTTCCCCCTAGTAAGCGAGGCCCGCATGATCGACCCGGTGACTCTCGACGGTCCGTCCACCGTCGGGACCTTCGACCAGAAGCGGGCCGAGAACGCCGTGCGCGAGCTGCTGCTCGCCGTGGGGGAGGACCCGGACCGCGAGGGCCTGCTGGAGACGCCGGCCCGCGTCGCGCGCGCGTACAAGGAGATATTCGCGGGCCTGTGGCAGGAGCCCGAGGAGGTCCTGACGACGACCTTCGACCTCGGCCACGACGAGATGGTGCTCGTGAAGGACATCGAGCTGACGTCCGTCTGCGAGCACCACCTGGTGCCGTTCCGCGGGGTGGCGCACGTCGGGTACATCCCGTCCACCAGCGGCAAGATCACCGGCCTGTCCAAGCTGGCCCGGCTGGTCGACGTCTACGCCCGCCGTCCGCAGGTGCAGGAGCGGCTGACCAGCCAGGTCGCCGACGCACTGATGCGGATCCTGGAGCCCCGGGGCGCCATCGTCGTCGTCGAGTGCGAGCACATGTGCATGTCGATGCGCGGCATCCGCAAGCCGGGCGCCAAGACCATCACGTCCTGCGTCCGCGGGCAGCTGCGCGACCCGGCCACCCGGGCCGAGGCGATGAGCCTGATCATCGGGCGCTAGGGGCCGCCAGGGCCCCCGGGGCGCTCAGAGCGCCCCGGCCTCGTGCTCGGCGTGCGGGGGCGCGGGGGTGCCCAGGGCGTTGCGGCGCTCGGGCATCCGCAGCCGCACCATCCGCCGCCAGCCGATCGCGCGGTCGTACAGGTAGAGGGCGTGCACCCCGAGGGTGACGACCGCCAGCTGCCAGCGCGGCCAGCGCAGGATCCGGGCCATCCGGGCGGTCACGGCGAGGCCGACGTCCCGGTGGGTGCGGATCTCGCCGTGGGCGCAGCTCTCCAGGACGTGCCGGATGTACGGGCCGTACCCCTCGGCCCGCAGCCGCAGCAGCTCCTCGTGGCAGTACGCGAGGTGGTTGTCCTCGTCGGCGGAGATCATCCGCATCGCGCGGCCGAGGTCGGGGTTGTCCCCGTACACCTTGACCAGCTGGCGCATCTGCTCGGCCGCGCGCTGCTCGGTGACCCGGCTGTGCGCGAGGTAGGTGATGATCTCGCGGTCGGACAGCGGGAGGTCGCTGTTCAGCCGTTCGTGGGACAAGCCGACGCCCTTGGCCTCCAGCAGCATGCAGTAGTCGGCGTCGGCGGGGACGGCGACCTTGGGCAGGCCGCGCTTGCTCAGCAGCTGGGTGAAGATCCGGCCGTGCTTGCGCTCGTCGGCGCCGTGCCGGGCGACCTTCGGGGCGAGGACCGGGTCCCGTGTGAGCGCGGTGATCCGCTCGTTCTCCCAGCCGCCCTGGTCCTCGCCTCCGGCCGCGATGCTGCAGAACAGCTGGTAGGCCTCGTCGTTGCGGTAGATCTCGGTGAAGAGCGAGCGGGTGCTCAGCACGGCGCCTCCTGCGCGGATCCGGACGGCGCCCTCCGGGGGCCGGACGGGCGGTCGCGATACGTTCCCCCGGGTCGCGGACCGGGTGGCCCGACCGGCGGGTAATCACCCGCACGCGTCAGCCGAGGTGCGAGCCCATCCACTCCAGCGAGGCCGGCAGTTCGCGGGTCCAGCTGTCCCAGTTGTGGCCTCCGTCGTCCAGGTACAGCGACTCGACCTTGAACCGCGGGTTGCTCGCGGCGGTCTGCTGGGCCTGTTCGACGAACTGGGCGGTCTGCGGGTAGTCGGCCTCCTTGCGGGTGGAGACCACCAGGAGGTTGAGGGGCGGGGCCGGGAGGTTCTGCAGCCGCCAGCCGAGGTCACTCTGCTGGGTGAGGCTCTTGTCGCCGTTGAAGAGGTTGCCGCCGGTGAACTGGTCCTCGCGCACGGTGAAGTCCCCGTGCAGGCCGACCGCGTTGCCGTAGACGTTCGGGAAGCGCATCGCCAGCCGCATCGCGCAGCTGCCGCCGGTCGAGTAGCCGAAGACGCCCCAGGAGCCGGCCGAGCGGCCGATCCGGTAGGTGGAGCCCAGCGCCTCCGGGACGTCCTTGACGAACCAGGTCTCGGTGCGCGGGCCGCCGGGGACGTCCACGCACTCGGTGTCGCGCGGCGGGGCGACCGTCGGGCGGGCCAGGACGACGATGGTCGGCGGCATCTTGCCGTTCTTCTGGAGGTCCGCCGCGGTCTGGGCGACCGGCAGCTCCTTCAGCATGTTCAGCGTGGTGCCGGGGAAGCCGGCGATGCCCACCATGACCGGGAAGCGGATCAGCGCGAACTTCGGGTCGAAGTACTCGGGGGGCAGGTAGACGAACATCTGGTCGGAGTAGCCCGTCTCCTTGCCGCTGACGCGGACCGACTCGATCCTGCCGACCTCCTCGGGGGCGCCCTTGGGCAGGTTCGGGACCGATTCCAGGCCGCCCTCGTTGGTGGGCTGGACCAGCGCGTCCGAGACCGGGGTGCCGCCCTTGTGGTTCTCGTTGCTGGTCAGGACGAGCTTGGCGCCGCCGGGGCTGAGCAGGTCGTCCCAGGACGTGTAGAACCCGAAGGAGTTGTTCACCGACAGCGCCAGCACGGCCAGCACCGACGCCTGGGTGACCGTCAGCAGGCCGATCCGGCCGAGGACCGGCAGCGGGCGCTGCCGGGCGAGCCGGGGCCAGATCCAGAGTGTGGTGAGGAGAGCCGCAGCGCCGAGTGCGAGCAGCGAGTCCACCAGCGCGTCGCTGGTCAGTTCCATGCCGTCGGCCTTCCGATGGGACCCTGTCGGTGCACGCTTCATCGTCTGGCGATCCGTCAGCTGCGGCCACCGCGACTAGGCTGTCCGGACGCCGCGGCCCTCCGGGAGGCCGGGGGCGAGCGGGGGGCAACCGGCGCCCTAGAATGCGGCGTCCACCGTACGTAACGCGTCCCGGAGGTCCTCGTCGCACCGCGCGACGGCGGCCCCGGTCCCCGCCCCCGGCTCGATCGCAGCGCGCCTCGGTACCGGTTTACCGTCCGTTTCCGGTTCCTTTGTGCGCGTATGGCTTGATGAAGGAAAAGGCATGAAGGTCCATCACACGTGCTCCCCCGGAGTGACAGGACAGCCCCACGCAGCCTCTACGCTGAGCTCCCATGAGTGTTCCCGTGTCCGATGAGCCGAGCCCCGAGCAGCCGCGCCGCCGCCGCGGTCTGCAGACGCTGCGCAACCAGGCCGCTGCCGTCCCGAGGGCCTGGCTGCCCGGTGCGGTCGGCTACGCCTGTCTGCTGATCGGACTGGTGGACATCGCCAGTGCGGTGTTCCCCAAGCTCCGGCACACCAAGATGCACACCGTCGCCGGACAGCTGCCGGGTGGGACCACCTCCCTGGCCGCGGTCGGCACGCTGATGATCGGTCTCCTGCTGGTGCTGCTCGCGCACGCGCTGCGCCGGCGCAAGCGCCGGGCCTGGCGCGCGGTCTGCGTCCTGCTGCCGGTCGGTGCCGCGCTGCACATCGTTCGCTGGCACCAGATCGGCCCGGCCGTCGTCTCCCTGGTCGTCTTCGCCGTGATGCTCGTGCACCGCCGCGAGTTCTACGCCAAGGCGGACCCGCGCACCCGCTGGCGCGCGCTGGTCAACCTGATCGTCATGGGCAGCGTCAGCGTCCTGCTCGGTCTCATGATCGTCAGCGTCCGGACCCGCTACGAGCTCGGCCACCCCGGCCTCTACGAGCGGCTGGAGCACGTCGCCTACGGTCTCTTCGGCTTCGAGGGCCCGATCCGCTACAACAACGAGCGGATGTCCGACCTGGTCGCCTACCTGCTCGGCGGGCTCGGCCTGCTGACCGCCTTCACCACCGCCTACCTGGCGCTGCGGCCGGGCAAGCCGAAGCCCGAGCTCACCCCGGAGGACGAGGAGAAGGTCCGCGGTCTGCTCGACCGGCACGGCGAGCGCGACTCGCTCGGCTACTTCGCGCTGCGCCGTGACAAGAGCGTGCTGTTCTCGCCCACCGGCAAGGCCGCCATCTCCTACCGGGTCGTCTCCGGCGTGATGCTCGCCTCCGGCGACCCGGTCGGCGACGTCGAGGCCTGGCCCGGCGCGATCAAGGTCTTCATGGCCGAGGCCCGCGAGCACGCCTGGGTGCCGGCCGTCATGGGCTGCAGCGAGGTCGGCGGCGAGGTCTGGACCCGCGAGGCGGGCCTGGACGCGCTGGAGCTGGGCGACGAGGCGATCGTCGACACCGCCGCGTTCTCGCTCTCCGGCCGCGCCATGCGCAACGTCCGCCAGATGGTCAAGCGGATCGAGCGCAACGGCTACTCCTGCAAGGTGCGCCGCGTCCGCGACCTCACCCTCGACGAGAAGTACCGGATCGCCGACGCCGCCGCCCGCTGGCGCGGCACCGACACCGAGCGCGGGTTCTCCATGGCCCTCGGCCGCTTCGGCGACCCGCTCGACGACGACTGCGTCGTGGTCACCGCCCACAAGGCGCCCGAGGAGGGCGAGGCCGGCGACGACCTCAAGGCCGTGCTGCACTTCGTGCCCTGGGGCCCGGACGGCATCTCGCTGGAGCTGATGCGCCGCGACCGCGCGGCCGACCCCGGCCTGAACGAACTGCTGATCGTCGCCGCCCTGCAGGCGGTGCCCGACCTGGGCGTGCGCCGGGTTTCGCTGAACTTCGCGATGTTCCGCTCGGCGCTGGCCCGCGGCGAGCGGATCGGCGCCGGACCGGTGCTGCGGGCCTGGCGCGGCCTGCTGGTCTTCCTGTCGCGCTGGTTCCAGATCGAGTCGCTGTACAAGTTCAACGCCAAGTTCCAGCCCGAGTGGGAGCCGCGCTTCCTGGTGTTCCCGAGCACCCGGGACCTGCCGCGGATCGGCTTCGCCGCGATGCAGGCCGAGGCCTTCATCACCCTCGGCATGCCGCGCTTCGGCCGCAAGCGCCAGCGCGAGGGCCTGATGCCGGACTCCGTCGCCCGCGAGGTCACCGAGGCCGCCTGAGGCACCGGGCCCGATCGTGGCACCGCAGGACCCAGTGGGCCCCCGCCGAGAATCCTCGGCGGGGGCCCCGTTCGATAATGAGGGCATGAACGATTCGCCGTCCTCCTCCGTTCCGGCCGGACTGCCGCGGCTCGGCCGCTGCGCCGTGATGGGCGTGGTCAACGTCACGCCCGACTCCTTCTCGGACGGCGGGCTGTGGCACGACCCGGCCCGCGCGATCGCGCACGGGCTCGCGCTCCGGGCCCGCGGCGCGGACCTGGTGGACGTCGGCGGTGAGTCCACCCGGCCCGGCTCCCAGCGGGTGACCGAGGAGGAGGAGCTCGCCCGGGTGCTGCCCGTCGTGAGCGAGCTGGCCGACGCCGGGGTGGTGGTATCCATCGACACCATGCGCGCCTCCGTCGCCGAGCGGGCCGTGGCGGCCGGCGCCGCGATCGTCAACGACGTCTCCGGCGGGCTGGCCGACCCGGCCATGGCGCACGTCGTCGCCGAGACCGGCGTGCCGTTCGTGGTGATGCACTGGCGCGGGCAGTCCGCGGACATGGACCGGCTGGCCGTGTACGGCGACGTGGTCGGGGACGTCGTCGCCGAGCTGACCGCGCGGGTGGACGCGCTGGTGGCGGCCGGCGTCAAGGAGGAGCAGCTGATCCTCGACCCGGGGCTGGGCTTCGCCAAGACCCCCGAGCACAACTGGGCGCTGCTCGGGCGGCTGGACGCGCTCACCGCGCTCGGCCGTCCCGTCCTCGTCGCCGCATCGCGCAAGCGGTTCCTGGGTACGCTGCTCGCCGACCCGGAAACCGGGGAGCTGCGCCCGGCCAGGGAGCGCGACGACGCGACCGCTGCGGTGTCGGTGCTCTCGGCCCGGGCCGGGGCCTGGGCGGTGCGGGTGCACGACGTGTCCGGCACGGCGGATGCCGTCCGGGTGGTCGCGGCCTGGCAGCGCGCGGCCCGGTTGGGGTAGGACGGGAGGGTCTGTGGCAGGTGACGGCAGGTTGAGCGGGGCCGCGGCGGGACGGGCGCGCGAGGCGGACGTGGAGGCCGTGCTCGCGGCGAACCAGGCGCTCTACGAGGCGCTGGAGCGCGGGGACCTGGAGGCGGTCGAGGACGCCTGGCTGGGCGCCGCGGACGCCGACGACAAGGGCGGCGTGGTGTGCGTGCACCCGGGCTGGCCGGTGCTGCGCGGCCGGGCCCAGGTGACCCGGTCGTACATGCTGATCATGATGAACACCGAGTACATCCAGTTCTTCCTGACCGATGTCGAGGCCGAGGTGCACGGCGATGTGGCCCTTGTCACGTGCACCGAGAACATCCTCTCCGGCGGGGAGGCCGAGGAGGAGGGGGAACTCGGTCCGCTGGTCGGCGGAAAGGTCGTCTCGACGAATCTCTTCCGGCGCACACCGGCCGGGTGGAAGCTCTGGTCGCACCACGGTTCACCCGTCCTGACCAGCGGAGACGAGGACGACGAGGACTGACCGGACGAGCCGGGGAAAACCGCCCCCGAAGTGTCGCCCGGGAATTTCGACGTGGTCACCGAACGTTCACGTCAATCGCCGGATCGGCGTGCGTGAGGACGGTTCGTGCCGGGTAGGACGGTCAGACGTTGTCTGTGCCCGCAGGTAGATTCGAAACGGAGTGGCGGGCCGGCCGCCCGCCTTCGCCCTGCTCGTCCGTGCCTTTTCCTCGGGCGGGGCCCGTCCGACTGGGAGCAGTGATTCGTTTGCTGGACCGCGTCACCCTGCGGGGTCTGCGAGCCCGGGGCCACCACGGCGTCTTCGAGCGCGAGCGCGTCGAGGGCCAGACCTTCGTGGTCGACCTCGTCCTGTACCTGGACACCCGCCCCGCCGCGTCCGGTGACGACCTGACCCGCACGGCGCACTACGGGATCGTGGCCGAGGAGGTCACCGCGATCATCGCCGGGGAGCCGGTCGACCTGATCGAGACCCTGGCGCAGCGCATCGCCGACCAGTGCCTCAAGCACGACGCGGTCGAGGAGGTCGAGGTGACCGTCCACAAGCCGGACGCCCCGATCACCGTGCCGTTCGACGACGTGACCGTGACCATCCACCGGACGCGCGCATGACCGCAGCCGTGCGCCCGGTATCCCATGCAGAGGAAGTTCACATGAGCGAGCGGAGCGAGCGAATCATGGAAAGGCGCGCGTGGGCGAGTGCTCCTGCCGAGCGAAGCGAGGCGGGCGCATGAGCACCAGCGACCCGACCGCCTCGCCGAGCACGTTCGACCTGGAGAGCCGGGTGGACTCCGCCGACACGACCCTGCACAGCCAGCGCTGCGCGGTGGTCGCCCTCGGCAGCAACCTGGGCAACCGCCTGGACACCCTGCAGGGTGCCGTGGACGCCCTCGCCGACACCCCCGGGCTGCGGATCAAGGCCGTCTCCGCGGTCTACGAGACCGAGGCCGTCGGCGGGCCGGACGAGCAGCCCAACTACTACAACGCGGTCGTCGTGCTGCGGACCTCGCTGCCGCCGCGCGACCTGCTGGAGCGCGGCAACGCGATCGAGGACGCCTTCGGGCGGGTGCGCACCGTCCGCTGGGGCCCGCGCACCCTGGACGTCGACATCCTGGCGTACGAGGGCGTCGTCAGCGACGACCCGCAGCTGCTGCTGCCGCACCCGCGCTCGCACGAGCGGGCCTTCGTGCTGGCACCGTGGCTGGACGCCCAGCCGGAGGCCGAGGTGCCCGGGTACGGGCAGGTCTCCGTACTGCTGGAGAAGCTCGGCGGCCCGGACGCGCAGGGCGTGCGCCGGCGGGACGACATCCGTCTGACGCTGCCGGAGTAGCGGTTCGGCGGCCCGCCGGCCGGGGAACTCGGGTGGGGGCCCGGCCGTCCGAGTAGGTGTCCGCCGTCCGTGCGGGTGTCCGCCCGGCCGGGCCCGGTACGGTGGCCTGGCGCCGCCGCTCCGGGCTCCCGGGGCGGCCGTCTCTGGTACCCCGGGAAGGACCTCCTCCGCGTGAAGCTGCTTCGCCTCCGCCTGCTGATCGGCATCACCGCCGCCACGACGGCGCTGTCCTGGGCCGGTGCCAAGCTGTGGGCCTCCCTGGACACCCTGCCGGCCGTGCCGGCGGCGGCGCCGGTGGTGCTGGCCGCGGTGGCGGTGATCCTCCTGGCGACCACGATCTCGCTGCGGGGCCGGCTGAAGGCGGTGCGGGAGCGGCAGCCCGGCGCGAAGCGGGTCGATCCGCTGCTCGCGGCCCGGGCCGTGGTGCTCGGGCAGGCCAGCGCGCTCGTCTCGGCGGTGGTCACCGGCATCTACGCGGGGGCGGGCATCTACCTGCTCGGCGAGCTGGACGTGCCGGCGCGCAAGGACCAGGCCGTGACGGCCGGCCTCGCGGTGCTCGCGGGCGCCGCGGTGATCGCGACGGCGCTCTGGCTGCAGCACGTGTGCAAGCTGCCGGAGAACCACGACGATCCGGGCGGCCCGGCGGCCTCGCACCGCTGAGCTGCGCACTTGTCGTGATCTTGAGTGAAGTGCCGGGCACGTGCGGTAAATCTTGCACAGTGTCAAGGGTCAAAGCCGACCCTGGGCTGACACGGCCCCAATTCGCACGCTAGTTTCTTGGCATGTCTCGCGGACGCCACCGTCATTCCTCCGTCCTCGGCCGGGTCTTTCCCCCCACCGCAGCCGGCGTGCTCCTCGTCGCCGCTCTGGCCGCTCTGCTTTTCAGTCAGGACACCATCCTGGTCCGCTCGGTGGGTGTCGCGGCGGTGTCCGCGACGCTCGGCTTCGCGGTCCTGCTGAAGCAGCGCGACAAGGCGGCCCGGGCCGCGGCCGAGACGTCCGTCGCGCAGCGGCTGCGGGCCGAGGAGCGCTTCGAGGAGCAGCTCGCCGAGGCCGAGTACGCGGCGGAGGTCGCCGAGGAACGGGCCACCCGGTTCGGGCGGCGGCTGACCGCGGAGAAGTCGCGCCTCGCGAAGGCCGAGACCGAGATCGCCCGCCTGCTGCGCGAGCGGGCCGTGCTGGTCGCCGAGCAGGCGCTCAAGGAGGCCGAGGCGGCGCAGCGGGCGCTGGCAGCGAGCCGTCCGAAGTACCCGGCCAGCCCGGCCGCGTTCGTCCGTGCCGGTGCCGCGCTGCGGCTGCTGGAGCGGCGCGCGCGGGCCCAGGAGGAGCAGCGCGAGCGGACGGCGGGCGCGGAGGTCGCGCTGCGGGCGCGGACGGCTCCCGTCGCGCCGGCGCGGGCCGCGCAGGCTCCGGCGCCCGCCAGGCCCGTTTCCGCGGTGCCGGCCCCGGTGGCCCCGTCCGTCCCGACCCCGGAGTCGGCTCCGCAGCAGGCTCCGGCGCCGACCCCGGTGAAGGCGGCTCCGGTGCGGCCGGTGCTGACCGCCACGGTGGGCCAGCTGGGCGGCGCGCCGGCCGCGCCCGCGGTACCGGCCGAGCGGCAGCGTCCGCGCCCGGGGCAGTCCGGGCAGGCGCGCGGGCAGGGCTTCAGCTTCTTCGGCCGCAGTCCGGGTGCCGCGGTGCGGGCGGCCGCCCCGGCGCCGGCGGTCGGCAGTGTCGCCGAGCTGAACGAGCGGACGGACCTGGCGGACGTGGTGGGCGACGAGGCGGTGGCCGAGAAGGCGCTGGCCGAGGCGCAGGAGGCGCAGGAGGCGCAGGAGGCCCGTGGGGCCCGGGACGCCGGAGGTGCTGCGCCGGAGCAGGGCGAGCCGACCGTCGTCGACCTGACGCCGGAGGAGGAGACGGAGCTGATCCAGCTCCCGGAGCTGCGCGCCTCGCGCTGACGCCCCCGGAAACGCGACCGCGGCGCGGAACGTCGGACCGACCGATGTTCCGCGCCGCGGCGTTTCGGGCCCAGGGGCCCGGGCGTCAGATCTGGACGCCGAAGTCCTGGGCGATGCCGGCCAGGCCCGAGGCGTAGCCCTGACCGACGGCGCGGAACTTCCACTCGCCGTTGTTGCGGTAGAGCTCGCCGAAGATCATCGCGGTCTCGGTCGCGGCGTCCTCGGAGAGGTCGTACCGGGCGAGCTCGGCGCCGCCGGCGGCGTTCACCACGCGGATGTAGGCGTTGCGGACCTGGCCGAAGCTCTGGCCGCGGGCGACGCCGTCGTAGATGGTGACCGGGAAGGTGATCCGGGCGGCCTCGGCGGGCAGGGCGGCCAGGTTGACGTTGATCGACTCGTCGTCGCCCACGCCCTCGCCGGTGCGGTTGTCACCGGTGTGCACGACGGAGTTGTCCGGCGTGCTGGTGTTGTTGAAGAACACGAAGTGGCCGTTGGACAGCACCTTGCCGTCCGCGTTCAGGACGATGGCGCTGGCGTCGAGGTCGAATTCGGCGCCGGTCGTGGTGCGGACGTCCCAGCCCAGGCCGACCGAGACCGCGGACAGTCCCGGGGCCTCCTTGGTCAGCGAGACGTTTCCGCCCTTGGAGAGGCTCACTGGCATGGTGATTGCTGTCCCTTCGTTCGCTTTCCCGGGACAACGCAAGCGTCCGGTGGATTGGTTCCACCGGGGATCCTTCCTTCCGTACACGTGTCAACTTCTGGCAAAGCACGGGCAATGCCGGGGTCATATCCGGCGGAACCTGCCCTGGAGCGACCAGATGTTGGGGTTGTCGGCCAGATCGGGGTGCATGTCGAACAGGTCGGCGAGGGTGTCCTGGAGGAAGTCCCGCGCTTCTCGGCGCAGTTCGCCGTGGCGCACCACCGCGGGCGGTTCGTCGGGCAGCCAGGTGGCGCTGACCTCGACCCAGTTGAAGCGGCGGGCGAAACGCAGCAGCTCGGTGTTCTGGGTGAAGTCGAGGTCGGCGGTCTGGACCCGGGCGGCCCGGCTGCCGGCCGGGTCGCGGTCCAGTTCCTCGGCGATGTCGCACAGCGCCCACGCGAAGTCGAGCACCGGGACCCAGCCCCAGGCGGTGGAGAGCTCCGCGCCCTCGGCGTCCAGGTACACGTCGCCGCAGAAGAGGTCGTACCGCAGGGCGTGCACGGAGGCGGTGCGGTAGTCGGTCTGCGGGGGGTCGGGGAAGCGGTTGGAGAGGGAGTAGCCGAGCTCGATCACACCGCCATTGTCGGGGCTCGGGGCGCGTGCCGGATAACCGGGTGACCGGGCGGGCCGGGCGCGGGATGATGGGCGCATGCCCGAGCCCATCCGCGTACGGGGGTCGGTGGTCGTCCCCGACGCCGAGCTCGTCTGGCGCTTCTCCCGTTCCTCCGGCCCCGGTGGCCAGCACGTCAACACCTCCGACAGCAAGGTCGAGCTGCGCTACGACGTGGCCGCCTCGAAGGCGCTGCCCGAGGTGTGGCGCGAGCGCGCCCTGGAGCGGCTGGCGGGCCGGCTGGTGGACGGCCGGGTGCTGGTGGTCCAGGCCTCGGAGTTCCGCTCGCAGTGGCGCAACCGCGAGGCGGCCGCGGCCCGGCTGGCCGCGGTGCTGACCGAGGCCTGCGCGCCGCCGCCGAAGACCCGCCGGGCGACGAGGCCGAGCCGCGGGATGGTCGAGCGGCGGCTGTACAGCAAGCGGCACCGCTCCGAGCTGAAGGAGGGGCGGCGCTCGCCGCGCTCGGAGTAGCCCGTCGGCGCGGTGGCTCGGCCTGGCGTGCCGTGTTCCGCTGCGGTGGCTCAGCCGAGCGTGCGGTAGCCGCCGCGGAAGTAGAGCAGGGGCCGGCCACCGGGGTCCGGGACGACGGCCTCCAGGACGCGGCCGAGCAGCAGTGTGTGGTCGCCCGCGGGTATCCGCTGCTCGGTGCGGCACTCGACGGTTGCCAGCGCGCCCTCGATCAGCGGGGCGCCGGTGGCCGGGCCGCGGTGGTGCGGGGTGTCGGCGAACAGCAGCCGGTCGCTCAGCCGGCCCTTCATGGCGAAGCGGGAGCCGGTCGTCTTCTGGCCCTCGGTGAGCACCGAGACCGCCCAGGTGTCCACGCGGGCGAGCACCTCGTCCATCCGGGAGTCCTCGCGGACCGAGATCAGCACCAGCGGCGGCTCCAGCGACACGGAGAGGAAGGACGTGGCGGTCATGCCGATGTCCTCGCCGTCCTCGGGGTCGTGGACGGTCACCAGGCTCACGCCGGCGGCGAGCTGGGAGAGTGCGGCCCGGAACTCGTCGGGCGTGGCGTGGGCGGCAGCTTCGGGCTGCGGGGACGGGTACACGTACCGCACGGTAGCTGGCGGTCGCGGGTCGCGACATCGGGCCGTGGTCGTAGGACCAGCGGCGCAGGGGTGAGGCCCGGGAACGGTGCCCTCGCTCACCCCCAGGGGTGAAGCAGGGGGCCTGCCGGGCGACAGGCGGCTTCAGTGCCCGGGCAATGCGGTCGACCAGGAGAAATGTTCCGATAGCGCTTTATGTCCCGCTATGGGACGGATGAGCTGATTAAGGGCGCATTAGTGTCGTGTGATTTAAGTCACAAGTGGTGGCCTATTGCTGACCGAGCGTGCCGAACGCTGTGCTCCCTGTGATTCAGTTCTTCTGGCAATCGGACGATAACCAATCAAGAACTATCCGAAGCAGCCGGGGAGCCCCCGCATGGAAGCCGAGTCGGAGCCGTACGTCCGTCTCGCGACCCTCCGCACCTTGCACCGGGTCGTGGCGGACCTCAACGCTGCCCGCAGCCTGGCGGGCACGCTGCAGGCCGTCGTCGAGGGTGCGGTCCACGGGCTCGGATTCGACGCCGCCGCGGTGAGCCTGGTGCGGCCCGACGGCGACCTCGTGGTGGCGGCCGTCTGGGAGCTGGAGGAGAGCGCCATGGGCGGCCCCTCCGTGCTGCTCGGCCAGGTCGGCTCCCGTGAGTCCTGGGACCGGCTGCTCGGCGTCAGCGACCACTGGGGCACCCTGCGCTTCCTGCCGTACGACCGGGGCTGGGCCGTCGCCAGCGACATCCCGCGCTGGATCGGGGACGGCCCGATGCCGGTCTACGCCAACGACTGGCACCCCGCCGACGGGCTGCTCGCCCCCATGTACAGCGCCGGCGGGGACCTGCTCGGCGTCCTGTCGGTGGACCGCCCGCGCAGCGGCAAGCGGCCCGGCGCCTGGACCCGCGAGGCGCTCGAGATGTTCTCGCTCCAGGCCTCCATCGCGATCGGCAACGCCCGCCTGCGGGCCGAGATGCAGCGGGCCCTGGCCCGCCTGGAGAAGGAGCAGCAGGCGCTGCGGGCGAGCGAGGAGAGCTTCCGCCAGGCCTTCGAGTACGCGCCCAGCGGCATGGCCATCACGGAGCTGTGCGGCCCCGGGCGCGGCCAGCTGACCAGGGTCAACGACGCGCTCTGCCGCCTGCTCGGGCGACCACGCGCGGTGCTGCGCCAGCAGAGCTTCGTCGACCTCGTCCACCCCGACGACCGCGCCCTGCTGGAGCGCACCAGCGCGGAGAGCGGGCGGGCCGAGCTCCGGCTCTCCCGGCGGGACGGCGGCTACCAGTGGGTGTGCCTGCGCAACTCCGTCGTGGCGGACGCCGCCGAGGGTCCCAGCTTCCTGCTGACCCACGTCGAGGACATCGAGGACCGCAAGCGCCACGAGCTCCAGCTCGCCCACCGGGCCAGCCACGACGCGCTCACCGGCCTGCCCAACGGCGCCGAGCTGAAGGCCCGGCTGGCCCGCCGGCTCTGCGCCGAGCCGCAGACCGTCGGTGCGGTCGCGGGCCCCGCGGAGGCGGCCTTCCCGCAGCCGTACGGCGGCTACCCGGCCGACTCGTACAGCGCGCACGCCGCGCACGGCGGCCTGGAGGGGGCGGAGCCGTACGCGGGGGCGGTGCACACGTACGGCGCGCCGGACGGGAGCCTGCCGGCCGGGCTCGGGGCGGCGGACGGCGGTCTTCCGGCCGGCTGCGAGGCCACGGGGTACGAGGCCACGGGCTACGAGGTGGCGGCCTACGGGGCCGCCGGGTTCGGTCCGGGCTACCCGGAGCACGTGCACGCGGTCGTCCCGGCCGAGTACGGCCCGGGCGGCGAGGCGTGGTCCGGCGCGTTCCGCCCCGGCGCGGGCGGCGGCGCGGTCGTGGAGAAGGGGCTCGCGGTGCTCTTCTGCGACCTCGACGGCTTCAAGTCCATCAACGACCGCTTCGGCCACAACGCGGGCGACTCCGTCCTGGTCGAGGTCGCCCGCCGGCTCAGCCAGGCCGTCCGGGACGGCGACACGGTGGCCCGGCTCGGCGGTGACGAGTTCGTGGTGCTGGCCGACGGCATCGGCCGCGAGGAGGCCAAGGACCTCGCCCACCGGCTGCGCAACGCCATCATCCCGCCGATGCGGATCGACGGACGGGCGATGCGGGTGGGCGTGAGCCTCGGGATCGGCTGGGCCGGCTGCGGGATGAGCATCGAGGAGGTCCTGCACACGGCGGACGAGCGGATGTACGACGAGAAGCGGGCCAGGGGCGGCGCCGTGCGCGGGGCCAGGGGCGAGCGCTCGCACCGCCGGGCGGGCTGAACCCGGGCCCGGGTGGCCCAGGTTACCGGCGGGTTGTCAAGCCCTCGTTCCGGGCGGCCGGGTCGGGCAGGTAGGGTTCCCCGGTAACGAGAGCGTCCATGACCTGCGCCTGGGGCCGCCGGCCCGGCGGCGCGAACGATGGGGGAGTTGACCACCGTGACGACCGCCGGCAACAACGGAGCGCCCGAGGGCCCGGGGGGCGGTGCCCCGCAGGAAGACGACCCCTTCGGTTACCTCTACCGCCCGGCCGACGGTTCTTCCGGGCAGTCGGCCGAGCCGCAGCAGGGTGTGCCGCGTACGCCGTACAGCCGCCCGATGGAGGTCGGCCGTGCCCAGTACGGCCAGCAGCAGTCCTACCCTCCGCGCGCGCAGCAGCAGCCGCAGTACTTCCAGCAAGGGGGGGCCCAGCAGCAGGGCCCCGGCCAGCCGTACCCGCAGCAGTACGGCCAGCAGCAGCCCGACTACGGCAGCGTCCCCACGCAGCAGACCCGCTACGCCGAGCACTCCCGCCCGCAGCCGGGTGACGACCGCCAGGGCAGCAGCGGCCGGAGCAAGGGCGCGGTGATCGGAGCGGTCGCGGTCGTCGCGGCGATCGCGATCGGCGCCGGGATCGCGCTGTCCACCGGCGACCCGGGCGACGACAAGAAGACCGCCAAGGGCGGCCAGCAGACCACCTCCACGGCGGCGCCCAGCACGACCGGCTCCGGCACCCCCTCCGGGACCTCCTCCGCCTCGGCCTCGCCGAGCGCCTCCGCCTCCGGCGGGCCGGTGACGGCGGACGCCGGCCAGCTCCAGGGCCAGAACGCGCCCTCCGGAAACACCGTCAAGGGCGCCAAGTCCGCGGACGGCAGCTACCTGACGCTCCAGCCGGGCGGTTCGGTGAGCTGGACCGGTGAGGTGGCCACGGCCGGCACCTACAAGCTGACCGTGCACTTCAACAACGCCGGCGGCGACGTACGGGGTGCGGCGTCGATCAACGGCAAGGACTGGCCGAGCGGTCTGGCGTTCAAGAACTACTCGCCCGGCAAGGACCCGGCGTCCTCGTGGTACTCCACCTGGATACTGCCGCAGCTCCAGGCAGGTTCGAACACCATCACGATGACCGTGCCGTCCGGCGGGCCGATCCTGGTCGACCAGATCACGGTGGAGCCGAGCAGCTGACGGGCTGACGACGTTGCGATACGCCGACGGCCGCGCTCCCCGGTGACGGGGAGCGCGGCCGTCGGCGTTCCGTCAGGCGGCTCCGTTCAGGCCGGCTTGACGGTGGTGAAGCGGTCGCCGCCGACGACCCACGCGCCGCGGCGCATGACGGCGACGAGGTCGTGGGTGGCGGAGTCGAGCACGACCAGGTCGGCGTACTTGCCGGTTTCCAGGGTGCCGATCGAGTCGCTCAGGCCGAGCAACCGGGCCGGGGTCGTGCTGAGCGACCGGACGGCCTGGTCGAGAGTCAGGCCGTTGACGGTGACCGAGCGCTTGAACGCGACGTCCAGGGTGAGCGTCGAGCCGGCGATCGAGCCGCCCTCGACCAGCCGGGCCACGCCGTCCTTGACCTCGACCTGGAGCGGGCCGAGCGGGTAGAGGCCGTCGCCCATGCCGGCGGCGCCCATGGCGTCGGTGATCAGGGCGACGCGCTCGGCGCCCGCTGTGCCGTAGGCGAGGTCGAGGACGGACGGGTGCAGGTGCACGCCGTCGTTGATCAGCTCGACGGTGACCCGCTCGTCCTCCAGCAGCGCCACGATCGGGCCGGGGGCCCGGTGGGCGATCGCCGGCATCGCGTTGAACAGGTGGGTCGCCACGCTCGCGCCCGCGTCGACGGCCTCCAGCGTCGTCGCGTAGTCGGAGTCGGTGTGGCCGACGGCCGCGATGACGCCGAGGTCGGCGAGCATCCGGACGGAGTCGAGGCCGCCGGGGAGCTCGGGGGCGAGGGTGACCATCTTCGCGTGGCCGCGGGCCGCGTCGACGAGCTTGCGCACCAGCGCCGGGTCCGGGTCGCGCAGCAGGTCGGGGCGGTGGGCGCCGCAGCGGTTGCGGGAGATGAACGGGCCCTCGAAGTGGATGCCGGCCAGCACGCCGTCCTCGACCAGCTCGGACAGCACGGCGGCCTGGCGGGCGACCTCGTCGATCTCGCCGGTGACGGTCGAGGCGATCGTGGTCGTGGTGCCGTGTTCGAGGTGGGTCCGGGCGGCCCGCAGCGCCTCCTCGGCGACGCCGGAGGCGTAGGACGCGCCGCCGCCGCCGTGGACGTGCAGGTCGACGAAGCCGGGGACGACGGTGTGGCCGGTCAGGTCGAGGTCACCCGGCTCGGCCCCGCCGCCATTCGCCCCGCTCGTGATGGCGGCGATCCTCGTGCCCTCGACGGCGATCCGGTCGCCCTCGACGACCCCGCCGGGCAGGACCAGCCGGGCGCCGGCCAGTGCGGTACGGTCACGCTCCGCGGCAGTCACGCGGTCACCTCCATCTGTCGGGACGGGCGTCCCGGGTTCTCGAATGCGCTGGGCGCTGTCAGGCCGCTGTGGTCGGTGACCTGGCCCCGGGCGGCGGTCGGCGTCCGGGTGCCACGGGGGTGCGGGGGCCGGGCCGGCCGGGGTGTCCGGGTCGGCTCGTGCGGTCCCGGGTGCCGAGCATGAGGCCTCGGAGGCCGGGTGGGGAGCCCCCTCACGGCCGCGGGGGGTGGGTTTCGGCGAGCAGGTCCCAGGCGAGGAGGCCGGCTCCCAGCGACGCCGCGGTGTCCTTCAGCGTCGCCGGTACGACCTTCGGGGGCATCTGAAAGGTCAGGCGCTCGGTGATGGCCGTCCGCAGCGGGGTGAAGAGCGTGTCGCCGGCCTCGGCCAGCCCGCCGCCGACGATCACCGTGGACGGGTCGAGCAGGCTCTGGGCGAGCACGATGCCGTCCGCCAGCGCGTCGACGGCGCCCTGCCAGACCGCGCGTGCGCGGTCGTCCCCGGCGTCCACCGCGGCGGCGCAGGATGCCGCGTCGGCGTCGGGGTCGCCGCTGGCCGCGGCCCAGGAACGGGAGACGGCGGAGGCCGAGGCCAGCGTCTCCAGGCAGCCGCGGGCGCCGCAGCCGCACTCCGGGCCGCCCGGGCGCACCACGACGTGGCCGATCTCGCCGCCGTAGCCGTGGGCCCCGGCCTCGATCCGCCCATCGATGCCGATGGCGCCGGCGATGCCGGTGCCGAGCGCGATGAACAGGAAGCGGCCGACGCCCCGGCCGGCGCCGATCCGGCCCTCGGCGAGGCCGCCGGAGCGCACGTCGTGGCCGAGGGCGACGGGGATCGGGGCGCTGCTGCCGCCCCCCTTCGTGGGGGCGAGGGCCGCGAGGCGCTCGCCGAGGAGCTTGCGCAGCGGCAGGTCGCGCCAGCCGAGGTTGGCGGAGTAGACCGCGATGCCGTTCCTCTCGTCGATCGTGCCCGGCACGGCCACGCCGGCCGCGAGCGGAGCGACGCCGAAGCGGTCGCGGCCCTCGGTCGCCAGGTCGGCGGCGAAGTCGAGGATGGCGGCGACGACGGCGTCCGTGCCGTGCTCCCGCCCGGTCGGTCGGCGTGCCTCGAACAGCACGGAGCCGTCCTGGGCGAGCAGCGCGGCCTTCATGCCGGTGCCGCCTACATCGAGTGCGATGACGTGCTTCACGGGGGACAGTTTCCCTTGGCCGGGTCGAAGAGGTCTAGTCCAGTTGTCGGATTGGTCTGGTCCATGCGAGGTGAGCTTTGTCGCAGAAGCGGTCGGTGTGCGGGGCTTTGGGGGTACGGGGTTCCGGGGGGCCGGGAGGGGGCGGGGCGGTGGTTCGGGTGGGCGCCGACGGCGTTCTGTTGCGCATCGTGCAATGACGTCCGCACTTCGATAACTACTTGCCGGACACGGGGCAGAGGTATGGACCACTGTGGGGTCGGTTTGGCAGTGTTGCGCCTCCCCCCTGCCGGAATCACCCCTCCGGTCGCATTTCTCCCCCCGAAGGCGGTACCCGCGTTGAACAGGCGCGCCCACGTTCCCACCCGTGTGCTCGGCACCGCGCTGGCCGGCGCGCTGGTGCTCTCCGCGGTCAGCGCCTGCAGCGGACAGGGCGACGGGCCCGTCACCATCAGGCTGGTCGCCGCGGACTACGGCGAGAACGCCGACACCAGCTCCAGGCTGTACTGGGACGAGGTCGTGCGCGGCTTCGAGGCGCAGAACCCCGGCATCAAGGTCGACGTCGACGTCGAGAGCTGGACCGACATCGGCAAGAAGGTCGACGACCTGATCGCGGCCGGCAAGTCGCCCGACCTCCTGCAGACCGGCGGCTTCGCCGACCAGGTCGCGGCGGACCGGCTGTACCCGGCGGCGGACGTGCTCTCGCTGGACACCCAGGCCAAGTTCATGGACTCCTTCGCCCATGCCGGGCAGGTGCTCGGCACGCAGTACGGGATTCCCTTCGTCTCTTCCTCCCGCGTGCTCTTCTACAACAAGACGCTCTTCAAGCAGGCGGGAATCAGCCAGCCGCCGGCCACCTGGAGCGAGCTGCGGCAGGACGCCGAGAAGATCAAGGCCAAGGCGCCGGGCGTCACCCCGTACGGCCTCCCGCTGGGGCCCGAGGAGGCACCGGCCGAGTCCATGCTGTGGACGCTGAGCGGCGGCGGCCTGCTCTCCGACGACGTCGGCAACTACACGATCGACAGCGCCCAGAACCAGGCCACCTTCAACTGGCTCAAGAGCAACCTGGTGAGCACCGGGCTGACCTATCCCGACCCCGGCAAGATGAACCGCACCCCGGTGTTCCAGGACTTCGCGTCCGGGAAGGTCGCGATGCTGAACGGGCACCCGACGCTGCTGCGGATGGCCACCGCAGGGAACATCGACTTCGGGACGGCCCCGATCCCCAAGAAGGACGGGCTCGGCAAGACCGGCAGCCTCGGCGTCGCGGACTGGATGATGGCCTTCAAGGCCAACGGGCACAAGGACCAGATCAAGAAGTTCCTGTCCTTCGTGTTCATGCGGGAGAACCAGCTCAAGTTCGACGAGCGGTACAACCTCCTGCCGGTGACCCAGGACGCCTTCACCCAGATGTCCTCGGACCCGAAGCACGCCGACCTCAAGCAGTTCGCCACGGGTCTGACCAACGCCAGCTTCTACCCGTTCGGCGACCCGGCCTGGGCGGACGTGAGCAACCGGATCAAGGCCGGGATCGGCGAGGCCGTCACCGGGGACCCGAAGCAGGTCCTCACCGGGCTGCAGGACGCCGCGGTCAAGGAGGCGGCCCGGCTTCGGAAGTGAGGCCGGGCCGGGGCGGAGGTGGTGCGGGGGCGTTCGGTCGTTCAGGGGAGCGTGACGGCGTAGGCCTTCCTCAGGGTCTCGTGGACGGTCCACGTCGTCCGGTCGCCCTCCCGCAGGACGGCGCAGTCGCCCGGGCCCACGTGCAGCGTCGGGCCGCCGTCGATCTCGATGGTGGCCCGGCCGCTCAGCACCACGAACATCTCGTCGGCCTCGGTGTCGGTGACCACTCCGGGGGTGATCTGCCAGATGCCGCGCAGCTGCCGGCCGTCGGCGGACTCGTGCAGGACCTTTCCGGTGACCTCGGGGGTGCCCTCGACGATCTGCGCGGGGTCCAGGGGCTCGGGGGTCAGGTCGGCGTCGGGGACGTGGACGGTGAAGCTCGACTCGATCATGACCGTGACGTTAGCCGGGGCGCTCGGCCGGGGGAGGGCGCAGAGTGTGTCCCGGGGACGTCCGAGAATGACACTTCGTAGGTCGTGGGAGGTGTTCTCGTGGGTGAGCTGAGTGAGCGGGACCGGGCGGTGCTGGAGCTCGAAGGGCGCCAGTGGCGTACGGCGGGGGCCAAGGAGCGGGCCATCCGGGAGGAGCTGGGGATCTCCAGCACCCGGTACTACCAGGTGTTGAACGCGTTGCTGGACCGGCCGGAGGCTCTGGCGCACGCGCCGGTGCTGGTGAACCGGTTGCGCCGGGTGAGGGAAGCGCGGCGCGCGGCCCGGTGACGCGGGTGCCGCCGCGCGGGGCTTGGGCGCGGGGGCGGGCCATAGAGAGCTCGGGCTCGGGGTATGGGCACCGCATGGGCTTTGTTGAGACGTGGGTGCCGGTGACCGAGGCCGGGAGGGACGGGGTTCGGGAGATCCTCGCTTCGCCCGGTGATGCCGTGGTTGCTTTGGATTTCGACGGGACGCTCGCGCCGATCGTCGCGGATCCCTCGCAGGCTCGGGCGCATCCGGGGGTGCGGGGTGCGCTGGCGGTTCTGGCGGCGAGGGTGGGGGCGGTGGTCGTCATCACCGGGCGGCCGGCTGCTCTCGCGGTCGAGTACGGGGGACTGGCCGGTCTTCCCGGGGTCGTGGTGCTCGGGCACTACGGCGCCGAGCGCTGGGAGGCCGGTGAGCTCTCGGCGCCCGACGTGCATCCGGGGGTGGCCGCTGCGCGGGGGGCCCTGCCCGGGGTGCTGGCCTCCGCGGGGGCGCCCGAGGGGACGTGGGTCGAGGACAAGGGGCGCTCGCTGGCCGTGCACACGCGGCGCACGGAGGTGCCGGAGGATGCGCTGGAGCTGCTGCGGGGGCCGGTCTCCGATCTGGCGGCGGAGCACGGGCTGGTGGTGGAGCCCGGACGGCTGGTTCTCGAGCTCCGGCCTCCGGGGGTGGACAAGGGAGCCGCGCTGACGGGCTTCTTGCGGGAGCGCGGGGCTCGGGCCGTGCTCTACGCGGGGGACGACCTGGGGGATGTCGCGGCTTTCGCCGCCGTCGAGAAGCTGCGCGGCGAGGGGCTCGCCGGTCTTCTGGTGTGCAGCGGCGCGGTGGGGGACGCGCCGGTGCGGGAGCTCGCCGACCGGGCTGACCTGGTGGTGCCCGGGCCGGCGGGCGTGGTGGAGCTGCTGGCGGATCTGGGCGAGGCGGTCAGAGCGCGTTGAGCTGGTCCAGGAACCACTGCTGCGGCGGGAGCGCGGTGGCCGCCGCGGCCAGGCGCTTGGTGCGGTCGGCGCGTTCCTCGTCGGGCATGGTGAGGCCCGCGTGGAGGGCGTCGGCCGTCTCGACGACGTCGTACGGGTTCACGACGATCGCGTCGCCGGCCAGTTCGCTGTGGGCACCGGCCTCGCGGGACAGGACGAGCGCGCAGCCGTGGTCGGAGACCACCGGGACTTCCTTGGCCACCAGGTTCATGCCGTCCCGGATGGGGTTCACCAGGGCGACGTCGGCCAGCCGGTAGGCGGCGAGGGAGCGCGGGAAGTCGTCGTTGACGTGCAGGATCAGCGGCTGCCAGGTGGGGGTGGCGAATTCGGTGTTGATGGCCCGGGCGAGGTCCTGGACCCGGGCCGTGTAGTCGCGGTACTCGGCCAGGTCGGTGCGGGACGGGTAGGCGAAGGCGATGTGCACGACGCGGTCGTGCCACTCCGGTCGCGTGCGCAGGAGGTGGCGGTAGGCGAGCAGGCCCCGGACGATGTTCTTGCTCAGTTCGGTGCGGTCGACCCGGACGATCGTGCGCCGGTCGCCGACGGCCTCGCGCAGGGCGGCGAGGCGCTCGTCGACGTCGGGGCGGTGGGCGCGCTCGCGCAGGAAGTCGGCGTCGGCGCCCAGGGCGTGCACGCCGAGGCGGGTCGTGCGGCCGTCGTGGGTGACGGTGAGGTCCGTCCGGTCGAAGGTGGCTCCCAGGAGGTCTTCGCAGCACGCGGCGAAGGCCCTCGCCCAGCGTTCGGTGAGGAAGCCGGCCCGGTCGGCGCCGAGGATGCCGGTGAGGACGGACCTGGCCACGTCGTCCGGGAGGAGCCGGAAGTACTCGGGCGGGGCCCACGGGGTGTGGGAGAAGTGGCCGATGCGCAGGTCGGGGCGGGCAGCGCGGAGCAGGGCCGGGGTGAGGGACAGGTGGTAGTCCTGGACCAGGACGGCGGCGTTCGGGGCGGCCTCGGCCGCGAGGGCGTCCGAGAAGGCCCGGTTGTACGTCTCGTAGGCGGCCCACTCGGTGCGGAAGCCGGCGTCGAAGGCGGGGGCGGTGGGCGTGGCGTAGAGCAGGTGGCTGACGAACCAGAGGGTCGAGTTGGCGACGCCGTTGTAGGCGCGGGCGAAGGTCTCCGGGTCGATGTCCAGCATCCGGACGGCTTGTCCGCCGACGTCGTGGCCGGCCAGGTCGAGGCGGCCGTGCGGGGCTTCCCGGGCGGCCCGGCGGTCCGCGTCGCCCAGGGCGGCGCACACCCAGACGGCGTTCGGGTCGTCGATCGCGGAGAGGCCGGAGACCAGGCCTCCGCCGCCGCGTTTGAGGGTCAGCGTGCCGTCGTCCGCGGTGCTGAAGGAGACCGGCCCGCGATTGGACGCCACCAGCACGGTCGCGCTCGAACGTTCGGTCGTGAGATCACCCATGTTTGGCATGTTGCCTCGGGTTAGGGTCGCCAAACTTCCCCGTGCCGGGTCGCGTACTCGGGAACGGTGTGCATCGGGGGGCGTTCCACGGCCGTCACGGGGTGCGTGTGGGCGGTGAACGCGCGGGTCTCCGGGTCGCGGGCGAACTGGGTGAGCAGCGGGTGGACGAGGTCGGCCGAGGCCTTGAGGCGGTGGGCGCGGTCCAGGCGTTCCAGCGCGGTGCGGTAGATGGTGGCGGCCATCCGGCCGAGGGCCTGGCCGTCCTGGTGGCGGTGGTGGCGGACGCCGACGTCGACCTGGGCCAGGGCGTCGAGGCCGACGAGCTCCAACGCGTCGACCAGGAGGCCGAGTTCGACGCCGTAGCCGGTGGGGAAGGGGAGCCGTTCGAGCAGTCCGCGGCGGGCCGCGTACTCGCCGCCGAGCGGCTGGACGAAACCGGCGAGTTCCGGCCAGTGCAGGTTGAGGAGGGGGCGGGCGACGAGTTCGGTCACCCGGCCCCCGCCGGCCGGGAAGACGGCGTCGGGGTCCCCGGCCGAGCCGCTGACTTCGAGCGGGCGGTCGTACATGGCCTTGACCAGCTGGATGTCCGGCTCGGTGAGCAGCGGGCCGACGGTGCCGGAGACGAAGGCGGGGTCGAACTCGCGCAGGTCGGCGTCGACGAAGCAGACGATGTCGCCGCGGGTGACCAGCAGCGAGCGCCACAACACCTCGCCCTTGCCGGGTACGGCGGGCAGCCGGGGCAGGATCTCGTCGCGCGGCACGACCCGGGCGCCGGCCGCGGCGGCCACCCCGGCGGTGCCGTCGGCGGAGCCGGAGTCGACGACGACGAGCTCGTCGACGAGGGGGAGGCGCTCCATCAGCTCGCGCCGGATCGTGCGGACGATGTCGCCGACGGTGGCCGCCTCGTCGAGGGCGGGCAGGACGACGCTGACGGTGTGACCGGTGCGGCGCTTGGCCGCGAGGAGGGTGTCGACCGGCCGGTCGGCCGCGCTCCACGAGCGGCGGCCCAGCCAGGAGGCCGCCTGCGGGAGGAGTGCGGGGGTCGGTTCGGCGGGCACGGGACTCTCCTCGGCGGATCGGGTGGAACGGGCCATCTCGCGTGGCGGACGGTCCCTTTCGGGCTCGGCGCCTTCGGATACAGTCTTCGTACAGCGGTCGGACCTTCGCACGCCGGGGTCGCCGCTGACGACAACTTCACATGCTCATCCAGAGGGACTGAGGGAACGGCCCGTTGACGTCCCGGCAACCTTCTCGCGCGGCTGATCACCAGGCCCCGGCGGGACAGGTGCCAATTCCGGCCCGTGGTGCGCCCGCACCGCGGGGAAGATGAGGAGAGAGGCCTCCGCCATCATGGCTATCGACACAGTCGCACCCGCATCCGTGGATCTCGGCCCCGCCACCGCCCTGTCCTGTCGGGAGTGCGGCACCCGCTTCCCGCTCGGTCCGAGCTTCGCCTGTCTGGAGTGCTTCGGCCCGCTGGAGATCGCGTACGAGTTCGGGAGCGAGGCCGCCGAGGAGCTGCGCAAGCGCATCGAGGCCGGGCCCGCGTCGATCTGGCGCTACGCGCCGCTGCTGCCGGTGCCCGCGGACGTCGCTTCGAAGCCGAACCTGAATCCCGGCTGGACCCCGCTGGTCAAGGCGGACAACCTCGGTCGCGAGCTCGGGTTCACCGCGGACCTGTACGTGAAGGACGACTCGGGGAACCCGACGCACTCGTTCAAGGACCGCGTGGTGGCCTGCGCGATCGAGGCCGCGCGCGCCTTCGGCTACACCACGCTGTCCTGCTCGTCGACCGGCAACCTGGCCGGCGCGGTGGGCGCGGCGGCGGCCCGGGCCGGGTTCCGCTCGTGCGTGTTCATCCCGCACGACCTGGAGCAGGGCAAGGTCGTCATGGCCGGCGTGTACGGCGGCGAGCTGGTCGGCATCGAGGGCAACTACGACGACGTGAACCGCTTCTGCTCGGAGCTGATCGGCGACCCGGCCGGCGAGGGCTGGGGCTTCGTCAACGTCAACCTCCGCCCCTACTACGGCGAGGGCTCCAAGACGCTCGCGTACGAGATCTGCGAGCAGCTCGGCTGGCGGCTGCCGGAGCAGATCGTCATCCCGATCGCCTCGGGCTCGCAGCTCACGAAGATCGACAAGGGCCTGCAGGAGCTGATCAAGCTCGGGCTGGTCGAGGACCGGCCGTACCGGATCTTCGGCGCCCAGGCCGAGGGCTGCTCGCCGGTCTCCGCGGCGTTCAAGGCCGGCCGGGACGTGATCAGGCCGGTCAAGCCGGACACCATCGCCAAGTCGCTGGCGATCGGCAATCCGGCGGACGGCCCGTACGTGCTGGACATCGCGCGGCGCACCGGCGGAGCGGTCGAGGACGTCACCGACGCCGAGGTGGTGGCCGCCATCCGGCTGCTGGCCCGCACCGAGGGCATCTTCGCCGAGACCGCGGGCGGGGTGACCGTCGGCGTGCTCAAGAAGCTGGTCGAGACCGGGCAGCTGGATCCGGCCAAGGAGACCGTCGCGATCAACACCGGTGACGGCCTCAAGACCCTGGACGCCGTCGCCGATGCCGGGATGACCGCGGTCATCCGCCCGACGCTGGAGTCCTTCCGCACCGCCGGCCTCGCGTCCGCCTGATTCCCCCCACGAGGAGAGCCACCCATGAGCGCCACCGTCCGCATCCCCACCATCCTGCGCACCTACACCGGCGGGTCCGCCGAGGTCACCGCCGACGGCGGGACCCTGGGTGATGTCATCGCCGACCTGGAGAAGAACCACGCGGGCATCTCCGCGCGCATCCTGGACGACACCGGCAAGCTGCGCCGTTTCGTGAACGTGTACGTGAACGACGACGACGTGCGATTCGCCGACGGACTGGCCACCGAGATCAAGGACGGTGCCAGCGTCTCGATCATTCCGGCGGTGGCCGGCGGCTGCTGAGCCGCACCCCGCTCCGACCGGCCGCCCGCGCGCACGGAATTCCGCATTCCGTGCGCGGGGGCGGCCGCTCGCATTTCGGCGGGAATATTTCCCGGTCGAGTGGGAGTAGAGTGTCGCTCGGCCGGGAACAGGGGTCCCCCTCACCCTCCCCGTGCGAACCGCCGCTCCGCCGTCCGTCCGTTGAGACCGCCCGGGGACCGGGTCCGGGAAACATGTCACGCGGATGTCAGAATTCTCCAGGGGATTTGCGCAATCCGTCCGCTATGTCCGGCGTGAATTGCGGAGTTCCTTCCGATTCGGCCCGTCCTGTCCCTTGACGCGGACCCGGAATTCACCGCGGAGGACCCTGTTGCAGAGGGCGTCGATCCGGATACATTCAGCCGCGGTCGACGCAATCACCCGCTCACCGGATGTCGTTCGAGGCGGTTGATCGCGGCGTGCACGGCTGCGCCCAGGGGGGGTTCCCCGGGCCGGCCTTCAAAACCAACCCGGGCCCGCGACCTGCGGGACCGTGAAGGGCCAGCACAGCACTAGGGGAGTTCGGAATGGCTCAGGGCACCGTCAAGTGGTTCAACGCGGAGAAGGGCTACGGCTTCATCGCGGTCGACGGTGGTGCGGACGTCTTCGTCCACTACAGCGCGATCCAGATGGACGGCTACCGCACCCTCGAGGAGGGCCAGCGGGTCGAGTTCGAGATCTCCCAGGGACAGAAGGGCCCGCAGGCGGACATGGTCCGCGCGGTCTGACCCCTTCCGGCTCCAGGAGCTCGGCGCGGCCCACGGCTGGTGACCACTCGCTTCTCGACGGGCCCGCACGACACGCGTCGTGCGGGCCCGTCGGCGTTCCCGCGGCGGCTCCCGGCTTGGCGATTGGGCTTGCACTCGACCACCCGGAGTGCTAATCATTGGCGTTAGCACTCAAAGCTTGAGAGTGACAGCGGACCGGGTCGGTGAGGCCCTGGGAGCGGTAGGGGAATAGACCCCCGCACACCTTGGCCGTCCGTCGCGGGCACCCCTTGGTCCGAGCAGTCGACCGTGTCCCGGAGGACCACTTCAGATGGCCAAGATCATCGCCTTTGATGAGGAAGCTCGCCGCGGCCTTGAGCGTGGCATGAACCAGCTCGCCGACGCAGTGAAGGTCACGCTCGGCCCCAAGGGTCGCAACGTCGTGCTGGAGAAGAAGTGGGGCGCCCCCACGATCACCAACGACGGTGTCTCCATCGCCAAGGAGATCGAGCTCGAGGACCCGTACGAGAAGATCGGCGCGGAGCTCGTCAAGGAGGTCGCCAAGAAGACGGACGACGTCGCGGGTGACGGCACCACCACCGCCACCGTGCTCGCCCAGGCCCTGGTTCGCGAGGGTCTGCGCAACGTCGCCGCCGGCGCCAACCCGATGGCCCTGAAGCGCGGCATCGAGAAGGCCGTCGCCGCCGTCTCGGACCAGCTCCTGGCCCAGGCCACCGACGTGGAGACCAAGGAGCAGATCGCCTCCACCGCCTCCATCTCGGCCGCCGACACCCAGATCGGCGAGCTCATCGCCGAGGCCATGGACAAGGTCGGCAAGGAAGGCGTCATCACCGTCGAGGAGAGCAACACCTTCGGTCTGGAGCTCGAGCTCACCGAGGGCATGCGCTTCGACAAGGGCTACATCTCCGCCTACTTCGCCACCGACCTGGAGCGCATGGAGGCGACCTTCGAGGACCCGTACATCCTCATCGCCAACTCCAAGATCGGCGGAATCAAGGACCTGCTCCCGCTGCTGGAGAAGGTCATGCAGAGCGGCAAGCCGCTCGTCATCATCGCCGAGGACGTCGAGGGCGAGGCCCTCTCGACCCTGATCGTCAACAAGATCAAGGGCGTCTTCAAGTCCGTCGCCGTCAAGGCCCCGGGCTTCGGTGACCGCCGCAAGGCCATGCTCCAGGACATCGCCACCCTCACCGGCGGCACCGTGATCTCCGAGGAGGTCGGCCTGAAGCTGGAGAACGCCGGTCTGGACCTCCTGGGCGGCGCCCGCAAGGTCGTCATCACCAAGGACGAGACCACGATCGTCGACGGTGCCGGCGAGAGCGAGATGGTCGCGGGCCGCGTGAACCAGATCCGCGCCGAGATCGAGAACAGCGACTCGGACTACGACCGCGAGAAGCTCCAGGAGCGCCTCGCCAAGCTGGCCGGCGGCGTGGCCGTCATCAAGGCCGGCGCGGCCACCGAGGTGGAGCTCAAGGAGCGCAAGCACCGCATCGAGGACGCCGTCCGCAACGCCAAGGCCGCCGTCGAGGAGGGCATCGTCGCCGGTGGTGGCGTCGCCCTGCTGCAGGCCGGTGTCGCGTTCGACAAGCTGGAGCTCGAGGGCGACGAGGCCACCGGTGCCAACATCGTCCGCGTGGCGCTGGAGGCCCCGATCAAGCAGATCGCGACCAACGCCGGCCTCGAGGGCGGCGTCGTGGTGGAGAAGGTGCGCAACCTCCCCGCCGGTCACGGCCTGAACGCCGCCACCAACGAGTACGTCGACCTGATCGCCGCGGGCATCATCGACCCGGCCAAGGTGACCCGCTCGGCGCTGCAGAACGCCGCCTCGATCGCGGCCCTGTTCCTCACCACCGAGGCCGTCATCGCCGACAAGCCGGAGAAGGCCGCGGCCCCGGCCGGCGGCATGCCGGGCGGTGACATGGACTTCTGATCCAGGTCGTTCGACCGGATCGGTGTTCCGATCGCGTGGGCGGTTCCCTTCGGGGGCCGCCCACGCGGCGTTGTTTGGGAGAATCGACGGATGGCTGACATCGAGACCGCCCTGCACGAGGCCCGTGCGCAGATCCTGGCCGACCTCACCGCGCGGGACGTGGCGGACGCCGCCGTCGTCTCGCTCGTGGAGCAGGCCGTCACGCACCGGCGGTGGTGGCTGGAGCAGTGGCCGGACGGCACCGAGTACGTGCTCGGGCTGGTCGCCCAGGACGTCCAGGACGCGCTGCTGGAGGCGTACGGGCGCTGGCCGCTGTGCACCGCCTGCGCGGCCGACGGGGACCCGCACGCGCTGAGCGTGGAGCCGGAGCTGGGGCCGGACCCGCAGTGGGTGTGCGGCAAGCAGGGCGCCGTCGTCGCGCCGGTCGGCAAGTTGCCCTAGTTCTGCAGTAGTTCGAGTTCGGCCGCCAGGTTGGCCCGCGCGGGCGCGGTGAAGCGTTCGTGGGCGGCCGGGGTGCGGTAGAGGGCCGGCAGGGCGAGGAGCCGGCGCAGGACGGCCGCGCGGCCCGCCCGGAAGTCCGGCTCGGGCACGAAGCCGTACTCCTCGCGGACGGCGGCCGCGTAGGCCGCGTACGCCTCGGGGGTGCCGCCGAGCACGGCGAGGTCCGCGTCGCACAGCACCTCGCCGTCGCGGTCGCCCGGGGCGGGGTCGTGGCTGACGGTGAGCAGGACGAGGCGCTCGACCTCGGCCGTCCGCGCGGCGGGCAGGCCGGCGGCGGTCAGGGCCCGGACCGCGAGCGCGGCGCTGCGCTCCTCGTTCTCGGAGCGGTCGGGCCGGTAGACGGCGTCGTGGAACCAGGCGGCGAGGCGGACGGCGTCCGGGTCGGCGGCGTGCGCGGCGAGGCCGTCGACGTGCCGCAGGACCGCGCGCAGGTGGTCGGCGGTGTGGTAGCGGCGCTGCGGCTCGGCCCAGCGCCGGAGCAGCTCCCGCCCGTACGGCTCGGGATCGGCGGTGGTGCCGCAGCGGTGCAGCAGGGCGGTCCAGTCGGCGAGCAGGTCCTCGGTGTTCGGCATGGGCGCCATTGTGCTGGTCGTGCAACAGACGCGTCTCCGTTGGGGCCCGGCGCTGGACCTATATGCCGGTTAACGATATATGTAGACGCATGACAGAACGCTCGATGCAGGAGCCGACGCTGCTGCTGCTCACCGCACTGGCCGACGCGCCCAGGCACGGTTACGCGCTGATCCAGGAGATCTCCGAGATCTCCGACGGCCGGGTCAAGATGCGAACCGGCACCCTCTACGGCGCCCTCGACCGCCTGCTCCAGCAGGGCCTGATCGAGGTCGCCGCCGAGGAGATCGTGGACGGCCGGGCCCGCCGCACGTACGCGCTGACCGGCTCCGGCCGGACGGCGCTCGCCACCGAGGCGGAGCGGCTGCGGACGGTCGCGGCCGAGGCGGAGCGCCGGCTGGCCACCGTCCGGTCGGCGCTGAAGGGGAAGCCCGGGACCGCGCTGCGGACCTTGATGAGGGGGAGTTTCGCATGACCACACCCACGATCGGAGCGCCCTCGGGCGCGCTGCGGGCCGCTCTCCAGCTGTACCCGTCCCGGTACCGCCGTGAGCGCGGCGAGGAGATCGCCGCGGTCTTCTCCGACGCCACGGCCGAGGCCGACCGCTCGGCCGTCGCCCGGGAGGTCTTCGACCTGGCCGCGTACGGGCTGCGGGTGCGGCTCGGGCTGACCGGTTCCGGGAAGCTCGGGCGGGTGCTCGCGCTCGCCGCGCCGATGGTGGCCGGCGCGCTGGCCGGCTCGGGGCTGGTCCCGTGGGTCACCGACCCGGACGGGGCCTCCTACAAGCTCACCTGGGACCACTCGTACACCACGTGGGCCACGGTCCTCGCGCCGCCGGTGACCGCGCTGCTGCTCGCGGTGGGGGCGCTGCTCGGCCGGTGGACGGCCGTGCGCGTCATCGCCTCGATCCAGGCGGTGCTCGGACTGGCCGTCCTGGCGCAGGCGTTCACCGGGCCGGTGTTCCTCGACCTGTGGTGGCTCGGGTACGTCGGCATGGCGACCATGCCCGCCACGCTGGCCGCTGTCCTGCTGCTCGCGGCTCCGGCGGAACTGCTGCCGAAGCCGGGCTGGCGCAACCGCGGGACGGTGCTGGCCTCGGTGGTCGGCGGCGCCGGGCTGGTGTGGCTCCAGCGCTGGGACGACACCACCTTCCCGCTGGACGTCCAGTGGTTCGCGCTGCTGCTGCTCGTGCCGGTGCTGCTGACCTTCACCGCGCTGCGCGGCAAGGAGCTGCCGGCCGCCGTCGGCGTCGCGGTGCTGTCGCTGACGACGTTCGCGAGCCTGTTCAACATCTGGCGCGAGGCGCACGGGATCTCCCGGCTGCTGCCGCTCGCGCTGCCGGCGATCGGGCTGATGGTGATCGCCGCGGTGGCGATGCGCAAGATCGGGCGGGGTGGCACGGGCGGCCCCGGCGGCGGTGAGGCCGACGAGGAGCGCGCCGCGGCATGACCCGGAGCCGGTTGCCGGGGCCGGTGACCGGAGGCGGGTGGCGGGCTCGCCGGGGGTGGGCGGATGTGGCAGGCTATCGGATATGTCTAGACCAATTTTCGAAGTCATCGCGCTGACGCCCCAGGACGCCCAGGCCGCCGAGTCGGGCGGCGCCGACCGGCTCGAACTGGTCACGGACATGGCCGCCGACGGACTCTCCCCGTCCGTCGAGGACTTCGCCCGGATCCGGGCCGCCGTCGACCTGCCGCTGCGCGTCATGCTCCGCCTCCGGGACGGCTTCGCGCCGGGCGACCTGGACGAACTGCGCACCCGGGCCGCCGGGCTCCGCGCCGAGGGGGCCGAGGAGTTCGTCCTCGGCTTCCTCGACGCGGACGGCGCCGTCGACCTCGCCGCCACCGCGGCGGTCGCGGACGCGGTCGCCGGCTGCCGCTGGACCTTCCACCGGGCGATCGACCACAGCGCCGACCGGGCCGCCGTCCGCGCGGCCGTCGGCGCGCTGCCCGGACTGGACACCTTCCTCACCTCGGGCGCGCCGGGCGGCGTGGACGCCGGGCGCGAGGCGCTCCTCGCGGAACTGGCCAGGAAGGGCGAACCCGGGTACGGGCAGCGGATCCTGATCGGCGGCGGCCTGCGGGCCGAGCACGTGCCGGGGCTGCGGGCGGCCGGGTTCGACGCCTTCCACGTCGGCGGCGCGGTCCGCGCCGGCGGGTGGCAGGCGCCGGTCGACGCGGCGAAGGTCGCCGAGTGGCGGGCCCTGATCGACGGCTGAGCGTGGAAGCGCCGACAGCCGGTCGACCGGTGTCCGTCGCGCGCGGGAGGGGCCGGTCCGGGCCGGCCCCTCGCCGCTATCCGAGCTGGTCGGGCAGGGGCTCCGCGTGCAGGACGGTCAGGCCCGAGACGGCGCGGGTGAGCGCCACGTACAGGCGGCGCAGGCCGGTGCGCTCGTCCGGTTCGCCGGCGATGACGGCGGCCGGTTCGTCCAGCACCACGTAGTCGTACTCCAGACCCTTGGCCAGTGAGGCCGGGACGAGCGTCAGCCGGGCCTCGGCGCTGGTCTCGGTGCCGGGGGCGAGGTGCGGCAGGCCGGCCGCGGCCAGCGCCTCGGCGAACAGCGGGACGCGCGCGTCGGCGGCGATCAGGCCGGTCGAGCCCTCGTGCTCCAGGGCCCGCCGGCAGGCCTCGACCACGGCCTCCGTCAGCTCCCCGTCCGCGACCCGGCGGATCGCCAGCGACCCCGGGGTGTCGCGCACCGAGGTCGCCGGAGCCAGGCCGGGGGCGATGGCGGGCAGCAGCCGGGAGGCGTACGCGATGACCTCCTCCGGCACCCGGAAGCCCTTGGTGAGCTCCTCGACGTGGGCGCCCGGCTTGCCCAGGTGGTGCAGGGCGTCCGGCCAGCTCGCCGTGGCCCACGGGGTGGTGCCCTGGGCGAGGTCGCCGAGGACGGTCGCCGAGCCGGTGGTGCAGCGGCGGCCGACCGCGCGGTACTGCATCGGGGAGAGGTCCTGGGCCTCGTCCAGCACCACGTGCCCGAGCGAGGGCGTGCGCTGGACCAGGTCGCCGGCCTCGTCGACCAGGACGGCGTCCGCCGCCGTCCAGCGGGCCGTCCTCACCGAGCGGCCGGGCTTGGGCCACAGCACCGCCCGCTGCTCCTCGGCGGTGAGCACGCCCTCGGCGCACGCGGCCAGGAACTCCGGGTCGGAGAGCAGCCGCAGCACCAGCTTGGCCGGGTCGACCGGCGGCCAGCACTGCTTGACGACGGCCTTGACCGCGGAGTTGCGGGCCACCGCATCCTGCACCCGGTCGTCCGGAGCCTCGCCGGACTGCTCCATCTTCAGCAGCACGGTGTGCGCGATGCGCTGCGGCAGCGCCTCGCCGGCGGCGCCGTAGCGGATGTCACGGCCCTTCAACTCCTCGATGATCTGCGTCAGTTCGTGGACCGGGACGCGCCAGCGGCGGGAGCCGCGGACCACCACGCAGGGCTCGGTGGGCAGCGCGATGCCCGCGCGGACGGCCCGGCGCAGCACCTCGGCCATCCTGGCGTCGCCCTTCAGCCGGGCCGACTCGGGGGTGTCCTCGCCCCTGACCTCGACGTGCCCGACCAGCTGCTGGACGGTGGCCTGCGCGACGTCGAGCTCCCCGAGGGCGGGCAGGACCTGCTCGATGTAGGAGAGGAACGCGTTGTTCGGGCCGATCACCAGCGTGCCGGTGCGGGCGAGGCGCTCGCGGTGCGCGTACAGCAGGTACGCGACGCGGTGCAGGCCGACGGCGGTCTTCCCGGTGCCGGGGGCGCCCTGGACGCAGATGGTGCCCGTGACGTCGGAGCGGACGATCTCGTCCTGCTCGGGCTGGATGGTGGCGACGATGTCGCGCATCGGCCCGACGCGGGGCTTCTCGATCTCGGCGGCGAGGAGGGCGGAGGTGGTCTCGGTCTCCTCGGGGTCGGTGAGGTGCTCGTCCTCGTACGCGGTGAGCTCGCCGCCGGTGTAGCCGAAGCGGCGGCGGCGTTCGACGTCCATCGGATCGGTGCGGCTGGCCCGGTAGAACGGCTGGGAGACCGGCGCGCGCCAGTCGATCACCATCGGGTCGCCGTCGGCGTCGTGCACGTGGCGGCGGCCGATGTAGAAGTTCTCCCCTCCGCCGCCCTCGGACAGCTCCTCGCTGATCGCGTGCAGGTAGTCGAGGCGGCCGAAGAACAGCGGGGTGTCGGCGAGGTCGGCCAGGGCGGCGATCCTGGCCTCGATCTGGTTCTGGAGGACGGCGGCGGACACCCAGGTGCCGGTCACGTCGCGCAGGTCCAGCGACTGGACGTCCTCGCGCATCGCTCGCAGCGCGGCCCGGGACGCGGCCAGGTGGTCGCGTTCGCGCTGGAGGGGGTCGGTGGTGGGGGTGGCGGGCACAGCGAACCTTCCCGGCTGCCCCGGTGGCGGGCGCAGCGGATCGATGGAGCTCACGGTGGGTACGGCCGGCCGGTTGCCGTGCGGTCGGCGCCTCCCCCGGCTGCCTGCGGGACTTCAGCAGGTACCACGGTTCGGGAGGGGGCAGGCGGACGATCTTAGACCTGTCCGTCTCGGGGTTCCAGCCCCGCAGCTCTCAGGGGTGCGCATACACCCGGAGGACGAGGTCCGGCCCGGCGGGTGCGGCCTTTGGAGTGATGCCTTCGGCCGGTCGGGTGCCTACCGTTGAAGACATGAGCACACGGAACCCCATCACCGCCCCGGCCGGTGCCACCGCCCTCCCGGGCCGCCACCGCAACCCGCTCGCCACCGCCATCCGCAACGTCGGGATCGCCCTGGACACCGCCGCGCGCGTGATCTTCCTCGGGCGCGACGGTGTCCGGTACTGAACCCCGTCAGAGCACGTCGTCCGCGTCGATGATGCGGTAGGCGTAGCCCTGCTCGGCCAGGAAGCGCTGCCGGTGGGCGGCGAAGTCCTGGTCCACGGTGTCCCGGGCGACGACCGAGTAGAAGTGCGCCGCGTGGCCGTCCGCCTTCGGGCGCAGGACGCGGCCGAGGCGCTGGGCCTCCTCCTGGCGGGAGCCGAAGGTCCCGGAGACCTGGATGGCGACCGTGGCCTCGGGCAGGTCGATCGAGAAGTTCGCGACCTTGGAGACCACGAGGACGCCGATCTCCTTGTTCCGGAACGCGTCGAACAGCTTCTCGCGCTGCGCGTTGCTGGTCTCGCCCTTGATCACCGGCGCGTCGAGCGCCTCCCCGAGCTCGTCCAGCTGGTCGATGTACTGGCCGATGATCAGCGTCTGGTCCTTCTCGTGCTTCCTGACCAGTGCCTCCACCACCCGCCGTTTGGTCGCCGTCGTGGCGCAGAAGCGGTAGCGCTCCTCCGGTTCGGCCGTCGCGTAGGCGAGGCGCTCGGAGTCGGTCAGGGTGACCCGCACCTCGCAGCAGTCGGCGGGCGCGATGTAGCCCTGCGCCTCGATCTCCTTCCACGGCGCGTCGAAGCGCTTGGGGCCGATGAGGCTGAACACGTCGCCCTCGCGGCCGTCCTCGCGCACGAGCGTCGCGGTCAGTCCGAGGCGCCGGCGGGCCTGGAGGTCGGCGGTGAACTTGAACACCGGCGCGGGCAGCAGGTGGACCTCGTCGTAGACGACCAGGCCCCAGTTGCGGGCGTCGAACAGCTCCAGGTGCGCGTAGACGCCCTTCCGCTTGGTCGTCATCACCTGGTAGGTGGCGATGGTGACCGGGCGGATCTCCTTCTTCGTGCCGCTGTACTCGCCGATCTCGTCCTCGGTGAGCGAGGTGCGCTTGACCAGCTCGTGCTTCCACTGCCGGGCCGAGACGGTGTTGGTGACCAGGATCAGCGTGGTCGACTTCGCCTCCGCCATCGCGGCGGCGCCGACCAGCGTCTTGCCGGCACCGCAGGGCAGCACGACGACGCCGGAGCCGCCGTGCCAGAAGCCCTCGACGGCCTGGGCCTGGTACGGGCGCAGCTGCCAGCCGTCCTGCTCCAGGTCGATGGGGTGCGCCTCGCCGTCCACGTACCCGGCGAAGTCCTCGGCGGGCCAGCCGAGTTTGAGCAGCACCTGCTTGATCTGGCCGCGCTCGGAGGGGTGCACGACCACGGTGTCCGGGTCGACACGGGCACCGACCAACGGGACGATCTTCTTGGAGCGCAGCACCTCCTCCAGCACCGGCCGGTCGGTGGTGGTGAGCACGAGCCCGTGGACGGGGTGCTTGTTGAGCTGGAGGCGCCCGTAACGGGCCATGGTGTCGGCCACGTCCACCAGCAGCGCGTGCGGCACCGGGTAGCGCGAGTACGTCACCAGGGCGTCGACCACCTGCTCCGCGTCGTGCCCGGCGGCCCGCGCGTTCCACAGCCCGAGCGGCGTCACCCGGTACGTGTGCACGTGCTCGGGCGCCCGCTCCAGCTCGGCGAACGGCGCGATGGCACGGCGGCAGTCGGCGGCCCTGGGGTGGTCGATCTCCAGGAGAAGAGTTTTGTCGCTCTGGACGATGAGCGGTCCGTCGTTCACGCGGGGGAGCCCTCCACTGGCTGACAGGGTGGATTGACGCAGACCCTCCAGTGTCGCGCATTCCGCGGTGAACGGGGACGGGCTACCCCTGCGGTGGGCGGGGACCGCTACTTCCACTCGTACAGGACGGCCTTGCCGTTGCCCTGGGGGTCGTTCTCGAGCTCGAACACGCCGACCAGGTCGTTGAGGCGCAGGAAGGCGTCCGCGGAGCTGTCGAAGTAGATGCTGCCGCGCCAGCGGACGGCGCCGCCCTCGGTGAAGTGGCCGATGCCGCTGCCGTGCCAGCTGTAGGCCTCGCCCTTGTCGGACATGCCGATGCCCTGGCCCTCGCCGAACAGCGAGCCGTCGGGGCGCAGCTCGGACTCGTAGGTGACGAACTCCCGGACGGGGTGGCCGAGGAGCTGGCCGGTGCCGGTCATAGAGACTTCCAGCGCGGGGCTGCCGACCGTGGCGAGGACCCGTCGGCCGCTCTCCGTGGTGGTGAACTCCGCTATTCGATCGCCGAGCATGGTGGGTGCCTCCTGGTCGGGTGCCCCCTGTCTCCGGACTACGCCGGGTGCGCCCGGGCCGCAACCGCGTGGGGTGACCAGGTTGCCCGTCGCTCGTTGGGCCGGGCATGAACAAGTCGAAGCGTGTTCTCACCGCCCTCGCCCTCATGGGGACGGCCTTCGCGGCCACCGCCTCCTCCGCCGGCTCGGCGCACGCCGTCGCGGGCATCGGGGAGGGGCCGGGCGGGCTGCTCGCCGCTCCCGGGTTCCTGCTGGCGGACACCGTCAGCGGGGGCGAACTGCCGGTCGGGCAGGGGCAGATCGGCACCCTGGCGGACCAGGCGGTCAAGGAGAAGATGAAGGAGTCGCAGGGGCACTGAGCCCGTTCAGTCCTCCAGTTCGGCCACGCCCGTGATGCGGTGCAGGGCGAAGGTGCGCAGCTCGTCGGCGTGGTGGTCGAAGGCGGTGACGAAGCCGCCCTCGACCTTGACCGGGTCGATGATCCGCTGGCTGGCGATGCCCTCCGCGTTGAGGTAGCCGATCCACATCCGCTCGCCGAGCAGGACGGCGGTCTGGAGGGCGGCCAGCGTCTCCGCGGCGGCGGTGCGCGGCAGTTTTCGCGGGTCGGGGGTCGGCTCGCGGCGGCTGGCGGTCGCGGCGCGGTCGCCGGCCCGGATGGCCTTGATGGCGGCGGCGAGCAGGGTGTCGTCGGGGCTCGGCGGGCCGTCCGGGACGGGTGTCGGCGCTGCTCGCGGCGGGGTGCGGTGGCTGTCCGGGCGGGTGATCAGCACGTCGCCCTCGGCGGACTCGGCGGCCGGGGCGTAGCCCATCGTGCGCAGCGTCGCGAGCAGGATGTCCGGGGCGGCCTGGGAGGCGAGGACGGTGGGGGCGAGCAGCCGCAGCCGCAGGTCGGCGGAGCGGCGGTCGGCGAGGACCTCGCCGAGCAGCGAGGTGTCGTCGCAGCGCAGGTACGAGGACGCCGCGCCGACCCGCAGGACGCCGTGTCGGCGGGCGACGTCGTCGATCAGGTAGGTCAGCGGCTGCGGGACGGGCGTGCGCGAGTGCTGCTCCAGGAAGGCCCGCAGGTCGGCGGCGGTGCGTCCGGCGTCGAGGGCGCGGCGGACGGACGCCGGAGTGAACCGGTAGACGGTGGCGCCGCCCTTGGACTCGATGTCGGCGCAGAGCGCGAGCGCCTGGGCGAGCGGGGTGAGCAGCGGGCCCGGGGCGATCGCGGTGAGGTCGGGCTGCAGGATGACGTGGTCGAGCGGCCGGGGCAGCAGCGGGGCCAGCACCTCGGCCGGGTCGGCCTCGGCGGTGAGCAGCGCGCGGGCGGGGGCGGCGAGGGCGCCGCGGCCGGTGACGCCCAGGAGTTCGGCCTCGGCGAGGGCCCAGCCGGCGAGGTCGTCGCGCAGTTCGTGGCCGTCCGGGCCGGTCGGGCCGCCGCGCAGCGGGCGCTGCCAGCGCAGGGTGGGCAGCAGTTCGGCGGCGGTGGCGGGGGTGCCGGGCGGGAGTTCGGCGAGCAGGGCGAGGGCGGCGCGGCGGACGGACGGGGCGAGCGTGCGGTCGAGTTCGGGGCCGAGGGCGGCGCGCGGCTTGCCCTTGCCGTCCGGGGTGCCGGTGAGGCCGGGCACGCGGGTGGCGGCGAGCCAGGCGGTGGCGAGGACGGACCAGCGTTCGGCGGTGTCCTGCTGGAGCCAGGTGTCGTACGCGGGGGTCGGGGCCCAGCACTCGTCGGCCTCGCCGTCGGGGGCCAGTAGACCCGCGGCGTAGGCGAGTTCGAGCCAGAAGGCAGCCTGCTGCTCGGTGGTCTCCAGGGCCTGGGCGGTGCGCTTGAGGTCGCGCACGCCGAGGCCGCCCGCGCGCAGGGTGGGCGGCGGGGTGAGGCCCCACAGGTCGAGCAGTTCCTCGACGGTCTTGACGGCGGTGTGGGCCTGGCCGGCGGCGGCGCCGTCCACAGCCTGTGGATCGCGCGGTGGAGCGGCGGGCCGGGGTTCGGGCTGGACGGGCTCGACGGTGCGGTGGGTGCGCCCGCCGCGCAGGTGCAGGGCGAGTTCGCGCGGCAGGACGACGCTGCCGGGGCCGCTCGGCAGCAGCAGGCCGCGTGCGAGCAGCCACTCGACGGGGCTCTGCGCGTCCTCGGCGGTGACCGGGCGGGCCGCGTCCGGGACGGTGCCGGTGGGCGGGCCCCAGACGAGGCGCTCCAGCAGCCGCAGCGCGGGCTCGGGGGCGGTGGCGAGCAGGGCGTCGCAACGGGCGCGGTCGGTGAGCAGCGCGGTGAGCGCGGCGACGGCGGTGACCGGGTCCGGCGTCGCGGGCTGGCCGGCGGAGGCGAGCAGCTGCTGCAGCCGGGCCGGGGACATGCCCATGGTGGCGTCTGCGAGCGTCGGGCCGAGTCCGGTGCGTCCGGGATTGGCGGCGGTCGGCGCGAGCGCCTCGCGGACGGCGAGGACCAGGCGCAGCCCGTTGTCCGGGCCCCACAGCAGGGCGCGGTCGCGCAGGGTGGCGATCGCCCGGGGCAGAGCGGCCGCGACGGCGGACCGGTCGGCCGGGGTGAGCGGGGTGGCGCCCGGGTGCGGCTTGACCTTCGCGGGGCCGGTCAGCAGTGTGCGGACGCTGGTGAGCGTGGTGCCGTCCGGTGCGGTGGCCAGCGCCTCGGCGACCTGCAGGGTGAACCGGTCGAGCCGCTCCAGGGCGCGCAGCGCGGAGGCGCGCGACGACAGCCGGGCGGACAGCTGGGTGAGGTCGCCGGGTACCGGGTTGAGCAGGTCCGGGCGGGCGCGCAGCAGGGCGGCGAGGGCGTCGTCCGGGCGGGCACGCAGCTCCTCGGCGAGCGTGCGGGGGCCGGCGGCGGACCTGCCGGAGCGTTGGGGGCCCTGCTGTGTGGTCATTCGACCTAGGTTAGTCGGGTGCGGCGCCGGTGGACCCGGGGTCGAGACTCGCGTGGGTGGGGGACTGGTGGGTAGCGTCACGCCGAGGGCGGTTCGGTGGGTCGGGCAGGGTACGGGCGAGGCGGGGTGTCGGGGATGACGGACGGCGAGTGGTGGCGCAAGAGCGGGCCGTGGAGCGCGCGGTCGGGCGGTGAGTCCGCCGAGGCCCGCGACGGCTCCGACGACAGCGTGTACGACGCCGCCACGGCGCCCGGCGTGCCGGGCATGTCCGCCGTGCCGCTCGACCCGCCGCGCGAGCCCGCGGAGGAGGCCGACCCGGACGCCGTACCGCCGCCGCAGGTGATCCACTCCGGCGGGGGCGGCTGGGACCTCGTGATGCTCAACTTCTCGGACGCGCCGGCGGCCCCGCCGAAGCAGATCCCCGAGCAGCGGGCGGCGGAGGGCGACGAGCCGCCCGCGCAGCCGACTGGGCCGCAGTCGGCGGCCGGGGCGAAGTCGAAGAAGGCACGGAAGGAGAAGGAGGCCGCCAGAGCCGCCGGTTCCGCGAAGCCAGGGCAGTCCCCGAAGCCCCCGAAGAAGAGCGCACTCGCCGGCCGCCGCCCGTCCCCGCTGCTCCTGCTCGCCTCCGCCCTCCTCGCGGGCGGCGCCTGGACCGGTTTCTTCCCGGCCATGCTGGCGGGCTGGGGCCTCGGCTACCTCTCCAGCCAACTCAAGGACCTCACCCGCAAGTTCGCGATCTTCGGCATCCCGCTGATCACGATGAGCGCGACCACCCTCTACCAGATGCGCCAGACCCAGCACGGCCAGGCGGGAGCCGGCCCCGGCTCGCAGCTCGGGCAGATGACCTGGGCGTCCGCCCCGGGCGTCCTGCGCCTCTCGGCGGCCCTGACGGCGGCGTTCCTGCTGCTCATGGCTCTGCGCCGCAAGCCGCAGCAGGAAGGGTGACACCTCGCGGCAACACGGCGGCCCTGCACCCTTGGGCGGGGTGCAGGGCCGTTGTGTTTGTGGGTTAGTAGACCTGGCCGGCGTAGCCGTAGACGCCGGTGTATGCGCCGCTGAGGGCGTAGGAGGGGTCGGTGGGGCGGAAGATGCCGTAGGTCGTGCGGCCCTTGGCGTACCAGTCGCCGACGATGGGCTGGTCGCCGGGGTTGCCCCAGGCGGCGGTGGAGACGTTGCCGTCGTCGTGGCGCAGGGCGAAGGTGCCGTTGCGGTAGATGCCGAGCTGGAAGTGGCCGGTGCCGTCCCAGTCTCCGGCGACGGGGATGTCGCCCGCCTGCCCGAACGCGGCGGTGGTGACGGTGCCGTCGTCGTGGCGGACGATGAAGGTGGCGGTGCCGGGGCGGTAGAGGGCGAGTTGGGCGTGTCCGTTGCCGTCCCAGTAGCCGGGGACGGGGAGGTCGCCGGTGTCGCCGAAGGGGATGGCGGTGACGGTGCCGTTGTCGTGGCGCAGGGCGAAGGTGCCGTTGCGGTAGATGCCGAGCTGGTCGTGGCCGAGGCCGTCCCAGTCGGCGGTGGCGGGGAGGTCTCCGGCCTGGCCGAAGGCGAGCTGGGTGATGTCGGCCTTGCAGCAGTCGCCGGTGGAGCGAAGTGCCCAGGTGCCGTTGTTGAAGAGGCCGTTGGCGGCGGGCTTGCCGGTGGTCCAGCGGCCGGCGATCGCCCGGTCGGCGGGGTCGGTGAAGTTGGCGTGGGCGAAACCGTCGGCGGTGGCGCTGCGGCCGTGGTCGTCCCGGACGGTCAGTCGCACGAGGTAACGGCCGGGCTTGGCGTAGGTGTGCGTGACCGGGCCGGCGGGCTGCGACTGGAACCATTGGTACTGGCCGTCACCGAAGTCGACGCTGTACTCCGAGACCGGCCACGGGCTGTTGTACGAGCCGGTGACCGTGATGCTCGCGGGGGCCGAGGCCGAGTGCTGGACCTGGACGGCGGCGGTGATCGGGCCGCTCGCCACGTCAGCGGGCGTGGTGGTCTTCTTGACGGTGCCGTTGCTGTCGGTAGCGGTCAGCGTGGCGGTGTACCGCCCTGCGGCGGCGTAGGTGTGCGTCAGCGGGAAGGTCGGCGCGGTCACGACCGGGCTGCCGTCCCCGAAGTCCATGGTCGTGGTGGCCGGGTACCAGGGCGAGGTCGTCCCGCCGTAGAACTTGACGGCCATGGGCTGGTCGGGCATGTACGCCCCGTGGTCCAGCGAGACCTTGAGCGGGTTCTGGTACTCGGCCGCCCCGCGGTCGTGGTAGCCCACGCCGGTGCCGGTGTTGGGTACGAGCGGGTCGTCGACGCGCGGGTTGCCGTAGATGTCCGTGTCCAGCTGGCCGGGTGCGGCGGCGTCGGCGGAGTCCACCGCCGACGAGTCGGCGCCGGGGGTCACGTCCTCCAGCATCGCGTTGTAGTCGGACAACTTCGGGTCCGCCGTCAGGTCGTGCTGCCCCTGGCCGGTGGCTGCGGCGAGGTCGGCGGGTGACCGGTAGAGCGTGCCGTCCCAGGAGTAGGCGTGGGTGTCCGGGCTGTCGGTGTACAGCACGTTGTAGTCGGACCTGGTGCCGGGGACGGAGCCCGATGCCACCATCACGCCGACGCCGACGTTCACGTCGCAGTTCCGGTGGACCTGGACGATGTTGTTCACCACGGTCGAACCGGTGGAGCTGCCGGTGAGCACGATGCCGGTGCCGCAGGTGCCGCCGATGGTGTTGCTGTTCACCACGGTGCCCGGCGCACTGTCGGCGACGATGATGTTCGAGGCACGGAAGTCGTAGACCCCGGTGAAGGCGTTGGTGGTGACGATGGTCCCGGTCACCCCGGGCTCGATGGCGACGCCCGCCCGGCCGCTGCCGCCGATCTGGTTGCGGCTGATCGTGACGTCGCGGGTCTTGCCGGTGAGGCGGATGGCCGACGTGTTGTTGTCCGGGTTGGTGGGCGGTGACGTCGTGGCCTTCGTGACCTGAGCCCCCGCGCGCGTCACGGCGTTGCCGTCGACCGTGATGCGCTCGGAGTCGGCGACGAGCACCGCCTCCTCGTCGGAGTCGCTGAGCCAGAAGTTCTTGATCGTGATGTCGTGCACCCCGGATGCCACGAAGGCGTGCGGTGCCTTCGTGGTCGACGGGTACCCGCCGGGGGCGATCTCGATGTGCGGCCGACGGCCGATGGGGGAACCCTCGCCCTGGATGGTGATCGGGTGCCCCGGGGTGCCGGACTGCTTCAGCGTGACCTGTTCCGTGTACTGGAAGCCGCCGACCCGGATGGTCTGGCCCGGTTGCGCCGCGTCGGCGGCGGCCTGGATGCTGCAGAACGGACGGCTCATCTCGGTGCCCGGGCCACTGTCCGAGCACGACGTGGGGTTGTTGTTGTCCACGTACAGGTACGCGGGATCGGCGTGCGCGGCCATGGCCGGCAGCGCGCTCACGATGACGGTCGAGCTCACGAGTGCGGCGGCGAGGCCGACCCGACGCTTGCTGGGCACTGCTTGGTCCCCCATCAGTTGTGCGGAGCGTGTCGGTCCGTTTGGTGTTCGAGTGTGGATCATTCGGCCGACGCGTGCGCGAACTGTATCCAAGGGGGAGGACAGTGCTCCGTGGGGGGCTTGGCTTCGATACTCCTGCGCGCCAACCGGCCGCGCGTGTACGCTGGTTGTGTTGATGCGGCTACGCGCTCACGCACTCGGTCACCGGCGGCCGGGGTGGGCGAAGGGCTCTGGAGAGTCGCCCGCAGGCGTGTGTGACCTTCGTTGGTTCGCAGGACAGTCGACCTGTCTCTCCAGCCGCCGCCGGACGGCTCCGTGGGGGGAGTGGAGTCGCATGTCCGCGTCGGACAACGTCACCCGCCTGGCCAGGCGCATCCAGAAGCTGACCGGTCTGCAGTACTGCCGGGCTCGTGAACTCGCCCAGCAGGTGAGGGTATTCGCCAAGCATCCGGTTCCCGATGCGGAGACCGCCGCTCAGGTGCACCTCGAAGCGGTGGTGGTCCATGCCTTCGCCGATGCGCTGAGGAGTCGCAATGTCGACTTCGCCGTATTCGGAGTCGTAGGGTCCGGCATCGCGGAAGACGGACTGACCGTGCGCCTGGACTCCTCGGTGGGGACCGATCTGGTGGCTCGGCTGCTGCTGTACTGGGATGTCCGCCAATTCGCTGTTCGAGCATCACCCGTGCACGGCGGGATCACCGTGTGCGGTCGATCGGGCCCGGAGCGGATCACGTTCGTGAACGACGACGGGACTCCGCTCGTGTTCGATCCCGAGCGCCTGCTGCCGAGCGATATGGCTCGGGTCCATGGCTACCCCGGCAGGCCGGGCCCGCATGAGCTGCTACTGAGCAGGCTCCTGCGACGACCCACCCTGCTGAATCAGACGGCGGCCCTGCACGGAACCGTCCGCTGCCACGCGAGGAGCACAGCCGCCCTGGTGATCGAGTGGTGCTGCGGCGACACCTTCGAGACCCTCTTCGCCACCTTGCTCGCCCATGGTGTGGCCGACGGTCTGCCTTCCAACAGGCCGGCCGAATTCCTCGGAGCGGAAGGAGCCGCGTTCATCGGTGACCGAATGCTCGAATTGAAGCGCCACGTCCATTCCGTCTTCTCGTGCGATCGGTACGCCGCACCCCGACCCCGGGCGGAGGCCGCCCGATGAGCCCGACCACCGCTCTGGCCGCCGTCCTCGCGTGCGGTGTCGTGAGCGGGGCGATCCGGGCGTGGCGGGACGTCCTCGTCCTGCGGCGCCTGGAGCGCCTCATGACCGGCTGCACCGCCCGCCAGCGGGCCGAGGTGGCCCGGGCCATCGCCGGTACCCTCCGCCATCGCGGGCCCTCCGATCGGCCGGGGCTGAGCGAGTCGGCGGAGACGGAGGAGGGGTGAGGCTGTCCCCGGGGTGGGCAGGGGGGTTAACACCCGTACGGGACGGGTGATTTCCCCGTTCTCCCGGGTGCCCCGGAGAACCAGACTCGGGGCATGCCCACACAGCCCGCGACGATGACGGTCGCACCCGAGGCCCTCGCCCCGCAGCCGGAGAGCGGAGGCAGCGACTTCGCCCAGTTGAGCCGCCGGATCGCCGCCGAGGGCCTGCTCGCCCGGCGGCACGGCTACTACGCCGCCCGTGCCGCACTGGTGCTCACCGCGTTCGTCGGCGGCTGGTGCGCCCTGTTCGCGCTGGGCGACAGCTGGTGGCAGCTCGGCCTGGCGGCGGCGATGTCCGTCGTGTTCGCCCAGATCGGCCTGCTGTCCCACGACCTGGCGCACCGGCAGGTTTTCTCCCGGCGCGTGCCGAGCGAGATCGGCGGCCGGATCGCCGCGAACCTGCTGATGGGGATGAGCTACGGCTGGTGGATGAACAAGCACACCCGCCACCACGCCAACCCCAACCACGAGGAGCGCGATCCGGATGTCGCCCCCGACCTCGTCGTCTGGTCCCAGCGGCAGGCCCGGCAGGCGAGCGGGCTCGCCCGGTTCATCGGGCGCCGGCAGGCGTTCCTGTTCTTCCCGCTGCTCCTGCTGGAGGGCCTCAACCTCAGCTTCAACAGCTTCCGTGCGCTGCGCGGCACGGCCGTCAAGCGGCCGTGGCTGGAGGGTGCGCTGTTGGTGGCCCACTTCGCCGGCTACTTCGGGCTCGTCTTCGCCGCGCTCCCGGCGGGCAAGGCGGTGGCCTTCCTCGCCGTCCACCAGGCGCTGCTCGGCGTCTACCTGGGCTGTGTGTTCGCCCCGAACCACAAGGGCATGCTGATGGTCACACCGGAGATGCGGCTGGACTTCCTGCGCCGCCAGGTGCTCACCTCGCGCAACGTCCGTGGTGGCCTCGCCGTCGACGCCGTGATGGGCGGCCTCAACTACCAGGTGGAGCACCACCTCTTCCCCAGCATGCCGACGCCCGCACTCGGACGGGCGGCGCGGATCACCCGCGCGTTCTGCGCGGAGAAGGGCATCCCGTACTACGAAGTGGGCCTGTTCCGCTCGTACCGCGAGATCCTCACCCACCTGCACCGTACGGGGGAGCCGATCCGCTCGAAAGGGTGACGCTTCCTCAGGTCGTCGCGGCCTGCCAGGATCCCGCTGGTGAAACACATGACTTACCGTCTTCCCCCGGCGCAGATGCGCCGCCAGTGGATCTTCTCGGCGCTCTTCCTGGCCGGTGGTGCCTACCTCGTGTACCGCGGTTCGCTCTTCCCGTTGTCCGCCGGGACCGCCGTCGGCATGGCCTTCGGCGTTCTCCTGATCACCGGTGGACTCCTCCAGGTGAACGGCGTCTTCACCAGCGTGAGCTTCGACGAGCGTGAGATCCGGTGGACCGGGGTGCTGGGCTCCCGCAAGCGGTTCGCCTGGGCGGACGTCACCAACGTCGAGGTCGTGAAGAATCGCAACCGCGCCGATTCCGGGGACGTCGTGCGGGTCACCCACCGGGAGCACGGCGACTTCAAGCTGCCGGTGGTGATCGGCATGCCGGGCGCCTGGCGCGACCCGGCCTTCGAGGACAAGGCGGCCCACCTCATCGCCACGTGGCGCGCAGCCACCGCGGCGGCGGCGTAGTCGGCGCGGCCCCTCGCTCACGGACAGGAGCGAGGGGCCGCACTGTTCCCGTGTGCCAGGGCGTCGAGGATCCGGGCCGTGATCAGCCCCGGCTGGTCGGTGGTCAGGGCGTGTCCGGCGTCGGGGACGAGTTCGATGCGGGCCGTGGGCAACAGCTCGCGGAGGCGGGTCGACACGGCCCGGGAGTCGTGCAGGGCGCTGCGCTCGCCGAGGAGGACGTGGGTCGGGGTCTGCAGGCGTCCCAGTTCCTCGTCGGTGAAGGTGTGGGCGAGGGGGAGCCGGCGGCGGAAGCCCATGGCGGCCTTCATCAGGGCCATCAGTTCCGTTTCGAGGACGGTGCTGTTCCCGACCATCCGTGCCAGGCGGGGGCGAAGCGCCCCCGGGGCGAGGCCGGCGAGGCCGCCGGCGATCACCCAGGCGTAGAAGCGCCATCCGACGTCCGCCATGCCCGCCGGGTCGAGGAGGGTGAGGCCGGCGACGCGATCGGGGTGGTGGATGGCCTGGTTGATCGCGATCCAGCCCCCGTACGAGCAGCCGACGAGGCGGACGGAGGGCGTGTCGAGTGCGGTGAGGAGTTCGTCGAGCCAAGCGGCGGCGTCGCGGCCGTCCCGGAGGGGGGCGGTCTGGACGCTCGCGCCGGGTTCTCCGATGGTGTCGACGGCGATGACGGGGTGCCGTTCGGCGAGCGCCTCCACGCACCGGTACCACATCAGCGAGTTGCCGCCGGATCCGGGCAGGAGGACGAGCGGCGCGCCGTGCCCGGTCCCGGTGCGGTGGACGCGGGTGGTGCCGAACGCGGTGGGGACGTCGAGCACGGTCTTCGGGCCGGGCCACAGGGACGCGAACGTGCGCTCGTAGGCGGCGCGGAAGCGGGACTCGGCCTGGGCGTTCCTGAACTCGCTGATTCGCATGGTACATGTGTATCACAGGCATGATACAGGTGTACCAGGATTGGTGGAGAGGAAGTTCGCGGGATGGCGGAGAAGGTCGACCACGAGGAACGGCGCCGACAGATCGCCGAGGCCCTGCTGCGCATCGCCGAAACCCAGGGCCTGCAGGCGGCGAGCATGCGGGCGGTCGCGGCGGAGGCTGGGGTGTCGCTGCGGTTGGTGCAGTACTACTTCACGACGAAGGACGGGTTGCTGCTGGACGCCCTGGCGAGGCTCGGGGTCCAGCTCCAGGCCCGGATGGAGCGGTGGATCGAGGGCGCCGGGTCTGTGCCCACGCCGCGGAGCGTCGTGACGGCGATCCTGTCGTGCATCCTGCCGACGGATGCGGAGAGTCGGCGCATCACGCGGACGTACGCGGCGTACTACACGCTCGTGCTGAGTGATCCCGAGGCGATGGAGAAGAAGGGCCCGCTCCAGCCGGATCTGCTGGAGGGCTTCCTGGCGAAGCAGATCCGCTCGGCGCAGGAGGCGGGGGAGGTCGGGGAGGGGAAGGACGCGGCGGTGGCGGCCGCCGGGCTGTTGGCCATGGTCAACGGACTGGGGTCCAGCGTGCTGGGCGGCCAGCGCAGCGGGGAGGAGGCGGTGGCGATCCTGGAGTACCACTTGGGGGAGTTGTTCGGCGCGGGAACTCGGTGAGGCCGACTTCCTGCGCGGCGGCTGGCGGAGTTCGCCGTCCTCCGGGCGGCTCCGCCCGATAGGGGTGGCCGGTGTGCCCCTACCTGTCGAAGCCCGCCAGCAGTTCGCGCGGGTCGAACGTCACGCGAATCCGCGCGATCCTGCCGTTCTCGATGTGCATCCAGTTCACCGTGGGCGTCGCGGGCGCGATGCTCGTGTGCAGGTCGTACCAGGTGATCACGTCGTCGCCGTCGGCGACCCGCACCTGGACGTCGATCTTCTCCAGCACCTGCCCGAGCCCCTTCAGTCCGCCCAGGGCCTCCTCGATCCCCGAGGCGGTGCCGAGCGCGCCCACGAAGTCCACGTCCTCCGCCAGCAGTTCCCGGATCGTCTCGAAGTCGCCGGCCTCCCAGGAGGCGAAGTAGGTCTCGGCGATCTCGCGTGCACTCTTCGTCGTCGTCATGCCTCCATGGTCCGCCCGCATCCAGCTATCCGTCCAACAGATAGATCGGATGTCAGCTATCATCCTTGGTTATGGAGATGCATCAGCTGCGCTACTTCGCCGCCGTCGTCGACGAGGGCTCCTTCACCGCTGCCGCCGCTCGCCTGCATGTGAGCCAGTCCGGCATCAGCACCCAAGTCGGAAAACTGGAACGCGAGTTGGGCCAGAAGCTCCTCGAACGTGCCAGCCGGGGAGGCATCCGCCTCACCCCCGCCGGGGAGGCGATCCTCCCGCTGGCCAAGAACGCCCTCGCGACGCTCGACGACATCCAGCACACCGCCGCCGAGTTCGCGGAGGCCGTGCGCGGGCGCGTGCGCCTGGGCATGATCACGGGCTGCTCGATCCCGCCGTTCCTCGACGTCGTCGCCGACCTCGGCCGTACGCACCCCGGGATCGAAATCAGCCTGCACGAGGACGACTCCGAGCTCCTCCAGTCCCACGTCCTGGCCCGCACCCTCGACCTCGCGCTGATCGGATTCGCGGGCGAGGCCGACCCCGAACTCGACGCGAGCGTCTTCGTCGACGAGCCGATCACCGCCGTCGTGCCGATCGGGCACCCGCTCGACCGCAGGACCGTCCGTCTCGCAGACCTCCGGAGTGACGAGAAGATCCTCGGCCTGACCAGGGGCACCGGGATCCGTGCGGCCTACGACCGCTCGTGCCGCCAACTCGGCCTGGAACCCCGCGTGGACATCGAGGCCAGCTCGCCGACGACCCTCCTCCGTCTCGCCGAACGCGGCGCGGGGGTGGCCGTCCTGAGCCCGTCGTCCGCCGTCGGCGTCCCGACGCTGCGTGCGATTCCCGTCAAGGACGCGGCCGTCCACGCCCGCCTGGGCCTCGTCGCCCGCCGCGACCAGCACTCGCCGGCCGTGCGCCTGCTGCGGGCCAGGCTCCGTGCGGCACTCGGCGGTCCGTGACTCGGACGTCACGCCCCCAGGAAGCGCTGCAACTCGTCCAGCATGTAGTTGGCGCCGGTGTACCCGATGCCCTCGAACCACAGCTGGTCGTCGACGGGGAACGCCCGGTGCGCCTTCACAGCGCCGAGCGCCTGCCAAGCGGAGCTCGCCAGAACGGTGTTGGCGCCGGAACGGTCCGGATCGCCGTACGTCCCGTAGAGCAGCAGGTCGCCGTCCGCCCTCGCGATCTGGTCGAGCGGGACCTCGAAGTCGGATTGGTCGACGTTCTGCGCGTCCGGCCGCCCGACGCCCGCGTCCGACAGCACCACCCCCGGGAAGCTCTGCCTGCCGTACAGCCGGATCCCGCCGCCCTCGACGAACCGCACGAGGCTCACCTTCCGTCCGGACACCTTCGCGTCCGAGAGCGCGGCGGTCACCTGCGAGACGTGCCGCTGGTACGAGCCGACGAAGGCCGCGGCGGCCGCCTGCCGGCTCAACGCCTGGGCGTGCAGCTGGAAGTTGGCCTTCCAGGGGGCTCCCGTGGTCTGGGTGAGCACGGTGGGCGCCAGCTCCCGCAGGGCGTCGTAGCGGTCGCCGTCCCGCATCTGGTTGGACAGGATCAGGTCCGGCCGCAGCGACCGGATCGTCGCGAGATCGGGTGCCCCGGCCGGCCCGACGTACGCGATCGCGGCCGTCCGGGACTGCGGCCAGTACTCCGGGTAGTGCGCGTCCAGTGCGGGCCGCGCGGCCCCGATCGGTGCGATCCCGAGCGTCAGCGCCGAGTCGAACACGTCCGTGTCGAGCGCGATGACCCGCAACGGCGCACCCGGCACGACCACCGGCCCGACCGCGGTGTTCACCGTCACCGGAGGCACCGACCCGCCCGACCCGCCCGACCCGCCCGCCGCGACCCCGTCCGTCCCCGAACCCCCCGCCCGATCCGTCGTACACCCGGCGAGGGCGGCCCCACCCAGCCCGACCAGCAGCGCGCGACGGGAGATCCGGTGCATCGGCGATTCCTCGGACGGTCGGACGACGGGGGAGGCGAACCCTGTCGATTATGTCCGAATCGCCACTCGGCACCCGCTCGCGCCGCCCGGCCTCGGAAGGACGTGGCGCGGTCCGTGCGCCGTCATGCCGCCGTCCACGGGGCGCCGGGGACCACCAGGGGCGTGCCGGTGACCGGGTCGGGGACGACGACCGAGTCGAGGCCGAAGACCTCGCGGACCAGGTCGGCCGTCACGACCTCCGCCGGGGTGCCCTGGGCGACGATGCGGCCCTCGCGCATGGCCACCAGGTGGTCGGCGTAGCGGGCGGCCTGGTTGAGGTCGTGCAGGACGGCGACGACCGTGCGGGCGCGTTCGGCGTTGAGGCGGCGGACCAGGTCCAGGACCTCGACCTGGTGGGCGATGTCGAGGTAGGTCGTCGGCTCGTCGAGGAGCAGGACGTCGGTGCCCTGGGCGAGGGCCATCGCGATCCAGGCGCGCTGGCGCTGGCCGCCGGAGAGCTCGTCCATGCTGCGCTCGGCCAGGTCGGTGGTGGAGGTGCGGTCCAGGGCCTCGGCGACGGCGGCCTCGTCCTCCGGGGACCACTGCTGCCACCAGCTCTGGTGCGGTTGGCGGCCACGGGCGACGAGGTCGGCGACCGAGATGCCCTCGGGGGCGGTCGGGGACTGCGGGAGCAGGCCGAGGCGCTGGGCGACCCGCTTGGTCGGGATGCGTGCCAGCTCCTCGCCGTCGAGCAGGACCGCACCCCGGGCGGGCTTCAGGAGGCGGCCGAGGGCGCGCAGCAGTGTGGACTTGCCGCACGCGTTCGGGCCGACGATCACGGTGACCCGGCCCTCCGGCACCGCGACGTCCAGGCCCTCGACGACCGTGCGCGCCTCGTAGGCCAGGGTCAGGTCACGGGCTTCCAGCACGGCCATCAGGCACCTCCACGGCGGGATCGGACGAGCAGCCACATCAGGTAGGGCGCGCCGACCATGCCGGTCACGACCCCCACCGGCAGCTCGGTCGGGGCGAGCAGACGCCGGGCGATCAGGTCGGCGAGGACGACGACCAGGGCGCCGGTCAGCGCCGAGCAGAGCAGCGGGACCTGCGCGGAGCGGGCGAGCCGCAGGGCGATCTGCGGGGCCATCAGGGCGACGAAGTCCACCGGGCCGGCCGCGCCCGCCGCGCACGAGGCGAGGACGATGCCGAGCAGCGCCATGCCGAGCCGGATCCGGTCCAGCCGCAGGCCGAGGCCGACGGCGGTCGCGTCGTCGAAGGAGATCGAGCGCTGCGCCCGCGCCGCCCACAGGGCGACGGGCACGGCGGCGAGCAGCACCCAGGCCAGCCAACCGGCCTGGTCGTAGCCGGCGCCGTTGAGGCTGCCCGTCATCCACACCTTGGCGGCCTGCGCCTGGAAGCCGTCGCCCTTGGTGAGGAAGACGGAGGTCAGCGAGGAGAGCGCGACGCTGATCCCGATGCCGATGAGGACGAAGCGCTGCGCGTGCAGCCCGCGCCGCCAGGCGAGGGCGTAGACGAGCACCCCGGCGGCCAGTCCGCCGAGGACGGCCGCGTACGGGGCCTGGCCGGTGGAGCCGACGACGCCGTACGCGACGAGGCCGACGACGGTCGCGGTGGCGCCCCACGTGACGCCGACGACGTCGGGGCTGGCGAGCGGATTGCGGGCGACCGTCTGGACGAGCGCCCCGGCCAGCCCGAGCGCGGTGCCGACCAGCAGGCCGACGACGATGCGGGGCAGCCGGAACTCGCCCACCACCAGTCCGTTCGGGTTCGGCTTCCCGAGCACGACCTCGACGACGTCGACCGGCGACACGGTGGACTCGCCGAGGCACAGCGAGGCGATCACGGTGCCGGCCAGCGCCGTCACCAGCCCGAGCGCGACGAAGGCCGAACGCCGCTGCAGCAGGAACGACGCCCGTCCGGCCCGGACGACGGTGTAGCCGCGCAGGGAAACCGACGTCACGCCGCCACCACCTTCCGCCGCCGCACCAGCGCGACCAGCACCGGGACACCCACCAGCGCCGTCATCACCCCGGCCGGGACCTCCGACGGCGGGAAGAGCACCCGCCCGAGCGTGTCCGCGAGGAGCAGCAGCACGGGGCCGAGAACGGCGGAGAAGGCGAGCACCCACCGGTTGTCGGCCCCCGCGACGGCCCGCGCCGCGTGCGGGACGGCCAGGCCGACGAACGCGATCGGGCCCGCCGCCGCGACCGCGGAGCCGGTCAGCACGGTGGCCCCGAGGGCGCCCACCGCCCGGACGAGGCCCGTCTTCGCGCCGAGCCCCTTCGCGGTGTCGTCACCGAGCGCGAGCGCGTCCAGCCCGCGCGCCACCGCGACCACGAGCACCGTCCCGAACAGCAGGAACGGCAGCAGCTGCCAGGCCACGTCGGAGGTCCGGCCGGACAGGGAGCCGACGTGCCAGAACCGGAACCGGTCCATCGTCGCGGCGTCCGTCGTGAGCACCAGCGTGTTCAGCGACGCGATGAACGCGGACATCGCCGAGCCGGCCAGCGCCAGCTTGAGCGGCGTCGCGCCGCCGCGCCCGCGCCCGGCCAGGCCGTACACGAGCATGGTGGCGGTCACGGCGCCCGCGAAGCCGAACCAGACGTACCCGGTCAGCGTCGAGATCCCGAAGCCGGAGATCGCCACGACCACGCCGGCCGCCGCGCCCTGGGAGACGCCGAGGATGCCCGGGTCGGCGATCGGGTTGCGGGTGAGGCCCTGCATGACGGCCCCGGAGAGGCCGAGGGCCGCGCCGACGGCGACGCCGACGACCGTGCGCGGCACCCGCAGCTCGCGGACGACGACGGCGTCGGCGGTGTCGCCGCCGTGCAGCAGGGCGTCGAGGGTCTCGGAGAAGGGGATCGTGCGGCTGCCGGCCGAGAGGCTCAGCAGCACCGCGCCGGCCAGGACGGCCAGCGCGGCGACGAGCCACGGTATGCGGCGGCGGGAGGTCCGTCGCCGGCCGGGCGGCGGCGCGGCGGTGGTGTCGGTCATGGGCCCTCTTCCGCAGACAACTCAGGTAAACCTAAGTTCCGCCGCGAAGCCCGGGCAAATCGCCTCGTCCCCCGCACCGGCCGTTGGATAGCCTGACGCCATGCCCGCGACTTCCGCCACCCCGCTCACCGTCGGCTTCGACCTCGACATGACGCTGCTCGACACCCGGCCGGGGATCCGCGCCACGTACCTGGCGCTGTCGGCCGAGACCGGCACCCCCATCGACGCCGACCTCGTCGTCACCCGGCTCGGACCGCCGCTGCTGGACGAGATCCGCAACTGGTTCCCCGAGGGCGAGGTCGAGCGCGCCGCCGCCCGCTACCGCGAGCTGTACCGGGAGCACGCCTTCGCCCCGACCGTCGCCCTGCCCGGCGCGCACGCGGCCGTCGGGGCCGTCCGCGCGCACGGCGGCCGGATCGCCGTGATCACCGGCAAGTACGAGCCGAACGCCCGTCTCCACCTGGAGCACGCCGGGCTGCACGCGGACGCGCTGGTCGGCGACCTCTGGGCGGAGACCAAGGGCGACGCGCTGCGCGAGCACGGCGCGACGGTCTACGTCGGCGACCACCTCGGCGACATCGTCGGGGCCCGCCGCGCGGACGCCGTCGCGGTGGGCGTGGCCACCGGGCCGTACGGCGCGGACGAGCTGCGGGCGGCCGGCGCGGACGTGGTGCTCGCCGACCTCACCGAGTTCCCGGCCTGGCTCGCCGGGCACCTGGGGGCGTAGGGCGCGAGCAGCCCGCCGTCAGGCCTGCGAGGCCGCGCGGCGCTTCTGGGCGCGGGCGTTCACGAACAGCCCGACCAGCGCGAGCAGGAAGCCCGCCGGCATCAGCATGCTCAGCCAGTACGCGGCCGTCGGCAGCGGCGTGAGGTGCAGGAACAGCGGGACGAAGGTGACCAGGGTGGCGAGCGCGCCCACGCCGAAGACGATCGCTCCGGCCCGGACGTAGGCGTCGCCGCGGTCGGCGCTCTGGCTGCTCACTTCTGCTCGCTCCTCGGGAGGTGCTCGGGGGTGCTCGGGGGTGCCTTCGGGCGCGCCCGGGTGTCCGGGGGCGTTCCGGGCGCGAGGGGCCGCGCCGGGGCACTCCAGTCTGGCAGAGCCGGGCGGGGTGCCCAGGCCCGGCTCCCGCCGCACCGCTTCGCAGACGAGCGGTTCGGTCACGTTGCGCAGTTTCCCGGAAGCTGGGAGTTTCGATCCCTGCTGAGCGGGGGTATGCACGGGTTGCCTAGGGGCGCGAGTGGCGCGCCCCGACTTCCCCGGAGCCGGAGGTGTGAGCCGCATGGACAGCGCTGAGTCGCGCCCAGGGCGCACCAGTACCGGCTCTCCCGTGATCGCGAGAGCCCCGCGGGCCCAGGTGCCCGAGTCGCCGGACCGCGGAACTTCCGTGGAACGCGGATGAGGCAGTGACGGACCGTTAGTCTGCTCCTGACAGCGTGCTGACCATGAGTGCCCACGGGCGCCGAGCCGAGGTCGGCCCGCGCTTTCCACCACCCAGTGATCCCCGGCCAGGGCCGGGATCCCTCACACCCATTCGAGGACTGTTCGAGATGCCCACCGGCCAGGTCAAGTGGTTCAACGAGACGAAGGGCTTCGGCTTCCTGTCGCGCGACGACGGCGGCGACGTCTTCGTCCACACCAAGGCGCTGCCCACCGGTGTCACGAGTCTGAAGCCGGGCCAGCGGGTCGAGTTCGGCGTGGTCGCGGGCCACCGCGGCGACCAGGCGATGGCCGTGCAACTGCTGGAGGCCCTGCCCTCGGTGGCCGCCGCCCAGCGCCGCAGCGCCGACGACATGGCGCCCATCGTCCAGGACCTGATCACCACGCTGGACGCGGTGCTCCCGGGCCTGCAGCACGGCCGCTACCCGGCGAAGCCGACGGGCCAGAAGCTGGCCGGCCTGCTGCGCGCGGTGGCCGACCAGTTCGACCTCTGAGCAGGGCCCCGAGGGGCGTCAGAACGCGAGCGCACCCGGGTCGAGCGGGGGCACCAGCCCCTCCGCGGCGGCCCGGGTGAGCAGCGCGTGGACGGCCGCGTAGCCCTCCTCGCCGAGGTCCGCGGTGAACTCGTTCACGTAGAGCGCGATGTGCTGGTCGGCGACGGCCGGGTCCATCTCCTGGGCGTGCGCGAGCACGTACTCCCGGCTGGCCGCCGGGTCCGCCCAGGCCTGCCGGACGGACGCGCGGATCGCGTCGGTGAGCGCGCGCAGCCGCTCGGCGCCCAGCGAGCGCTTCGCGACGATCGCGCCGAGCGGGATCGGCAGGCCGGTCTCCCGCTCCCAGGCCTCGCCCATGTCGGCGAGGCTGTGCAGCCCGTACTGCCGGTAGGTGAAGCGCGCCTCGTGGATCACCAGGCCGGCGTCCACCCGGCCGTCCCGGACGGCGGGCATGATCTCGTGGAACGGCAGGACGACGATCTCGCCGAAGCCCCCGGGCACGGCCTTCGCGGCCCAGAGCCGGAACAGCAGGTAGGCGGTGGACCGCTCGGACGGCACCGCCACGGTCTTCCCGGTGAGGTCCCCGGGGGCCGCCACGCCCGGCCGGGTGAGCACCAGCGGGCCGCAGCCGCGGCCGAGCGCGCCGCCGCAGGGCAGCAGCGTGTACTGCGCCAGGACCCACGGCAGGGCGCCGTAGCTGATCTTCAGGACGTCCAGCTCGCCGCGCTCGGCCAGCCCGTTCGTGATGTCGATGTCCGCGAACGTCACCTCGGGGGCGTCCGCGCCGGGCACCAGGCCGTGCGCCCAGGCGTGGAAGACGAAGGTGTCGTTGGGGCAGGGCGAGTACGCGATGCTGAGCCGTTCAGCCACGGCCGGCCTCCTCGGTGAGTGCCTCGGCGAGGGTCTCGACGAGTGCGGGGACGGGCAGCGCGGCGAAGGCCCGCTCCAGGGCGGCCAGGGCGTCGCCGATCCGCCAGGCGGCCCGGTCGCGCGGGCCCACCGGGTTGGAGACCGTCCGCAGCTCGAGGGCCGGCACGCCGAACCGGGCGGCGGCCTCGGCCACGCCGAAGCCCTCCATCGCCTCGGCCGCGGCGCCCGGGTGGCGGGCGGTCAGGGCGGCGGCACGCTCTGCGCTGCCGGTCACGGTGGAGACGGTCAGGACGGGACCGGTGACGGCCCCCAGCGCCCGTGCGGCGAGCGCGACGGCGGCCGGGGGAGGCGTGTGCCGGGCGGTGCCGAAGCCGAGCTCGGCGACGTCGGCGAAGCCCTCGGGGGTCTCGGCGCCCAGATCGGCGGCGACGATCGCGTCGGCCACCACGGTCGCGCCCACCGGGGCGTGCGGGGCGAACCCGCCCGCGATGCCGGCCGACACGACCAGCCCGTAGCGGTGCGCCCCGTGGTGGTGCGCCGACAGGGCCGCCGAGGCGCCGGCCGCCGCGGCGGCCGGACCGACCCCGCCCGCCAGGACGTCCACGGCCCCGGCGCGGTGCAGTTCCCCGCCCGGCAGTGGCAGCGGCAGCGCGTGCGCCCCGCCCGGCAGTCCGCGCAGGACCGCCGCGGCCTCGGCGGGCACCGCGACGACGACGAGCAGTCGGGCCCGCTCGGGGCCCGACTGCTCGCTGTGCCCGTCGGCGACGGCGCGCGCGGTCATCGCAGGACCGTCAGTTGTCCTGGGTGTTCAGCTGGAAGTACCAGACGGCGGTCGGGTTGTCCGAGTTCTTGTCGCCCTCGACCACGGTCACCAGCGTCTTGCCGGAGGCGTTCAGCAGCTTGCTGGCCGACTGCGAGCCCGAGTAGGTCGCGTTCTTGGCGTAGGAGAACAGGCTGTAGCGCCCGCCCTGGGCCTGCGTGCCGCCGTTGGTGAAGGCCCACCAGCCCCTGTCGGCCACGTTCGGCGAGACGCCGACGCCGACGTTGTCGCTGACGACGACGTCCGAGGTCGGGAGCGTGCCGTCCTTGAGGGCCTGGGTGGCCGTCTCCTGGCACTTCTGCTGGTCGTCCTCGGTCAGCGGGTTGCCGTCGTTCCAGCACAGCGGGTCCGCGGCGAGCGAGGAGTTGCCCACGGTCAGGGTGGCGCGGTGGCTGTTGTGCGCGGTCTGGCCGGACGCGTAGGCGATGGACCCGCCGACCGTGCCGGCGCCGATCACGACGACGGCGCCGAGGGCGGCGATGACACGGGTATCGAGGCTCATGGGTCAGAATCTACCGGGCTTCGCCGATCACGCTACGCGGGGGTCGGCAACCGCGTGTTGCCGCCTCCGCCGGGCACCCGCCGCGCACCCGTCGGTCAGGCGCCGGTCACGCGACCCGGGGCGCCGCCGGGTGCCGGCGCAGGCCCACCCGGAACAGCGAACGGATCGTCCACAACAACACCAGGCCGACCACCGCGGCGGCCACCGAGAGCCCCAGCTCGCCGTTGAGCGGCATCAGGATGCCGACCGCGCCGCCGGCCACCCAGGACAGCTGCATCAGCGTCTCCGAACGGGCGAACGCCGAGGTCCGGACCGCCTCCGGGACGTCCCGCTGGATCAGCGCGTCCAGCGCCAGCTTGCCGAGCGAGGCCGCCATGCCGGCCGTCCCGGCGGTCATGATCACCGTCGCGACGCCGTACCAGAGGGCCGAGGCCGCCGTCGCGCACGTCGCGAGCAGCAGCATCGCGGTGACCGTCGCCTCCGGGCCGCGCGTGCGCAGCCACGAGCCCAGGACGGAACCCAGCGCGTTGCCCGTGCCCGCCGCCAGGGCGACCAGGCCCAGCGCCAGCGTGGGCCGCAGGCCGCCGATCGGCTCCTCGCGCAGCAGGAACGCCAGGAACATCACCAGGAAGCCGACCAGCCACTTCATCGCCGCCATCGCCCGCAGCGCGAGCACCACCGACGGGCCGACCGTGCGCAGCGAGGTCTTGACCGGCGGTGGCTTGTGGTGGATCAGGTGCGAGCCCTCGGTGTGCACCTCGGCGTGCAGCACGGCCCGCTGTTCGCCCTTCGCCGAGTCCACCACGTGCGGCAGGTGGAAGGCCATCAGGGTGCCGATCACGAAGACCAGGAACGCCCCGCGCAGCGGCCAGCCGGGCCCGATCAGGTGCAGCAGCCCGCCCACCAAGGCGGCCACGCCGGTGGCCAGCAGACCGGCCAGGGTGACCCGGGAGTTCGCCTTCACCAGGGACAGCCGGTGCGGCAGCAGCCGGGGCACCACGACGCTGCGCACCACGCCGTACGCCTTGGACGCCACCAGAACGCCGAGCGCCTCCGGGTACAGCGCGATGCCGCCGCCCGAGATCACCCCGGCCATCGTCCAGGCCAGGACGGCCCGGGCCAGCATCGACATCGCCATGGCGGCGCGGCGGCCGTGCGGCAGGCGGTCCAGCAGCGGGCCGATTACGGGGGCGAGGATGGCGAACGGGGCCATCGTGATCAGCAGGTAGAGCGCCACCCGGCCGCGCGCCTCGCCGGTCGGGACGGAGAAGAAGATCGTCGAGGCCAGGGCGATGGTGATCAGCATGTCGCCGAAGGAGTTCAGCGCGTGCAGCTCGATCAGCTTCGCGAGGCCCGACTCGCCCGCGCCCTCGGCCGACGTGGCCCGGCGGATCCGGCGGCCGGTGCCGTGCACCACCCGGCCGGTGCGGGCGCCGACGGCGGAGGCGCCGCGGACGAGGAAGTTGCGGTGGGGGCCGGCGAGCTCCTCCAGGTCCGCGTCGGGGTTCCCGTCCGGATGCCCGGCGACCGGACCGTCGCCGTACTTCGTGAGGTCGACCCGGGTGGGCGCGGACGTCCCGGATCCGTCCGCCGGCTGCGGTTCGCCCGCAGGGTGGACCGGGGGCTGTTGTCGCGGCACCGCGTTCGTCTCGTCCGGGCCGTCGGCCTGCGAGGCGCGCAGTGCGTGCTGCGACGGGTTTTCGTCCGCCACAAGGCCATCCTGCCCCAGATTCGCTTCTGCGACGCGGGATTCCGCTCCGCTCGGCGCGGCCCCCGGAGGTCGGTCGGCGCCCCGGACTGTGCCGGGGCGCCGACCGACGGGTAGCCTGCCCAGGGTCCGCCCGCCCGGGTCCCACGGCGCCGGCAGGCCCGGACGAGCGGCGCGGTCGGTACCCGCGGCGGCCTCCGGTCGCGCAGAATGGACGAGGTACACCGAGCCGCGACGGAACAGGCAACACGCCGTGGGCGACAGAAGAACTGGGAGAGAATCGACGCCGTGAGTGCTGCGATGCGAAGCCGTACCCCCGATCGGCTCTGTGCAGAGGCCGTCGAACTCGCCCGCCAGGCCGCCGAAGAGGCGGTCGGAGCGGAGGCCGTCGGGACGCACCTCGGTGTCCAGGCGGACGCCGACCGTGTCGTCACCCACAGCTTCGAGTGCCTCGACGCGGCCTACCGCGGCTGGCACTGGGCGGTCACCGTCGCCCGCGCCCCGCGCGCCAAGAACGTCACCCTGGACGAGGTCGTCCTGCTGCCCGGCCCCGATGCCGTCCTCGCCCCCCAGTGGGTGCCGTGGAGCGAGCGCCTGCGCCCGGGCGACATGGGCCCCGGCGACCTGCTCCCCACCGACGCCGACGACCTGCGCCTGGAGCCTGGCTGGACCGGCGAGGACGAGCCCGCGCCGAACTCCGCGGTGGCGCAGGCCGCCGAGGAGGACGTCGTCGTCAGCGACCCCGGCGTCCAGCCCGCCCCGGTCCGCGCGCAGATCAACGCGATCGCCGAGGAGCTCGGCATGGGCCGCAGCCGGGTGCTCTCCCGGCTCGGCCTGCACCTGGCCGCCGACCGCTGGGAGAAGGCGCACGGCCCGCAGACCCCGATGGCGCAGGCCGCGCCCGCGTCGTGCAACAGCTGCGGCTTCCTGATCCCGATCGGCGGCTCGCTCGGGCAGGCCTTCGGGGTGTGCGGCAACGAGTTCGGACCGGCCGACGGGCAGATCGTCTCCTTCGCGTACGGCTGCGGCGGGCACTCCGAGGCGGCCGTGATCCCGGCTCCGCCGGCGCCCTCCGAGCTGATCCTGGACGAGCTGGTGGTCGAGCCGATGCAGCTCCACCCGGACCGCGCCTCCGGCTCCGTCGAGCCGGACGCGCCCACCGAGGAGCTCGGCCACTCCTGACGCGTGCCGCCGCCGGCCCGTCCCGCCACGCCGGCGGGGCGGGCCGTGGTGTTCCTCGGACGCCTCCGGCGGGTGGACGGACGCCTCCGGTGGGGGCGCCGGCGGGTGGAGACGGGGGGTCGGAGCCAGGGGCGGCGCGGGCCGTGGTCGGGAGCAGTCGGTGGGGCAGGGAAGAATGCCCTACGACGTACAGGGCGGCGGAAGGTGGCAGGTCCAGTGGAACCTCGGATCATCGGCAGCGGCACGGACGAGCACCTCGCGGACCCCTTCGGGAGTGCCGTGCTGCGCCGGCGCGTGCTGGACGCCTGGGCCGCCTCGCCGGCCCGGTTCCGGGAGGACGCCAACGCCGAGGAGGAGCTCGCCCTCGGCGGCTACCGCGACCGGCTGGTCGTCGAGTTGGCGCAGAACGCGGCCGACGCCGCCGTCCGCGCCGGACGCGGCCCCGGCCGACTGCGGCTGACCCTCGCCGACGGCGTGCTCGCCGCCGCCAACACCGGCGCCCCGCTCGACGCCGCCGCCGTCGAGTCGCTGTCCACCCTGCGCGCCTCCTCCAAGCGCGGCGAGGCGCCCAGCGTCGGCCGGTTCGGCGTCGGCTTCGCCGCCGTCCTCGCCGTCACCGACGAGCCGGCCGTGCTCGGTGCCGCGGGCGGCGTGCGGTGGTCGCTCGGTGAGGCCCGCGCGCTCGCCGAGGCGCAGCCCGCGCTGGCCGACGAGCTGCGCCGCCGCGACGGCCACGTCCCGCTGCTGCGGCTGCCGTTCGCGGCCGAGGGCCCGGCCCCCGAGGGCTACGACACGGTGGTCGTGCTGCCGCTGCGCGACGCCGCGGCCGAGGACCTGACGCGCCGCCTGCTGCTCGCCGTCGACGACGCGCTGCTGCTGACCCTCCCCGGTCTCGCCGAGATCGTCGTGGAGACCCCGGACGGCACCCGCGCGCTCACCCGCACCGCCTCCGAGCCGCGCCCCGACGGCGTCACCGAGGTGACCGTCACGGACGACGAGGGAGGTCGCCCCCGGCAGACGCTCTGGCAGACCGTCGGCGCCTCCGGCCGGCTCGATCCGGAGCTGCTCGTCGACCGCCCCACCGAGGAGCGCGCCCGCCCGTACTGGACGGTCACCTGGGCCGTCCCGGTGGCCGAGGACGGCACCCCGCAGCTGCCCGGCGTCCTGCCCGTCCTGCACGCGCCGACGCCGAGCGACGAGCCGGTCGGCCTGCCCGCGCTGCTCATCGCCTCGTACCCGCTGGACTCCACCCGCCGGCACGTCGCCCCGGGACCGCTCGCCGCCTTCCTGACCGAGCGCGCCGCCGACAGCTACGCCGACCTGCTGCGCGCCCGCGGCGGCGACCTGGGCTCGCTCGGACTGGTGCCCGGTCCGCTCGGCGACGGCGCGCTGGACAACGAGCTGCGCGCGGCGATCCTCCAGCGGCTGCCCGGCACGCCGTTCCTTCCGCACCCGGCGCCGGTCGAGGAGGGCACGCCCGCACTGCGGCCCCGGGACGCGACGCTGCTGGAGGGCGCGGACGGCTCGGTGGTCGAGGCGCTGGCGCCGATCTTCCCCGGGCTGCTGCCGGCCGGTCTGGAGCGCCGCACCGAGCTGCGCGTGCTGAACGTGCGCCGGGTGCCGCTCGCCGAGGTGGTCGACCAGCTCGGCGGCCTGGACCGCGAGCCCGCCTGGTGGCGCAACCTGTACGCGGCGCTCGGCGCGGCCGACCCGGAGGCGCTCGGCGCGCTGCCCGTTCCGCTCGCCGACGGCCGGACGGTCACCGGGCCGCGGCGCGTCCTGCTGCCCTCCGACGCCGCCGACTGGGCGGCCTTCCCCGGCTACCCCGAGTCGCTGGCCGGGGCGCTCGCCGCGCTCGACCTGCGGCTCGCCCACCCGGAGGCGTCGCACCCGCTGCTGGCGAAGCTGGGCGCCGGCACCGCGACCCCGGCCGGCGTGCTGGACACGCCCGAGGTGCGGGCCGCCGTCGCCCGCTCCTTCGAGGTGGCCGAGGACGACCTCGACGCCGCCCTCGAACTGGCGGACGCCGTCCTGGCGCTGGTCAGGGCCGCCGCCCCGGCCGTCGGCGAGCACCCGTGGCTGGCCCGGCTGGCGTTGCTCGACGACGAGGGCGAGCCTGCCCGGGCCGGCGAACTCGTGCTCCCCGGCAGTCCGTTCGCGGCCCTCGCACGCGAGGAGGACGCCGGCTGGGTGGACGACGACCTGCTGGAGCGCTGGGGCCCCGACGTGCTCGGCGCGGTCGGCGTGCTGGCCGAGTTCGTCCTCGTCCGGGCCGAGGACGTCGTGCTCGACCCGGACGACCTGGAGCGCCTCGACCCGACCGTCCCCGCCGACCGCGCGGCCGGTGGCCACCCCACCGGCCTGCTCGACGAGGCACCGGACGGGCTCGCCGAGTGGGCCGAGGACGCGCTCGACGCCCTGCACGCCGACGACGGCGACACCGTGGGCGTGCCGCCGGTGGCCGCCGAGCTGCTGGCCGTCCGCGACCTCGACCTGATCGACGACGACGCCTGGCCCGAGGCGCTCGCCGCGCTCGCCCGCCCGCCGTACCGGGACGCCGTCGTCAACCCGGTCCGCACCCTGCTCCCGGACGGCTCGTACGCCGACCTGCCGCCGTACACCGCCTGGTGGCTGCGCGACCACCCGGTGCTGGACGGCCGTGAGCCGGCCGGCCTGCGCGCCGCCGGGGCGGACCCGCTGCTGCGCGGCCTGTACGACGAGGCCCGCACCACGCTGGACGAGCAGTTCCTGCACGCCCTCGGCGTGCGGACGACGCTCGCCGCGCTGCTCGCCGAGCCGCACGGCCCGGACGAGGTCCTGGACCGGCTCACCGACCCGGAGGCCGAGATCGGCCACCGCCAGCTGCACGGCATCCACAGTGCGCTGGCCCGGGTCGACGCCGAGCGGATCGAAGCCCTGGACGTCGTACGGGCGCTGCCGCCGCTGGACCCGGAGACCGGCCGCCGACCGGCGCACACGGTGGTCGTCGACGCCGCCGAGGCGGTCGTCGCGGACGCCCCCGACCTCGTCCAGCTCCTGCACTCCCACCCGCTGCTGCCGGTCGCGCCGGCGCTCGCGGCGGACCTCGCCGAGCGCCTGCACGTGTCGCTGGCCAGCGAGGTGGCGGGCGGGCGCGTGCTCTCCGAGGGCGTGCTGCACCGGGTGCCGGCCGTGGTGCGGGAGCTGCTGCCCGGCTGCCCGGTGGCGTACGAGGAGCACGAGGAGCTGCTCGTCGTGGGCCCGGACGGCAACGAGGCCGCGGTGGACTGGCGCCTGGACCGCGGGGCGGACGCGCCCGAGCCGCCGTACGACCCGGACACGGCCGAGGCCGGCGACGAGGACGACGAGTTCGAGGTGCCGCCGGTGCCGGGCCTGCTGCACGCGGCCACCCCCGAGGGGCTGGCGGCCGGGCTGGCCTGGTCGGTCGGGCAGTGGCACCGTCGGTTCGAGGTGCTGGCCGCGCTCAGTGAGCCGGACCGGGCCTACGAGCTGTCCGCGGCACGGGACTTCGAGGGCTGAGCGGGCCGAGCGGGCCGAGCGGGCCGAGTCCGTTGCCCGGTGTCAGCGGGTCCGTCCGTCGGGGCGGGCCCGCAACCGCAGGTAGAGCGTGACGGTGACGGTCAGCCAGACCACGCCGAGCGTCACCAGCGCGGCGGCCCGCAGCGGAGGTTCGGGCCTCGGCATCACGTGCAGGACCGTCATCGCCACGGCCGTCAGCGTGACCGCCAGCAGGCCGCCCAGGAAGGCGATGAACGCCTCCAACTCCCCACCCCTGCGCGCCATCCGGCACCCCCTCTCGGGGGCATGTTAGGCCGGACGGGGACGCCGCGTCACTCGTAGCCGCGGCGTTTCATGAAGCGCCAGACGATTTCCAGGGCCACGCAGCAGATCACCGCGATGCCGACGCCCGTCCAGGGGTCGCGGATGCCGACCAGGCGGAGCTGGAAGAAGTCGGACAGCCACGGGACCAGCAGCACCAGCGCGAACGCGCCGCCCATCGCGCCGATCAGCAGCAGGCGCCACCAGTTGTACGGGCGGGCGACGATGGCGAGCACCCAGATGGCGATCAGGAACAGCGTCAGCGTGGCCACGCTGGTGTCGGCCTTGAGGTCCGTCGCGTGGTTCGCCCTGGCCAGTGCGTAGGACACGAACGTCCCGGTGCCCGCGATGACGCCGGCCGGGATCGCCAGCCGCAGCACGCGTTTGACGAAGCCGGTGCGGGCGCGCTCGTTGTTGGGGGCGAGGGCGAGGAAGAAGGCCGGTACGCCGATGGTGAGCGTGGACAGCACGGTCGAGTGCCGGGGCAGGAACGGGTACGGCGAGTGGGTGAAGATCACCAGAAGCGCCAGCAGGACCGAGTACACGGTCTTGACCAGGAACAGCCCGGCGACGCGCTCGATGTTGCCGATCACCCGGCGGCCCTCGGCCACCACCGAGGGGAGCGTCGCGAAGGAGTCGTTCAGCAGCACGATCTGGGCGACCGCCTTGGTCGCGTCGCTGCCGGTGCCCATCGCCACGCCGATGTCCGCGTCCTTGAGCGCCAGCACGTCGTTGACGCCGTCGCCGGTCATGGCCACCGTGTGCCCGCGCGACTGCAGGGCGCCGACCAGCTCGCGCTTCTGCTGCGGCGTGACGCGGCCGAACACGCTCGTCCCCTCGGCGGCGTCGGCGAGCGCCTCCGGCTCGGCCGGCAGCGCGCGGGCGTCCAGCGGGTGGTCCGCGCCGGGCAGGCCGAGGTGGGCGGCGACCGCGCCGACCGAGACCGCGGCGTCGCCGGAGATCACCTTCGCCCGGACCTGCTGCCCCTCGAAGTACCGCAGCGTGGCCGCCGCGTCCTCGCGCAGCCGCTGCTGCAGCACCACGAGGGCGAGCGGTGTGAGGCCCGCCGCCGGGTCGGGGGAGTCCAGCGGGACGGGATTGCGGCCGATCAGCAGCACGCGCAGGCCCTTGGCGCCCAGCTCGTCCACCTCGGCGAGCGCCGGGTGGCCGGCGGGCAGCAGGACGTCGGGGGCACCGAGCAGCCAGGTGGCCTCGCCACCCTGCGGCTCCAGCAGTTGCACGCCGCTCCACTTGCGGGCGGAGGAGAACGGCATGGCCTCGATCACGCGCCAGCCGGTCGCACCGCCCGCGGCCCCCGTCACGGCCCGGGAGCCGTCCCCGTAGGCGGCGATGACGGCCTGCATGGACGGGTTCGGCCGGGCGTCGGCCCCGGCCATCACGCCGAGTGCGTGCTCGATCGTCTGCGGCCCGGCCGCCCCGGGCACGCCGTCGGAGATCACGCGCAGGTCGATCACGTCCATGCCGCCCTCGGTGAGGGTGCCGGTCTTGTCCAGGCACACCGTGTCGACCCGGGCCAGCCCCTCGATCGCGGGCAGCTCCTGCACCAGGCACTGCTTGCGCCCGAGCCGGATCACGCCGATCGCGAAGGCGACCGAGGTGAGCAGCACCAGGCCCTCCGGGACCATCGGCACGATGCCGGCCACCATGCGGCGCACCGCCTCGCGCCAGTCCCGGCCCTCGACGGCCAGCTGGCTGATGATCAGGCCGATCGCGGTCGGGATCAGCAGGTAGGTGATGAACCGCAGGATGCTGTCGATGCCGGTGCGCAGCTCCGACTTCACCAGCGTGAACCGGCTCGCCTCCTCGGCCAGTTGCGCCGCGTAGGCCTCGCGCCCGACCTTCGTCGCGGTGAACGCTCCCGCGCCGGCCACCACGAAGCTGCCGGACATCACCTGGTCGCCGGGCTGCTTGAGGACGGGGTCGGGCTCGCCGGTGAGCAGCGACTCGTCGATCTCCAGACCGTCCGCCTCGGTGACCTCGCCGTCGACGATCACCTTGTCGCCGATGCCGAGCAGCACGGTGTCGTCGAGCACGATCTCGCCGACGCCGATCTGCTGGACGGTGCCGTCCCGGCGCACCTGCGGGCGGGCCTCGCCGATCAGGGCGAGGCTGTCCAGGGTCTTCTTGGCGCGCAGCTCCTGGATGATGCCGATCGCCGTGTTGGCGACGATGACCAGGCCGAACAGGCCGTCCTGGATCGGGCCGACGACCAGGATGATCCCGAACATCACGCCGATGATCGCGTTGAACCGGGTGAAGACGTTGGCCCGGACGATCTCCTTGGTGGAGCGGCTGGAGCGCACCGGGACGTCGTTGACCTGTCCGCGCGCGACCCGCTCGGCCACCTCCGCGCCGCTCAGCCCGCCGCGCCGGCCGGGCAGCAGGCCGAGGGGGTGCGCACCGTCGGGACGGTCGCCGTCACCGGGCTGCTCTTCCGCGGAGTGGGCAGGCTGCGTCATGGCACCGACTCTACGGGTGCCCTATGTCCGATGCGTGCTACTAAAGGCCTATTCGGTCCGACCGGGTGGCCGGGGTCTACGGGGCCCCGTCCGGGCCCGTCCCCTCGGCGTGCGCGGCGGCCTCGGCGGCGCGGCTTCGGGCGATCGCGTCCCGGCGGGCTCGGCAGTACCAGAGGCCGATCAGGCCGAGCAGCCCGCCGGACAGGCAGACCCAGGGCCAGGTGCCGTGGCCGTGGTCGGAGAGGGTGCCCTGGAACGGCAGCAGCACCAGGAAGGCGACGAACCACAGCACCGTGCCGCCGCCGACGATCGCGACGTCGTTGGCCTCCAGCGGCGGAGGGGAGGGGTGCAGCGGGGTCTTGGACATGGGGCCTAGCGTACGGGGCGCGGGTCCGGTGGGGATCATCCGGCGTCCGCTCGGGGACGCCTGGGACTCTACGCGCGAAGATAGCGCGTGTGCGATCCGGAAACCATACTTTTAGTTCTACGCCCGGCCACCGTCGACCAGGGCGCCAGCCCCCTCTCCTCCGCCCCCCACAGAGGACGCACGCATGCCTGTGGTCCAGCCGACCACCGAGTCGCCCGAGCCCGCCGACACCGCGCCCGAACCGCCCTCCGGCGCCCTGGACCGCTACTTCCGCATCAGCGAGCGCGGCTCCACCCTGCCGCGCGAGATCCGCGGCGGCGTGGCCACCTTCTTCACCATGGCCTACATCCTGGTGCTCAACCCGATCATCCTGGCCAGCGCCACGGACCTGAACGGGACCCACCTGGACAGCGCCCAGCTGGTCACCGCGACCGCCCTCACCGCGGGCCTCACCACCCTGCTGATGGGCGTCATCGGAAACGTGCCGATCGGCCTGGCCGCCGGCCTCGGCGTCAACACCATCGTGGCGCTCCAGCTCGCGCCCAGGATGACCTGGCCGGACGCGATGGGCATGGTCGTCCTGGCCGGCTTCGCGATCATGCTGCTGGTCGCCACCGGGCTGCGCGAGCGGGTCATGAACGCCGTGCCGCTCGGGCTGCGCAAGGCCATCGCGATCGGGATCGGCCTGTTCATCAGCCTCGTCGGGCTGGTCGACTCCGGCTTCGTCAGCCGCATCCCGGACGCCGCCCACACCACCGTCCCGCTCCAGCTCGGCACCGGCGGCCACCTGCTCGGCTGGCCGGTCCTGGTGTTCGTCGTCGGCCTGCTGCTCACCCTCGTCCTGGTGATCCGCAAGGTGCCCGGCGCGATCCTCATCAGCATCGCGGTCAGCACCGCCGTCGCCGTCGTGATCGACAAGTTCGCCGACATCCCGGCCCTCAAGTGGGGCCTCACCGTCCCGGCGTGGCCCGGCAACCCGGTCGCCGCCCCGGACTTCGGCCTGGTCGGCAAGGTCAGCCTGTTCGGCGGCTTCGAGAAGGTCGGCGTGCTGACCGGCGCGCTGTTCGTCTTCACCGTGCTGATGTCGTGCTTCTTCGACGCGATGGGCACCATCCTCGGCGTCGCCGACGAGGCCCACCTGCTCGACGAGAAGGGCGACCTGCCGGGCATCAACCGGATCCTCATGGTCGACGGCATCGCCACGGCGGCCGGCGGCGCCACCTCCGCGTCCGCGAACACCTGCTTCGTCGAGTCCACGGCCGGCGTCGGCGAGGGCGCCAGGACCGGCTTCGCCTCGATCGTCACGGGCCTGCTCTTCGTGGTGGCGCTCTTCCTCACCCCGCTCGCCACCATGGTCCCCGCGCAGGCCGCCACCCCGGCCCTGGTCACCGTCGGCTTCCTGATCCTGGCCAACTCGATCAAGGAGATCGACTGGGCCGACTACACCATCGCGATCCCGGCGTTCCTGACGATCGTGATGATGCCCTTCACGTACTCGATCACCAACGGCATCGGCTTCGGCTTCATCGCCTTCTGCATCCTGCGCGTGGCCGCCGGCCGCGGCCGCGAGGTCCCGATCCCGATGTACGCGGTCGCGGGCGTCTTCGCCTTCTACTACCTGATGCCGGCCCTCGGCCTGCTCTGAGTGCCGTACGGCACCCGCGCGGCCCCGCCCTCCCCCGTGGAGGGCGGGGCCGCGGTGCGTCCCGGCCGGGCTACTGGACGCAGAACTCGTTGCCCTCGGGGTCGGCCATCGTCGTCCATTCGCCGCCGTTCTCCTTCACGTGGCGCAGGACGGTGGCGCCGAGGGACTGCAGGCGGGTGACGGTGGCCTCGCGGGCTGCGGGGCCGGGGTGGAGGTCGAGGTGGAGGCGGTTCTTCGTCTCCTTGGGCTCGGGGACCGCCTGGAAGAGGATGCGGCGGCCCAGGCCGGTGCCGGTGGCCGGGTCGAACGGGTCGTCCGGGTGACGGACGGCGAGGAGGGCGCGGAAGGCGGGGCGACCCTCGAACTCGGTCACGGCCTCCGGGGGGAGCGCGCCGGCCGCGAGGAGGCGGGTGACCAGGGCGCTGTTGTCCTCGACCGCGTAGTCGAGGGCGGCGGCCCAGAAGGCGGCCAGGCGGAGCGGATCGGCGCAGTCGATGACGAGCTTCCAGTGCAGCGGCATGTAACCGGTTGTACCGGTTACCGACTGGAGGGGCAATCGGACGCGTGGGAAAGGTGTCAAAAAGGTGACTGTGTAGCGGAGTTGGTCGGGGGCATACTGCCTGGACGGGGCTACGGGGAGGGGGCTCGATCGATGGTGCAACAGGATCCGCCCGGGGGAGACGAGGCCAAGCTGCTGCCGGACCTGTTCTGGACGGCGGACAAGGCCTCGCTGGACGGACAGCGCGAGACGCTCCGGTGGTACCGCGGGCTGATCGCGATGCTGGTGATCGCCGCAGTGATCGGCTCATTCCCGGGGCCGGACAAGGCGGGCGACGGCGACATCGCGCCACTCTTCTCGGTGGTGGCCTTCCTGATCGCCGGCTACTTCTGGTCCCGGCTGCGCCGCAGCAACCCGCAGGGCCGCTGGTACGAGGCCAGGGCCGCGGCCGAGTCGGTGAAGACGCTCGCCTGGAAGTACTCGGTGCGCGCCCGCCCGTTCGACGGCGAGGCGGACTCGCCCGACGTGGACCACGGCTACCTGCTGCAGCTCGAAGACGTGATGCGGGCCTTCGAGGACCCGGAGATCGTGCCGCCCGGCACCGTCCCGGAGATCACCCCCGAGATGCGGCTGGCCAGAGCCGGCTCGCTGACCGCCCGCCGGACGCTCTACCTCCGCACCCGGGTCGAGAGCCAGCGCACCTGGTACCGCTCCCGGGCCGAGGCGTGCGAGTCGCAGGCGGTGTCGTGGGGGCTCGGCATCGCGGCGCTGATCATCATCGGCGCGGCGGCGGCCGTCGCGCAGGCGACCGGCGCGCTGCAGGTGCACGTCTTCGGTGCCAGCTCCGCCGCGGCGGCGTCGATCATCGCCTGGACACAGCTCAAGCAGCTCCGCCCGCTGGCCGCCGCCTACCAGCTGGCCGCCCGCGAGCTGGAGAACGTCGGCAACCAGCTGTCCGACCTCGACCTCCGGGCGCCGGACGCGGAGACCCGCTGGGCCCGCCTGGCCGCCGAGGCCGAGGACGCGGTCTCCCGCGAGCACACCACCTGGCGGGCCCGCCGGGCCTTTCCCCGCTAACCCGACGGAGGCGAACCGGGAGGGGCAACTCCGGGGAGGGGCTGGGGAGATCCCGCGAAGCATGCGCCATGCCGAGGCCACAGGTGTGCGGGGTGCGTGAGGGTCGGGCGAGGGCGGGCCGACCGTAATCATTACGTGTCCATGCCCTGGTTTCATCGCCTCCGCGCGCGACCCCCAGTCCCCGTCGGAGGCCCCCTTGCGCCTACTCCTGATCGCCAGTGCGTTCAACAGCCTGACCCAGCGCGTCCACACCGAACTGCGCGGGCGCGGCCACCAGGTCGCCGTCCAGCTCGCCCTCGGGGACGAGCAGGTGCGGGCCGCGGTGGACCGGACCGATCCCGAGCTGATCGTCTGCCCGATGCTCACCAAGGCCATCCCGGAGGACGTCTGGCGCGAGCGGACCGTCCTCATCGTGCACCCGGGGCCCAAGGGCGACCGCGGCCCGTCCTCGCTGGACTGGGCGATCACCGAGGGCGCCGAGCGCTGGGGCGTCACCGTCCTGCAGGCCGTCGGGGAGATGGACGCGGGCGACATCTGGGCGTCGGTCGAGTTCACCGTCCCCGCGTGCGGCAAGAGCGAGCTGTACCGCAACGAGGTGGCCGACGCCGCCGTCGAGGCCGTCCTGCTGGCCGTCCAGCGCTACGAGGGCGGGCTGTTCACCCCCGAACCGCTCGACTACGACCGGCCCGACGTCCGCGGCCGGCTGCGCCCGTTCCTGCGGCAGGACGCGCGCCGGATCGACTGGTCCGCCGACGACACCGCCACCGTGCTCCGCAAGCTCCGCGCCGCCGACTCCCAGCCCGGCGTGCTGGACGAGCTGTACGGCCGCGAGTTCTTCCTGCACGGCGGCCACCCCGAGGACGAGCTGCGCGGCCCGGTGCCCGGCGAGGTGCTCGCGACCCGTGACGGCGCGATCTGCCGGGCCACCGTGGACGGCGCGGTGTGGATCCCGCAGCTGCGCCCGCGCCGCACCCCGGGCGGGCCCGCCACCTTCAAGCTGCCCGCCGCGACGGTGCTCGCCGACGAGCTGCACCGCGTCCGCGAGGTGCCGGTGACCCCGGCCGAGGCGGCCCGCCGCGACACCTGGTCGGAGCTGCGCTACCACGAGGACGGCGATGTCGGCTTCCTCGAATTCGCCCACACCGGCGGGGCGATGAGCACCGAGCAGTGCCGCCGCCTGCTCGCCGCCTACCGCGCGGCCGCCGACCGGCCCACCTCGGTGCTGGTGCTCGGGGCGGCCCGGGACTTCTACTCCAACGGCATCCACCTCAACGTCATCGAGGGCGCGTCCTTCCCGGCGCTGGAGTCGTGGGAGAACATCAACGCGATGGACGACCTGGTCGGGGCGATCCTCACCACGACCGACAAGCTGACCGTCTCGGCGCTCGCCGGGAACGCCGCCGCGGGCGGGCTGATGCTGGCGATCGCGGCCGACGAGGTGTGGTGCCGCGAGTCGGCGGTGCTCAACCCGCACTACCGGCTGATGGGCCTGTACGGCTCCGAGTACTGGACGTACACCCTGCCGCGCCGGGTCGGCGCCGAGTGGGCGGAGCGGCTGACCGCCGAGGCGCTGCCGATCGGGGCCGAGCAGGCCCGCCGGATCGGCCTGGTGGACCGAACGGAGGGCGGGGACGCGGCCGGTTTCCGCCGCTGGACGGCCCGTGAGGCGGCCCGCCTCGCCGCCTCGCCGGAGCTCACCGCGCGGCTGGTCGACAAGAAGCGCCGGCTGGCCGCGGACGACGAGGAGCGTCCGCTCGCCGACTACCGGGCGGAGGAACTCCGGCGCATGCACGCCAACTTCTACCGCGCGGGCGAGCCGTACCACGGGCTGCGGCGGGACTTCGTCCGCAAGGTGTGCCCGGTGGCCACGCCGGAGCACCTGACCGGGCTGCTCGGCGGGCCCGAGTAGCGGGACGCGAAAGCGGAGGCCGGGCCCGGTGCGTGCGGGCCCGGCCTCCGCCGTGCGTGCGCTGGGTGTCGGCGAGCACTCAGCGCCGACGTGCGGCCAGTGGTGCGGCGTGGCCGACGACGAGGGGCTGGGTGACGTTCTTGCTCGGCGACACCGCGAAGGCGAGTGCGCCGAAGAACACGTAGCAGCCCAGTCCGACCCCGAGCGGGAAGATGAACTCCAGCGCCATCACGCCGCCCTGGGTGCTCTGCGAGAAGTCGAGTTCGACGGAGAGCGCCGACATGCCCGTGTAGTGCATCGCGCACACGGCGACGCCCATCACCGGCGCCGCCGCCAGGACGGCCAGCGTGCCGCGGATGTTCAGCGCGGCCCAGAGCGCGGCCGTCGCCGCGAACACCGCGATGCCGATGGACAGCCCGACCGTCGTCCGGTCGTAGTGCACGTGCCCGGGCAGGACCATCGCGGCCATGCCGAGGTAGTGCATCGCCGCGACCCCGAGGCCCGTGGTCAGGCCGCCGGCGAGCAACGACAGCACCGGGCGCCTGCTGTACCCGACGGTGAACAGGCCGACGCCGACGACGACGATCGCGACCACCAGGCTGAGCACCGTCAGCCCGGGCCGGTAGGTGATGTCGACACCGCTGACGGAGAAGCCGAGCATCGCGATGAAGTGCATGGACCAGATTCCGGCGCCGAGCGAAGTGGCCGCGAAGAGCAACCAGTTGGCCCGGGTGCGGCCCTGGGAGACGAGCGCCCAGCGGGCGCTGCGCAGGGCGACGAACGAGCCGAGGCAGGCGACGAAGTACGAGACCGCCGGTGTTATCCAGCCGTGGTCGGCATGGTGGATCTCACCCAATGACAGCTCCCTGGACGGATGAGGGGGAGGACGGCGCCAGGGCTCGGGCGGACGCGGGACTGCCGGGAGGGACGGAACGGCCGGTGGGGCGCGCGGGAAGCCGTGCGGAGTGGGCACGGACGGGGTCCGCCGGGGGGAGACCTGGCATGGCGCCCCTGACATGTGGTGCCCCTGACAACGAGGCCCTGACAACCGGGACAGTAACCACTGCCCGGCGGTCGCACAAGGTTCGGCGTTTTCGTGAAGTCCCAGGTCAGCGTGGGCCTTTACGGTGCCTGCATGATCTTGGCACCAATCCCTGACACCGTCTGCGCAGGTCCGCCGGGCCCGTTCGTTGGTTACTCCAGGGCAGCTAGTCCGAACGGGTGGCCGGCCGGGTCGATCAGCACCTTGAGCGTCCGGCCGTGCTGGTACGTCGGCTCGGTGGCGCCGAGTTCCAGGGCCCGGTCGATGGCCTCGTCGAGGTCGTCGACGTAGAAGTCGAGGTGGAAGTGCTTGCCGCCGTCCGGTTCCGTCCAGGGCTCCGGCCGGTAGCCGGTGACCCGCCCGAAGGCCAGCGGGCTGCCGCCCTCGGGGTTGTCGAGGATCGCGAAGTGCTCGTCCGCGTGGCGGGTCTCCCAGCCGAGCAGTTCGCCGTAGAACCCGGCCAGCGCGACCGGGTCGGCGCAGTCGATGGTGACCAGGGCGAGCCGGGCGAAACCGGTGCTGTTCGGGGCGGCCTGGTCGGCGGCGAGGTCGGACATGTCTGGTCGGCCCTTCTGGGAGTCGAGACCTATGTCCAATATGGCACCGGGGCGATCTTCCGGCGCGGCGGTGGAGCGAGGGGAGGGCGGGGAGGGCGGGGAGGGCGGGAACCAATTTTCGTTAGCGAGAGTAATGACGTAGGCTAAAGACCATGCCCGAGATGTCCGAGCAGGACCTCGCAGCGGTCAACCAGCTGCGATCGTCCACGATGCGCCTCTCCCGCCGGCTCAAACACCAGCGGGTCGAGGAGTCGCTGAGCCCTACCGAGATGGGGGTGCTGGGCACCCTCGCCCGGTGCGGGAAGGCCACGCCGGGTGAGCTCGCCCGGAAGGAGCACGTGCAGCCCCCTTCGATGACCAGGATCGTCGCGATGCTGGAGGAGAAGGGGCTCGTGCGGCGCGAGCCGCACCCCGAGGACCGCCGCCAGGTGGTCGTCAGCAGCACCGAGCAGGCCGAGGCGATCCTGGCGGAGAGCCGCCGGCGTCGCAACGCCTGGCTCGCCGAGCTCGCCGAGGGGCTCGACGAGGAGGAATGGGCCGTCCTCCGGGAGGCCGCGCCCGTGCTCTACAAGCTCGCACACCTCTAGGCACACCCAGTCCGACCTGCCAGTCGGAGAAGAAGGAGCACCGCATCACCGCAGGACCGACCACGAACACCAGGAGCGCGACGGCCGATGTGCGGGCCGTCGCGCCGCGAGGGGAGAACACCGTGACACCGCCGGCCGCAGCCGCCGCCGCCATCCGTACCGACGAGCCGACCACCGACCCCGCCGCGGCCACCGCCGCGGCCGCCGACACCCAGGCACCCGCCCCCACGGGGCTGCCGGGCAACGGCGACGACGACCCCGACGAACGCACCGCGGCGGACGACCCCGCCGCTCCCGGCCGATCCCGCTCGGCCGCATCCCCCACGGGCGCCGATTTCACGCGACCCCGGGGCATGTTCTCCTCACTGCGCGTTCGCAACTACCGCTACTACTTCGCCGGCCAGGTGGTGTCCAACACCGGTACCTGGATGCAGCGGATCGCCCAGGACTGGCTGGTGCTCAGCCTCACCGGCAGCCCGCTCGCCGTCGGCATCACCACCGCGATGCAGTTCCTGCCGATGCTGCTGCTGGGCCTGTTCGGCGGCGTCCTCGCCGACCGGATGCCCAAGCGCCGGCTGCTGATCTACACCCAGGGCGCGATGGGCCTGCTCGCCGCGGGCCTCGCCGTGATGACCGTCGGCGGCATCGTGACGCCCTACTACGTGTACGCGTTCGCCCTGCTGCTCGGCCTGGTCACCGTGGTGGACAACCCGACCCGGCAGGCCTTCGTGTCCGAGATGGTCGGCCCGAAGGACCTCGCCAACGCGGTCAGCCTCAACGCCGCCAACTTCCAGACCGCGCGCCTGGTCGGCCCCGCCGTCGCGGGCCTGCTGATCGCCGCGGTCGGCAGCGGCTGGGCGTTCGCCGTCAACGCACTGTCCTTCGCCGCCGTGATCGGCGGACTGCTCGCGATGCGGGAGAGCGAGCTGCGCCCGACCGAGCCGATCGCCCGCGAGAAGGGGCAGCTGCGCGAGGGACTGCGGTACGTGAAGGAGCGGCCCGAGCTGCTCTGGCCGATGGTGCTCGCCGGGTTCATCGGCACCTTCGGCTTCAACTTCCCGACGCTGCTGGCCGGTTTCGCGCACGACACCTTCAAGGTGGGCGCCGGGCAGTACGGTCTGCTGAACACCGCGATGGCGGTCGGTTCGCTGGCCGGAGCGCTGCTCGCGGCCCGCCGGGGCGCGCCGCGCCTGCGCAGACTGGTGGCGGCGGCGCTGGGCTTCGGCGCGCTGGAGGTCGTGGCCGCGTTCGCGCCCGACTACTGGACCTTCGCGGCGCTGCTGACGCTGATCGGGGTGTTCGGGCTGAGCTTCAACACCTCGGTCAACTCGATGCTGCAGCTGGCCACCGACCCCGAGATGCGGGGCCGGGTGATGGGCCTGCTGGTGCTGGTCTTCACCGGCGGCACGCCGATCGGCGCGCCGATCGTGGGCTGGGTCACCGCCTCGTACGGGCCCCGGCTCGGGCTGCTGGCCTGTGGGCTGGTGTCCGCACTGGCGGCCGGTGCGGTGGGCCTGGTGCTCGCCCGCAGCGCGGACCTGAGGGTGCGCTTCGACCTGCACCCGGGCCGCGGCGGCCGGGTGGTGGCCGTCGTTGCGCGGACCCCCACCGCGTCCAAGTCCCAGTTGGCTCCGGCCTGCTGATGAATCATCAGGCCTCGGGTGCGGCAACGCCCCCGAGGCCTGAGGTGTACCCGGACGCCTTGCTAGAGCCGGATCTCCAGGACCTGGCCGACCCACGCGCCGTTCGGCTGCTCGACCTCGAAGGACTCGGTCTCGGTGAAGCCGAGGGCCCGGTACTGGCCGACGAGCTTGCGGTCGTCGCCGCCGTAGCAGTCCACCCGGAGCAGGCCGATGCCGCGCCGGCGGGCCTCGTCGAGCGCGTCGGCGATCAGCGCGGCGCCGATGCCCGAGCCCTTGCGCGCACGGTCGGTCACCAGATTGCGGACGTACAGCTCGCGCTCGTCCACGGCGGGGATGTACGGTCCCCGCTCCTCGGACAGGACGCACGCGCCGACGGTGCGGCCCTCGTCGTCCACGGCGAGGCGCATCAGGAACGGCTCGTGGCCGTACTTCTCGACGTGCTCCACCCGGGCCGGGACGGTGGAGAAGGGCTGGTCGCCCCACTGGCCGGTGCGGCCCTGGCCGGCCAGCCAGGCCACGGCGCCGTCGAGCAGGGCGAGCAGGTCGGGCACGTCTTCGGGGCCCCCGTTGCGGATCTTCATGGAAAAGGTTCTAGTGCAGACGACGGCTCGGCGGAAGATGGGACCATGAGATTGTTCGTGGCGGTGCTGCCGCCGGCCGAGGCGTTGCAGGGACTGTCCGACGCGGTGGCGCCGGTGCGCGGGCTGCCCGGGGCGGACCGGCTGCGCTGGACCACGGTCGAGGGCTGGCACCTGACGCTGGCCTTCCTCGGGCAGGTACCGGAGGACCGGCTGCCGGAGCTGGAGACGGCCCTGGCCGCCGTCGCCGAGGCCCACCCGGCGCACCGGCTGCGACTCGCGGGCGCGGGCCGCTTCGGCGACCGGGTGCTCTGGGTCGGGGTCGAGGGGCAGGCCTGGGCGCTGCGCAGGCTCGCGGAGGCCGTGAACGAGGCCACCGCGGACGTCACCGGCGAGGTGGACGCGTTCGCCTTCCACCCGCACCTCACCCTCGCCCGGGCCGGTTCGTCGCGCGGGCACCGGCGGGCCGTCCAGCGGGTCGCGGCGGCCGAGCTGGAGGGACTGGCCGCTGCGCTGGCCGACTACCGGGGGCCGGAGTGGGAGGCCGCCGAACTGCACCTCATGAAGAGCGACCTGGACGGCGGCTTCGCGCACTACGAGACCGTCCGCGCCTGGTCGTTGGCGCGCTGGGCGGTCGACTGATCACGGCCAGGCGCGCATCGCGACGGCCGCGACCTGCTCCAGCTCCGCCCGGCTCGCGCCGTCGCGGGCACGCAGCGTCATGCCCTGGAGGACGGTCGCGATGAACTGCGCCAGCGCGGCCGGGTCGGTGCCGGCGGGCTCCAGGCCGGCGGCGACGTCGGCGCGGATCCGGGACTCCAGGTCGCGCAGGTTGGCCTCGCGCTGCTCGCGGACGGCCTGCACGACATCGGGCGAGGTGCAGTTGACCGTCGAGCCGACCAGCAGGCAGCCCCAGGGGTGGGCCGGGTCCGTGAGCACGGCGGCGGCCTCGCGCAGCATCCGCTCGACACCGGCCCTGGCGGTCGGCTCCTCCGCGAAGGCGCGCGTCGTCTGGATGCCGTACGTCTCCTGGTAGCGGGCCACGACCTCGGCGAAGAGCGTCCGCTTGTCGCCGAAGGCCGCGTACAGGCTCGGCGGGCGGATGCCCATGGCGGCGGTGAGGTCGGCGACCGAGGTCGCCTCGTAGCCGCGCTCCCAGAACAGCCGCAGGGCCTGCTCGAGGGCGGCCTCGCGGTCGAAGGAGCGGGGGCGCCCGCGCGTCGTGCTGGTCATGACCAGATTTTATATCGAGCGCTACAGAAGCCGTGCTACGGTTTCATTCATTAGCGATCGCTACAGAAACCGATCGCCACAACGGTCGACCGGAGTGAGGGGGCGTGGCCATGGGCGCGCTGGCAGGGAAGACGGCACTGGTGACGGGCGGCAGCCGGGGCATCGGGCGGGGCATCGCCGAGCGGCTCGGCCGGGACGGCGCGCTGGTCGCCGTGCACTACGGCCGCAACGGGAAGGCCGCCGAGGAGGTCGTGCGGACGATCCAGGCGAAGGGCGGACGGGCCTTCGCGATCGGCGCCGAGCTGGGCGTCCCCGGTGATGCCGACGCGCTGTGGGCGGCCTTCGACCAGGGGCTGGCGGCGTACGGCGCCGAGCACGGGGCTCGGCACGGCGGGGGAGCCGAGGGGCTGGACGTCCTGGTCAACAACGCGGGCACGGGGCTGTTCGGGAGGGTCCACGAGCTGGCCGAGGCGGCCTACGACGAGGTGTTCGCGGTGAACGCCAAGGCGCCGTTCTTCGTCGTCCAGCGCGGTCTGGAGCGCCTGCGGGACGGCGGGCGGATCGTCAACGTCTCGTCCGGTGCCACCCGGGTGGCCTTCCCGTCGGCCATCGCCTACGCGATGACCAAGGGCGCGCTGGAGGCCTTCACCCTGGCCCTGGCCGAGGAGCTCGGGCCGCGCGGGATCACCGTGAACGCGGTGCGGCCCGGCGTCGTCCCGACCGACATCAACCCGTGGCTGGACGACCCGGCGGCGCGGGAGCAGACGGCCGGGCGCTCGGCGCTCAAGCGGGTCGCCGAGGTGTCCGACATCGCCGACATCGTGGCCTTCCTGGCCTGCGCCGACTCCCGGTGGGTCACCGGCCAGAACATCGACGCCACCGGTGGGGCCGGACTCGGCGTCTAGCCGGGGGTGAGCCGGAGGTACGCTCGTTGACCGTGGATCCCAAGACTCGCATGCGCATCGTGACCGGCACCCTGGTGCTCCTGCTGGTCGTCGTCCTGGTCAGCTCGCTGGTCAACCGGTAGCGGCGGCACCCCGGCGGCCTCCCGCCGGCGGCACTCCGGCGGCACCCCCGCGGCAATGACGAGAGGGCCACCGCACGTGTGCGGTGGCCCTCTCGTCGTCGGTGTGCCGGTGCTAGAGCGCCTCGACCACGAAGTCGATGCACTGCGTGAGGGCCTCGACGTCCGCCGGGTCGATCGCCGGGAACATCGCGATGCGCAGCTGGTTGCGGCCGAGCTTGCGGTAGGGCTCGGTGTCCACGATGCCGTTGGCACGCAGTGCCTTGGCGACCGCGGCGGCGTCCACCGACTCGTCGAAGTCGATCGTGCCGACCACCTGCGAGCGCTCGGCCGGGTTGGCGACGAACGGCGTCGCGTAGGACGACTTCTCGGCCCAGCCGTACAGCCGGGACGAGGAATCAGCCGTACGGGCGACGGCCCAGTCGAGACCGCCGTTGCCGTTCAGCCACTCCAGCTGGTCGGCCAGCAGGAACAGCGTGGAGAGCGACGGGGTGTTGTACGTCTGGTCCTTCGACGAGTTGTCGATGGCCGTCGGCAGCGAGAAGAACGGCGGGATGTAGCGGCCGGAGGCGGCGATCTCGGCGGCGCGCTCCAGGGCGGCCGGGGAGAAGGTGGCCAGCCACAGGCCGCCCTCGGAGGCGAAGGACTTCTGCGGGGCGAAGTAGTAGACGTCGGTCTCGGTGATGTCCACCGGCAGGCCTCCGGCGCCCGAGGTGGCGTCCACCAGCACCAGCGAGCCCTCGTCCGCGCCCGCCGGGCGCCCGATCGGCATCGCGACACCGGTCGAGGTCTCGTTGTGGGTGAGGCCGTAGACGTCCACGCCGGCCTCCGCGACCGGCAGGGGGTGGGTGCCCGGGGCGGTCTTGATCACGCTCGGCTCGCCCAGCCACGGCGCGGCCTTGACCGAGGAGGCGAACTTCGAGGAGAACTCGCCGAAGTCCAGGTGCTGGGACTTCTCCCGCACCAGGCCGAAGGCGGCGATGTCCCAGAAGGCGGTGGAGCCGCCGTTGCCGAGCACCACCTCGTAGCCCTCGGGCAGCGAGAACAGGCTGCTCACGCCCTCGCGCACGCGCTTGACCAGGTTCTTCACCGGGGCCTGGCGGTGGGAGGTGCCGAGCAGGGAGGCCTGGGTGGCGGCGAGGGCACTCAGGGCCTCGGGGCGCACCTTGGACGGTCCGCAGCCGAAACGGCCGTCTGCGGGCTTGATGTCAGCGGGGATCTGGATCTGAGCCACGCGCCGCAGCCTACCGGCCGGGGCGCGGGCGGGGATACGGTCGTCCGCGTCCTGAGACTGTGATCTCGACTGCTCCCCGACCCGCCGCAGCGGGCCCGGCCGGGGCCGGACCCGCTGGTCAGGGGCGGTGCGGCAGGACGGAGCAGCCGGCGTCCCGCGAGCTCAGTGCGCGATGGCGTCCCAGCCCTCGATCTCCTCGGGGCGACGCGCGCCGGGGCCGATGTAGCGCGCGGAGGGGCGCACGAGCCGGCCCGTGCGCTTCTGCTCCAGGATGTGCGCCGACCAGCCGGCCGTCCGCGCGCAGGTGAACATCGAGGTGAACATGTGCGCCGGGACCTCGGCGAAGTCCAGCATGATGGCGGCCCAGAACTCGACGTTGGTGGCGAGGACGCGGTCCGGGCGGCGGTTGTGCAGCTCCTCCAGCGCGGCCTTCTCCAGCGCCTCGGCGACCTCGAAGCGCGGCGCGCCGAGCTCCTTGGCGGTGCGGCGCAGCACGCGGGCGCGCGGGTCCTCGGCGCGGTAGACGCGGTGGCCGAAGCCCATCAGGCGCTCGCCCTTGTCCAGCGCGTTCTTGACCCACTTGACGGCGTCGCCGGTGCGCTCGATCTCCTCGATCATGCCGAGCACGCGGGACGGCGCACCGCCGTGCAGCGGGCCGGACATCGCGCCGACCGCGCCGGAGAGCGCGGCGGCGACGTCGGCGCCGGTGGAGGCGATGACGCGGGCGGTGAAGGTGGAGGCGTTCATGCCGTGCTCGGCGGCCGAGGTCCAGTACGCGTCGACGGCCTTGACGTGCTTCGGGTCCGGCTCGCCCCGCCAGCGGATCATGAACCGCTCGACGACCGTCTCGGCCTTGTCGATCTCGCTCTGCGGGACCATCGGCAGGCCCTGGCCGCGGGCCGACTGGGCGACGTAGGACAGCGCCATGACGGCGGCGCGGGCGAGGTCGTCGCGGGCCTGCTCGGCGGAGATGTCGAGCAGCGGCTTGAGGCCCCAGACCGGGGCGAGCATGGCGAGCGCGGACTGGACGTCGACCCGGATGTCGCCGGAGTGCACCGGGATCGGGAAGGGCTCGGCGGCCGGCAGGCCGGGGTTGAACTTGCCGTCCACCAGCAGGCCCCACACGTGGCCGAAGGAGACCTTGCCGACCAGGTCGTCGATGTCGACACCGCGGTATCGGAGGGCGCCGCCCTCGCGGTCGGGCTCCGCGATCTCGCTCTCGAACGCGACGACTCCCTCAAGCCCGGGTACGAAGTCGGACATGCGACGGCTCCTTCAGTTCTGCGATCGGCGCTCCGCCGTGGTGGGGCGGCGCACCAGTGACCGAATGGTGGTTGGCACTCGGTGCCAGAGTGGCAGGCACGGGGTGCATTGCGCCATACACCACCGTGGTGATGTTTGCCGCGGGCCCGCTTGACTTTTCCGCCGAGGGTCGGTCGTGCCCGGGAAATCCCCGGAACCGAAAGCCGTGTTCCGGACAATTCACCGTACGACGGGCGGCCAAGCGGTGGCGAGTCACCTTATCTCCCACCGGGGTTTGTCTCGAGGTAGCGGTGCCGGTTGCTTGTCGTACGGGATGATGTTGGCGTGCAGACCCCGGAACGCGCCCAGTCGACGCCCCTGAGCCCCGCCACCCGGAACCTGGCCGACGAGGCCCGGCCCGGTCCGGACCTCACGGTGATGCGCAAGCACTACACCCACGAGGGCCTGGTCGAGGAGCAGCTCGCGCCCGACCCGCTCGGCCAGTTCACCCGCTGGTTCCACGAGGCGGACGACGCCGGCGTGATCGAGCCCAACGCCATGGTGCTCTCCACCGCCGACGCCCGGGGGCGGCCCAACTCGCGCACCGTCCTGCTCAAGGGCTACGACGTGCGCGGCTTCGTCTTCTTCACCAACTACGGCTCCACCAAGGGCTCGGAGCTCTCAGAGAACCCGCATGCGGCCCTGCTCTTCCCGTGGATCGCGCTGGCCCGCCAGGTCATCGTCCAGGGTCGGGTCGAGAAGGTCGGCCGGGACGAGACCGCCGCCTACTTCCGCACCCGCCCGCACGGCTCCCAGCTCGGTGCCTGGGCCAGCGAGCAGTCCAGCCCGGTCGCCGGCCGCGAGGTCCTCGAACGGCGCTACGCCGAACTGGAACGCCGCTACCCCGAGGGCGAGGGCGTCCCCGTCCCGCCGTTCTGGGGCGGCTACCGGGTGGTCCCCGAGGCCGTCGAGTTCTGGCAGGGCCGGGAGAACCGCCTCCACGACCGCCTCCGCTACCTCGCCGACCCCGCCGCCCCCACCGGCTGGCGCGTCGAACGCCTCTGCCCCTGAGGGCGGGGCGGGGGTGCGGCGCCGCAGTGGACCTGACGGTCCGTCATGATCAAGGTGCGGCGTAGTAACATTCTGCCCGCGCGGACCTGGGTCGGATCCCACCGGGGCACCAGCCCGCCGTGCCGACACGATCGAGTGAGGGACTGATGGGCGTCACCGGTGCGGAAACCGCCGCTGGACTCGGCTCTGACCTGGTCGACGTCGCCGCCCTGCCGCTCGACGAACTCGACGCGCTGCCCGACACCGTCCTCGGCGACCTGCTGCGCCGGGTGGTCGCGGACGCGCTGACCCCCGGCGCGGAACCGCTCGCGGCGTTCCAGTCGGCGCTCGGCCGGTAGCGAGGGCGGTAGCGGGACCGGTCGGGGCGTGCGCCCCACCACCGGTTAAACCCCCCGGAGCCTCCGAGTTCGCCAACTTCCCCGCGCGACCGGTGGAGTTCACGACATGCTGGGTATGAAACCAGCGCCGTCGCGACACCGTCGGGCCTCGGGGGACAGAGTGCTGCAGCCTTACTTCTTCTTCAGCTACGCCCGTGTGGACTTCGAGGCGGAGGATGCCTTCGTCGACCAGTTCTTCAGCGACCTGAGAGACGAGCTCGGGCGCATCGAACCCGCAGCCCGGGCCGAGGAGCTGGCGTACCGCGACACCGAGCAGCTGCGGGTCGGCGACGACTGGGCCGAGCAGCTCGCCACCATGCTGGGCCGCAGCCGCGCGATGGTCGCGCTCTACTCGCCCGCCTACTTCGCCAGCCTCTACTGCGGCAAGGAGTGGACCGCCTTCCGCGGCCGCGTCCGGCGCCACCACGAGGACACCGGCGAGCTCATCCCGGCGCTGGTCCCGGTGCTCTGGGAGCCGGTCGTCCCGGGCGAGTTGGCCGCCGAGGTCACCAAGATCCAGTGGGCCCAGCCGGACATGGGCGAGGCCTACGCGCGGTACGGCCTGCGCGCGCTGCTGCGCACCGGGCCGCAGGGCGACGCCTACCGGCAGGTCGTCAAGGTCGTCGCCGAGCGCGTCCGCGACGCGGCCGCGCGCCGCCTCACCGAGCTCGCCGACTTCGATCTCAACGCGGTGCGCGGCTACTTCCCCGGCCCGCAGCCGGTGGAGTCCACGGCCGGCGCGGGCATGGTCCGGCTGTTCATCGCGGCCGGCCGGGCCTCGGAGGCCGCCGCCGAGGGCGGCTCCCACGCCGGAGGCTGGTACGGGGCCAAGCCCTGGCACTGGGCGCCGTACCACCCGCCCACGACGCCGTCCCTCGCGGTGCGCGCCCAGCGGGTGATCACCGCCGCCGGACACACCACCACCCTGGAGGAGGTCGGCGCGGGCCTCGGCGAGAAGCTCGACCAGGCCCGCGAGGACAGTCAGGTCAGCGTCCTGCTGGTGGACCCCTGGGTGGCCGGGCACGTCCGCTACCGCGCCGCTCTGCGCGAGTACGACGACCAGAACCACCCCGTCACTGGCGTGATGGTCCCGATGGGCAGCGCCGACCCGGAGGGGGAGCGCGACGCGCTCTGGGCCGGCGTGCGCGGCGTGTTCCGCCGCAACTGGCTGCGCCGGAGCGACCCGGAGCACCTCTTCCGCGTCAAGGTGAACCGGGAGAACTTCGACTCCGACCTCACCATCATGGTGACGGTCGCTCAGAACAAGCTCATGGACGACAACCTGGACTGGGGGGACGATGATGGTGGCGCATTCGGCTTCGGCCCCGGCGGCACCGGCGAACGGGCGATCCCCGGGCTGGCCATCCCGTTCGGTCCGCAGCCGGCCCCGGAGACCCCGCCACGGGAACCGGGGCGGTGGCCCAACCCGCCCGACGTGCCGAACCCGCGCGACCACCACGACGACGCAGCGCCCCTGAGGGGAGACCAGGACGATGATCACTGAGCCCGGAACAGAGCCGGCCCGCGGCGGACCGGGATCGGTCGTCACGTTCTACTCCTTCAAGGGCGGCACCGGCCGCACCATGGCCCTCGCCAACGTCGGGTGGATCCTCGCCAGTCGCGGCCTGCGCGTCCTCGTCGTCGACTGGGACCTGGAGGCGCCCGGCCTCCACCGCTACTACCACCCCCTGCTGGTCGACCCCGAACTCCACTCCACCGAAGGCCTGATCGACCTGCTGCGCTCCTACGTCAAGCAGGCGCTGCCCTCCGCCGTCGGACCGGCCGGCCTGTCCCCGGCGGCCTGGCTCGACGAGCCGGGCCGGCTGGACGCCTACGTCTGCGGCCTCGCCCTCGACCTGCCGGCCGGCGGACGGCTCGACTTCCTCCCGGCCGGCCGGCAGAACGCCGCCTACGCCGCCGCCGTCACCAGCTTCAACTGGCGCAGCTTCTACCACGGGCGCGACATCCGCGGCGGCGAGTTCCTGCGCGAGCTGCGCGAACGCTGGTCCCGTACGTACGACTACGTGCTCATCGACAGCCGCACCGGCGTCAGCGACACCTCCGGCATCTGCACCGTCCTGATGCCCGACTCCGTCGTCGACTGCTTCACCTTCAGCGCCCAGAACATCCGCGGCGGCGTCGACGCCGCCCGGGCCATCGCCGAGGCCGAGGAACGGGCCATCCGCGTTCTGCCGGTGCCGATGCGGGTCGAGGACGCCGAGCAGGAGCGCCTCGAAGCCGGCCGGGACTACGCCCGCGAGGCCTTCGCGCCCTACCTGGGCCGCTGGCTGCCCGCCGAACGCCGGGCCGGCTACTGGGCCGACGTCGAGGTCCCGTACAAGCCGTTCTACGCCTACGAGGAGGTGCCCGCCACCGTCGCCGACCGGCCGCAGGAGGCCCGCAGCCTGCTCAACGCCTTCGAACGGCTGGCCGGCTGGATCACCGACGGCAGGGTCCGCACGCTGCGCCCGCTCGGCTCCGAGACCCGCCGCCGCCTCTACGGCGCCTACCTGCGCTCCGCCCGTGCCGTGCCCCGGCAGGTCTTCGTCAGCTACGCGCCCGAGGACCGGATGTGGGCCGAGTGGGCGGCCGGCACCCTCACCCGCTTCGGCTACCAGTCCTCCCTGCACAACGCCGCCGAGCCGTACACCGGCGGCCGCCCGCCCGAGGTCGCCGGGCCGCTCGACGGCCAGGGCCGGCTGCTCGCGCTGCTCTCGCCCGAGTACACCGCGCTGCCTCGCGCCGCCGAGGTCTGGCAACTGCTCCAGGGCCGCGAACTCGCCTCCGGCTCCCCGGCCCTCGTCGCCCTGCGACTGCAGGACTCGGACGAGCCGGTGCCCCGCCCGTTCATCGGCCAGGCCGCGCCCGACCTCGTCCGCTCCTCCGCCGTGGCCGCCGAGTCCCAGCTCTACGGCGAGCTCGGCCCGCCGCCCGGCAGCGCCCGCCAATCCGACTCCGACAGCGGCGAGTTCCTCGCCCCCGCGCGTTTCCCGGGCACCGCCCCGCAGGTCCAGGAGGCGCCCTCGCGCAACGCCTCCTTCATCGGCCGCGGCAAGCTCCTCGAACTGCTCCGCAACCGCTTCACCGGCGGCCCCGGCGCCGTGCTCAGCCAGGTCCTGTACGGCTTCGGCGGCGCCGGGAAGTCGCAGATCGCCGCCGAGTACGCGCACCGCTTCAAGGCCGCCTACGACGTCGTCTGGTGGGTGCCGGCGGAAGAACCCGCCAACATCCCGCAGAAGCTCGCCGAACTCGCCCCGCGGCTCGGCGTGCCCACCAGCGACGACGTCGCGCACACGGCCGCCGCCGTTCTCGACGCGCTGCGCCGCGGCCAGCCCTACCGCCGCTGGCTGCTCGTCTTCGACAACGCCGGGACCCCCGAGGAACTCGCCCCCTGGCAGCCGGTCGGCTCCTCCGGCGGGCACGTCCTGATCACCTCCCGCAACCAGGGCTGGGCCCGGCACGCCGGCCTCGTCGAGGTCGACGTCTTCCTGCGCGAGGAGAGCATCCGGCTGCTGCGCCGCTTCAACAGCGGCCTCTCCCTGGAGGACGCCGACCAGGTCGCCCACCGCCTCGGCGACCTGCCGCTCGCCGTCGGCCAGGCCGCCGTCTGGCTGCAGGAGACGTCCATGCCGATCGCCACCTACCTCGAACTGCTCGACGAAGAGCTCACCGAGATGCTGGAGCGCACCGCCCTGCGCACCGCCGACTACCCGCACTCCGCCGCGGCCACCTGGCGCATCTCGGTCGAGGAACTGCGCCGGATGAACGCCCCGGCCGCCCAGATCCTGGAGATCTGCGCCTTCTTCGGCCCCGATGCCATCCCGATGCGGCTGCTCTACAGCCGCGCGGTCACCCGCGCCCTGCGGCTGCCCCCGCGCGCGCCCCGCGACAAGCTCGCGATCGGCGAGTTCCTGCGCGCCATCAACCGGTTCGGGCTCGCCCGCACCGACCAGGGCAGCGAGACCATCACCGTGCACCGGCTCGTCCAGGCCGTGCTCCGGGACCAGGTCGAGGAGGAACGGCGGGCCGAACTGCGCAGCGTCGTCCACGCGGCGCTCGCCACCGCCAACCCCGGCGACCCCGACGTCCCCGCCAACTGGGCCGAGTACGCCGAACTCCTGCCGCACCTGTGGCCCTCCGGCTCCGTCGACAGCGCCGACGAGGACGTCCGGCAGTGGATCATCGACTCCGTCCGCTACCAGTGGAAGCGCAGCCTGCACGAGTCCGGACGGGAACTCGCCGAGCGAACGCTCGAACACTGGGGCCGGGACGGCTACGGCGGCCCCGGCTTCGACGTCGACAACGACGCCCAGACGCTCATGCTGCGCACCCAGCTCAGCAACATCCGCCGGTCCCAGGGCGCCCTCCAGGAGGCGTACGAGATGGACCGCGACATCCTGGACCGGTTCACCGCGACCCTCGGCCCCGAGCACTCGCACACCCTCGCCGTCGCCAACAGCCTCGGTGCCGACCTGCGCTTCCTCGGCCGCTACGACGAGGCCCGCACCCTCGACCGCCGCACGCTGGACGCGGCCCGGCGCACCCTCGGACCCGACCACCCGCGCACGCTCATGATCACCAACAACCTCGCCGTCTCCGACTACCTGGCCGGCGACCGGCGGGCGGCGTTGGAGCGCCACCGCAGCAACTACCTCCAGCAGCGCGACGCCCTCGGTGCGCACAGCCTCTACGCGCTCTCGTCCGCCTCCAACTACGCGCGCGACCTGCGCGAGACCGGGCGCCTGCGGGAGGCCCTCGACCTGCTGGAGGAGACCGTCCGGATCTACCAGCAGACCATCGGCGACGGCCACACCGACACGCTCCGCGCACGCAAGAACCTCGCCGTGGCCCTGCGGCGGGCCGGCCGCTACAACGAGGCCCTGGAGATAGACGAGGACATCTACCAGCGCTACCTGGACATCAACGGCCCCGAGCACCCCGACACCCTCGCCGCCGCCACCAACCTGGCCAGCGACCTCAACGCCCTCGGCCTCACCGAGCGGGCCATCCCGCTCGCCGAGCGGGCTCTTGCGCGGTACCGCGACTACCTGGGCGAGAACCACCCGGTGACCCTGGCGGGCGCCAACAACCTGTCCGTGTACCTGCGGCTGGCCGGCCGCCTGGAGGAGGCGAAGGCGTTGTCCGGGCGGACTCTGGCCCAGTTCCGGACGGTCCTCGGGGACCACCACCTCTACATCCCGATCGCGATGATGAACCACGCGAACGACCTGGCCGTGGCCGGGGAGACGCAGGCGGCGCTGGCCCTGGAACTGGAGGCCGCGCCCCTCATGACCGCGACGCTCGGCCAGGACCACTACGACTCGATCGGCATCAACTCCAACCTCTCGCTCTCGCTCGCGACCGCGGGGCAGACCGAGCGGGCGGCCGAGCTGCGGGCGGACTGCATCCGCCGGGCCCGGGCGACGCTGGGGGAGGAGCACCCGACGACCGTGGCGGTGAAGGCGGGGCTGCGGCTCGACTCGGACGTGGAGCCGCCGCACGTGTGAGTCGTCGTCACGGGTGATGTCTCCTGCGGTGCCGGACTCGCCGTCATGCGGTGCAGAACTCGCTGCCATGCGCTGCCGGGCCGGCTGTCGTGCGGTGCCGGACTCGCTGTCAAGGGCGGTGGCCCTGCGGCGTTAGGCTCGCCGTATGGTGGCGTTCCGGCAGTTCCTGCTGAAGATCCACAGTCGGTGCAACCTGGCCTGCGACTACTGCTACGTCTACGAGGCCGCGGACCAGAGCTGGCGGGACCGGCCCCGGCGGATGGAACTGCCGGTGGTCCGGCGCACCGCGCGGCGGATCGCCGAGCACGCGGGCGAGCACGGGCTCGACGAGGTCGTCGTGGTGCTGCACGGCGGGGAGCCGCTGCTCGTCGGTGCCGGTCATCTCGACGCCTTGTTGGGGGAGTTGGCGGACGCCGGGCCGCGGGTCCGGTTCAGCCTGCAGACCAACGGGCTCCGACTGCTCGACGAGCCCGCGCTGCTGGACGTCCTGCACCGGTACCGGGTCGGCGTCGGGGTGTCGCTGGACGGCACGCGCGCCGACCACGACCGGCACCGGCTACTGCCCTCCGGCGCGGGCAGCTGGGAGCGGACCGCCGAGGCGGTGCGGCTGCTCGGCTCACCCGAACACCGCGCGCTGTTCGCCGGGTTGCTGTGCGTCGTCGACCTGGCGGCGGATCCGGTGGCCACCTACGAGGCCCTGCTGGAGTTCGCTCCGCCCCGGCTCGACCTGCTCCTGCCGCACGCGACCTGGCAGTCCCAGCCGGCCGGCGTCCGGCGCGACCTGCCCTCCGCGCCCCCGGCCGGCGGGGAGGCGGCTCCGTACGGGGAGTGGCTGATCGCCGCCTTCGACCGGTGGTTCGACGCCCCTCGGCGGGAGACCGGGGTGCGGCTGTTCGAGGAGCTGGCCGTGCTGCTGCTCGGCGGCCGCGCGGCCAGCGAGGCCGTCGGGCTCGCGCCGGTGGACCTCGTGGTGATCGAGGCGGACGGAACGATCGAGCAGGCGGACAGTCTCAAGGCCGCGTACGACGGGGCTGCGGCGACGGGACTGGACGTGTGGCGGCACGGCTTCGCCGACGCTGCGACGCATCCGGCGTTCTTGGCTCGTCAGCGTGGGGTGGACGGGCTCGGGCCGGTGTGTGTGGGGTGCCCGTTGGTCCGGGTGTGTGGGGGTGGGCTCTATGCGCATCGGTATGCGGGGGACGGGTTCGGTCATCCGTCTGTGTATTGCGCGGACTTGGATCGGTTGATTCGGCACGTGGTGGGGCGGCTGCGGGTGGGGGTGGGGGCTGCTGCGCGGGGCTTGGGGTGTGGTCGTGGGCTTTCGGGTGGGTGGGGTTCGCCGGGGGTGGCTGCGGGGGTGGCCGCTCCGGGGGCTGGGTGATTTTCCGACT
>NZ_JBEZGX010000029.1:0-103857 GCF_040650235.1 Kitasatospora sp. NPDC048722
ATGGCCGACGCGGTGGAGTGGGCGATCGACCTGGCGGGCACCGCGTCCGCGCTGCTGCTGGCGCTGCTGGCCTCGCACGGACAGAAGCCCGTCTAGGTGCCCGGCCGCACGGTGAACCGGATGGCCGGTGCATAGCGGGGCGAGGCGAAGAGCGACGCCCGCGACGCGTTCGTGATCGCGGAGACCTCCAGGGTGCTTGCCGGAATCGGGGTTCAGCTGCGGGAGAGGGGTCAGTTCTCGTGGAGCGCGCGCATCAGCGCGATCTGGCGGTGGTCGCGTTCGGCGGCCAGTTCGGTGACGCTGCCCTCGGCCAGGAACTCCTTGGCCTGGGCGATGAGCAGGGCGAGCGTGGGCTCGTCGAAGGAGGGAGTGCCGAGGGCCGGCCAGGCGGCTTCCATCTGGGGTCCGAGGTGGGCCAGGAAGTCGGGCAGTCCGCCCTGACCGCCGCCCAGGTGGAAGGAGCGGAAGGGGCCGTCCACCGCCCAGCGCAGGCCGATCGAGGAGGTGACGATGGAGTCCAGCTCCTGCTCGGTGACCACACCGGTGGCCACCAGGTGCACGGCCTCGCGGAACAGCGCGGACTGCAGTCGGTTGGCGACGAACCCGGGGACCTCCTTGCGCAGCACCTGGGGCTGCTTGCCGAGCGAGGCGTAGAACTGCCGTGCCTGCTCGACGGTTTCGGCCGAGGTAAGCGCGCCGGGGACGATCTCGACCAGCGGGATCAGATGCGGCGGGTTGAAGGGATGCCCCACCACCAGCCGCTCCGGGCTGCGCAGGGCCTCGGCGATGGCGGTGGCCGGGATGCCGGAGGTCGAGGTGGCCAGTAGCGCGTCCGCCGGGGCGCATTGCTCGATGCGCTGCCACAGCTCCTGCTTGAGCAGCAGCCGCTCCGGGCCGTTCTCCTGCACGACATCGGCCTGCGCGACAGCGAGAGCCACGTCGGGCTCCAGGCACAGGCGCGCGCTCAGATGCGAGGTGTCGAAGCCGAGTTGCCGCAGTGCCGGTTCACAGGCGGCGAGTTCGGTGTCCAGGTAGGCGTCCAGGTCGGGGCGCGGGTCGCAGACGGTGACCTCCAGGCCGCCTGCCAGGAACAGGGCGGTCCAGGAGGCGCCGATCAGGCCGGCGCCGACGACGGTTGCGCGGATGGGGCTCATGCGGAAGGCACTTTCTTGAGGTAGTCGTGCAGGGGTTCGGCGGGGGAGAGGGTGAGGTCGGCCAGCACATGGGTGGCGCGCACGACCTCGCGTACGGGCAGATCGGCCAGCGGTGCGAGCGCGTGCTCGAAGAGCTGGAGCCGTGCGGGCCCGGACCAGGCACCCTTGACGGTGAGATCGGTGATCCGGGTGCGGACGAGTTCGCAGCGCAGGGGAGCGCCGTCGTATCCGCGGTCGATACCCAGCAGGTAGGTGGGCGCGGCGAGTTCGGCACGGGCCTGGGCGGGGTCGAGCGGCTGGTGCTTGTAGCCCATGGTCGCGGTGGCCACCCGCAGCGAGCCGTGGTCGAGGGTGCCGACCAGGGTGTCGCCGTCGACGTACAGGCGGGGCCATCCCGCCTTCTTCGGGTACGCGCTCAGTTCGCGCCCCGAGGCGATGGCCGGTGCGCTGTCCACGTACATCGCCAGACTGAACTCGCCCTGCTCCCCGTCGAGTTCGACCGGGATCAGCTGGCCGGACTCGCTGTAGCTGCCGAGGCCGGTGACGTCCGGCATCCGGATGACCTCGAAGCGGACCAGCGGCTCGGGCACGGCCAGTGGCTCGGGGACGACGCGCCGCAGGGCGTCGGGGTCGGTGCGGTAGGTGATCGTCAGGTACTCGCGGTCGGTGAAGCGGTACGGGGGCAGCGGGTAGGCGGGGGAGTTCACCGGTGTGGTGAGCAGCAGGTCCGGGATGTCGCCGGCGCGCATCGGGATCACCAGGCCAGGGTGGAGGCACCGAGGGGCTCGGCGCCGCGGGTGAGACGGGGGCGCAGCGTGGAGTACGCGATGCGTGTCGGCAGATAGCCGGTGCTGCCGAACGGGCCCTCGACAGTGGCGAGGTGACCGGCGGCGTCGGTGGGGTCGGGGGCGGGCAGGCCGCGGACCTGCGCGCGCGGGAACAGCCCCAGGTCCTGCACCCACATCGAGACCTTGGCCAGATCCACGTGCACCCGCCAGGTCCCGCCCTCGCGGGCCCGGCGGCGCAGTGCCTCCACGGTCCCGGCTGCGCCCAGGATCGCCGCGAGGTAGTCGTTGAGCAGGTAGGTGGGCGGCAGCCTGGGCCCGTCGAAGGAGCCCTCCTCTGCGGAGAATCCGCTTGCTGCACAGGCGAGTTGGTCGAATCCGCCGCGCCGCGACCACGGTCCGGTCGTGCCCCAGCCGTGGAAGTCCAACAGGACGAGTCCGGGCCGCTCCTCGGCCAAGGCCGCCGGGCCGAAGCCCTTGGTGTCCAGGTTCAGGTAGTTGCTCACATACACGTCCGTCTCCGCCAGTACCCGGCGCAAGGCCTTCGCCTGGCCGGGGACGTTCAGGTCGCAGAAGGCGGCGCGCTTGCCGATGCCGGTCTCGATGATCATGCCGTTGGGGTCGGGGTGTGCGGGGGAGGACAGGTGTAGTACGTCCGCGCCCAGCTCGGCGGTCATCCTGGCGGCGATCGGCCCGGCGATGACGTGCGTGTTGTCCAGCACACGCACGCCGGAGAGTGGAAGTTCGGCCCCGCCGGGGAAGGGCTCGGGCGCGCTGTCGCCCAGTTTGTCGATGTGGATCAGCGGGCCCCGGTCGAGCAGCCGGCCCTGCGGGTGCTCGCGCCACTCGGCCCGCGTCCGTACGGCGATGGCGGTGCCGCCCCGCGCGCAGATCGCCTCCTCCAGTGCGAAGGCGTCCCAGTGTGCGACGGCGTCCGCGATCCGCTCCCGGTCGGGCTGGCAGTCCAGGACCTCGCACGCCGTATCGCGCAGATGCGGGTAGCTCAGCAGCACATAGACGTGGCGGCCGTCGGCGGCGCGGTAGAAGTCGCTGTTCCCGAGCAGGTTCGGGTCCTCGGCGAGTGCAGTGACGGCAACGCCGTTGACGCTGGTCAGGAACACGGCCATCAGCTGGTGCACGGCCGACTCCACCGACACGGTGACGTCCTGCCCGTCCCCGCCGCGCTCCCGCCACAGCGCGGCGACCTCCGTGCCGAGCGCCGCGAGCGCGGCCGCGGCGGCGTCGCCGATCCGGTGCACGGAGGGGGTGACCGGGTCGGCGCCGGTGATGGCGACCTTGCCGCCTGCGTCCGCGGCGCCGACGCCGAGTTCACGGTAGAGGTCGTCGAGTACGTCATGGGGAGTGTGTGGCATGACCGGGATCCTTCCGAAGGACTTCTGCTGCCTTCAGGAAAGCTGCGCCCCTTCGGTCCGGTCCAATATGACTTCCAGGCGGTGGTGATATGGCCCGTCATATAGAGGGCCGTTCACCTGCAGTGATATGCCTGACCCCTGATTTTCATAGGTGTATCGGTATTGGACGCAGGCTGCCTGTTCGGACTTTCCTGGATTCACTGAACGATCCCGAAAAGGAGGCGAAATGCCGAAGGAAGGAATGCTCGCCGGTGTCCGCGTCGTCGAACTCGGCAGCGTGATCATGGTGCCGTACGCCGCCCAGCAGCTCGGCGACCTGGGCGCCGACGTGATCAAGGTCGAGCCGCCCGGCGGCGACATGACGCGCAGCTACCCGCCGATCCGCCACGCCGGAATGGGCGGTGCGGCCCTCAACCTCAACCGCAACAAGCGCAGCGTCGCTCTCGATCTGAAGGCCCCGCACGGCCGCGAGGCGCTGCTTGCGCTGCTCCGTACCGCCGATGTGTTCCTGACCAACATCCGCCCGCAGGCCCTGGTCAGGCTCCGGCTCACCCCCGACGAACTCGCCGCCACCAACCCGGAGCTGATCCAGGTCAACGCCCAGGGCTTCCGCAGCGACAGCGAGCTCGGCACCCTCGCCGCGTACGACGACATCATCCAGGCCGTCTCCGGGCTGGTCTGGCTCAATCAGCAGGCCAGCGGGCAACCGCACTTCGTTCCTACCCTGCTCGCAGACAAGATCTGCGGCCTGCAGATCACCCAGTCCGTGCTCGCCGCTCTGCACCACCGAGCCAACGGCGGCGGAGGCCAGCACATCGAAGTGCCGATGGCCGATGTGATGATGGCCTTCAACCTCGTCGAGCACCTCGGCGAGGCCGTGCTGGAGCCCGACGGCTCCTTCGGTGCACCCCGCTCGATGAGCCGCGCCCGCCGCGCCCAGCGCACCGCCGACGGCTGGATGTGCATCCTGCCGCACAGCGACCGCAACTGGCGCGACTTCACCGCCTTCGCCGGCCGCCCCGAACTCGCCGACGACCCGCGGTTCGCCACCCGCGCCACGCGCGCCGCCAACGCCGACGAGCTCTACCCCGTACTGGACGAGCTCGCCCGGCAGCACACCACCGCGACCTGGCAGGACTTCTGCCACCGCGTGAGCATCCCCGCTGCTCCCGTGCACTCGATCGCCTCGGCCACGGCCAGCTCGTACGCCCGCGAAGGCGGCCTGCTCACCGAGGTCGAGCACCCCACCGAGGGCGCCTACCGGTCCATCGCCCGCCCGGTGCGCTACTCCGCCGACCCCGTCCCGCCGCTGCGCCCCTGCCCGGCCATCGGCGAGCACACCGACGAGGTGCTGCACGAGGCCGGCTTCGACACGAACCTGCTGCGCCCCGCGCACACCGCCTGAACAGGAGTTCGCCATGACCGGCACATCTGCACTGCTGCCCGCCCAAGCCCTCGAACTACGTCTGGAGGTCCGCCGGTTCCTCGACGAGGAGCGCGCCCGCGGCACCGTGCTCGGGCGCCCGGATTCCTGGCTGACCGGCTGGCTGCCGGAGTTCAGCCGCAGGCTCGCCGAGCGCGGCTGGGTGGGCATGGCCCTGCCCGAGGAGTACGGCGGGGGCGGCCTGGGCTTCGCCGCCCGAGTGGTGGTGATCGAGGAACTGCTCGCCGCCGGGGCTCCGGTCTCCGCGCACTGGGTCGCCGACCGCCAGGCCGCGCCCTCGATCCTGGCCCACGGCAGCGAGGAGCAGAAGAAGCGCTTCCTGCCCGCCATCGCGGAGGGCCGCTGCTTCTTCTCCATCGGGATGAGCGAGGCGCAGGCCGGTTCCGACCTGGCGAACGTGGCGACCCGCGCCGAGCGTACCGACGGCGGCGGCTGGAAGCTGACCGGCACCAAGATGTGGACCGGCGGTGCGCACGTCAACGACTACGCGATCGTCCTGGCCCGCACCAGCGACCACGCCGACCGCCACCAGGGGCTCAGCCAGTTCATCGTGGACCTGCGCGCCCCCGGGGTGCGCGTGGAGCCGATCCGGCTGCTGACCGGCGAGCACACCTTCAACTACTTCCACCTGGAGGGCGTCGAGGTCCCCGACAGCATGCTGCTCGGCAGCGAGGGCGACGGCTGGGCGCAGGTGACCGGTGAGCTCGCCTTCGAACGCAGTGGCCCGGAGAGGTACTTGAGTACCTTCCCGCTGCTTGTCGCGCTGGTGCGTGAGCTGTCGGGCCGCGCCACCACCGCCGACCAGCAGTCCCGCCTCGGCGCGCTCCTCGCGCGGGTGTGCGCCGTACGCCGGCTCTCCCTCGGGGTGGCCGCGGCGCTGGACGCGGGACGCCCCGCCGACGTCCAGGCAGCCCTGGTGAAGGACCTCGGAACCCGGCTCGAAGGCGAGGTGGTGAACGAGGCCCGGCGGATCCTGCCGGTGGCCGCCGACGCCGGAGCCACGCCCGGCACGTACCCCGAACTCCTCGCCATCGCGCTCCTGCACACCCCCGCATACACCCTGCGCGGCGGCACCAACGAAATCCTTCGCGGCATCATCACCCGAGCCCTTGAGCAGCAGGAGCAGCAGTCATGAGCATCTCGCAGCAGCTTGCCGACGTCCGTTCCGCAGGGCGCACCGCAGGGACCGGGTCCGGATCCGCGTCCGGGCCGGTCGCCGAAAGCATCCTCGTCGCCCGGCCGCTCGCCGAGCGCACCGGACTCGTCCTACCCGCAGGCCCCTTGACCTACTGCCTGGCCTCCGACCTGGCGATCACCTGGGCCCGCCCCGCCGCCTTCCACGTCGGCCCGGCGGGGACCATGGGCGAGGACCTCGCCCTACGCGTCTCGGGCACCCTGCCCCGCGTGCCCTGGGGCGGCAGCGCCACCGTACTGGTCGTGGCGCAGGGTCCGGGCGGACCCGTCCTGTTCCCCGTCGACCCCGCTCGTACGACGGTCGCAACCGGCTCCAACCTCGCCGGAGAGTCGCGTGACACCCTGCACCTGGCCGACTTCCAGGTCCCTGCCGAGCTCGTACGCCCCCTCCCCCCGGACCTGCTGACCGAGTGCGAGCTGCGCGCCGCCTTGGCGCGCGCGGCATTGATCGCCGGGGCGGCCGAGCGCTGCGTCGAGCTGACGGTGGCCCACACCTCCGGTCGCATCCAGTTCGGCCGGCCGCTCAGCCACTTCCAGGCCGTCAAGCAGGAAGAGGCCCGGCTCATCGAGGAGTCCGCGCTGGTCGGCGCCGCAGTGGAAGCAGCCGGTGAAGCGGTCGAACTCCACGGCTTCGAGGCCGTGTTCGCCATCGCCGCCGCCAAGGCCCAGGCATCCGCGTCGGTCGCAGAGATCACCAGGATCGCCCACCAACTGCACGGCGCCATCGGCTTCACCGAACTCAGCGAACTGCGCTTCGCCACCACCCGGCTGTGGTCCTGGCGCGACGAGGACGGGGACGAAGCTCACTGGTCGGCCCGCCTCGGCCGTACGGCGCTCGCACAGCGGGCGGAGGACCTCTGGCCCCTTCTCACCGGCACGAAGGCATGGTGAATCTCTAGGATCTTGGCATGGACCTCACGCCACGCCTGCTGGAGCAGTTCACGGTACTTGCCGAGGAGAAGCACTACGGCCGGGCGGCCGAGCGGCTGATGATGAGTCAGCCACCGCTCAGCCAGGCCATCCAGCGTCTGGAGCGGATCGTCGGCGCCCGGCTGCTCGACCGGAGCAGCAATGGCGTCGAACTGACCGCAGCGGGCGCGGCGTTCGCCGCAGATGCCCGTCACCTGCTGGACGCCCAGCAGGCCGCACTCGCCCGCGCCCGCCGGATCGCCTCGGGGGACGCGGGCGAGGTCCGTGTCGGGTACATCAGCGGTCTCGCGCACTGGCACATACCCCGGCTGTTGGCCAATGCGGCACGCGATCTGCCCGACCTGCGCATCCAGTTGACCCAGGCCTCCTCCATCGCCCTGGTCGAGGCGCTACGGCTGGGCTCCCTCGACCTCGCCTTCATCCGCACCGCACCCCTGCAGGCCGATGACCTGGAACTGCTGGAGCTCGGCCGTGAGCGGGTGTATGTCGCCCTGCCCGAGACCCACGCGCTCGCGGGTGCGGCCGAACTCTCCCTGTCCGCCCTCCGGGAGGACTGGTTCGTCTTCGTCAGCGAGCGGGCCCTGCCCGAGCTCGCCCGCAAGGGGCAGCTCATGTGCCGCCGCGCGGGCTTCACGCCCCGGATCAGGGCCCGCGCCGACGACCTCCCCGGACTCCTCGGCTACGTCGCCTCCGGGCTGTGTGTCGCCCTGGTCACCGAGCACACGGCCGATCTCTCCTTCCCCGGTGTACGCGTGGTCGCCCTCGCCGACGCCGGCCCCGAGTTCTCCGTCGCGATCCGGGTCGTGCACCGTCCGGACCCAGACCCGGCCGTCCCCGCACTACTGGGGCACACCGCGTCCTGGTTCGACGCGGACTACTGATCGCCCCCCGGGGGGCATGTGGACGAGGCAGCCGAGCGCATCCAGCGCGAGCGAGGGCGGCGCCCTTCCAGGACACCGTGTTGTGCTCTTCCGCCTGGTATCTGCCGACGGCGCAGGTGGGAGCGGATCCGCAGGTCAGGGCCCTGTCTGACCTGCGGAAACGAGGAGGGATCGAACGGCGTTTCCGCAGGCCAGAGGGGGTCCTACAGGTCGTAGTACAGCTCGAACTCGTGCGGGTGCGGGCGGAGGGCGATCGGGGCGATCTCGTTGGTGCGCTTGAAGTCGATCCACGTCTCGATCAGGTCGGGCGTGAAGACGTTGCCCGCGAGGAGGTACTCGTGGTCGGCCTCCAGGGCCTCCAGGACCGCCGGGAGGGAGGAGGGTACCTGCGGGACGTTCGCGTGCTCCTCGGGAGCGAGCTCGTAGAGGTCCTTGTCGACGGGCTCCAGCGGCTCGATCTTGTTGCGGATGCCGTCGAGGCCGGCCATCAGCATCGCCGAGAAGGCCAGGTACGGGTTGGAGGAGGGGTCCGGCGCCCGGAACTCGATGCGCTTGGCCTTGGCGTTGGAGCCGGTGATCGGGATGCGGATCGCGGCCGACCGGTTGCGCTGGGAGTAGACCAGGTTGACCGGCGCCTCGAAGCCCGGGACGAGGCGGTGGTAGGAGTTCACCGAGGGGTTGGTGAACGCCAGCAGCGACGGCGCGTGCCGCAGCAGGCCGCCGATGTAGTAGCGGGCGGTGTCGGAGAGTCCGGCGTAGCCCTGCTCGTCGTAGAAGAGCGGCGAGCCCTCGATCCACAGCGACTGGTGGACGTGCATGCCCGAGCCGTTGTCGCCGAAGATCGGCTTCGGCATGAAGGTGGCCGTCTTGCCGTTGCGCCAGGCGACGTTCTTGATGATGTACTTGAACAGCATCAGGTCGTCGGCCGCGTGCAGCAGGGTGTTGAACTTGTAGTTGATCTCGGCCTGGCCGGCGGTGCCGACCTCGTGGTGCTGGCGTTCGACCTCCAGGCCGGACTTGGCCAGCTCCAGCGACATCTCGGCGCGCAGGTCGGCGAAGTGGTCGACCGGCGGGGTGGGGAAGTACCCGCCCTTGTACTTGACCTTGTAGCCGCGCACGTCGCCCTCGGCCGCACCGGTGTTCCAGGCACCGGCCTCGGAGTCGATGTGGTAGAAGGACGCGTTGGCGCTGGTGTCGAACCGCACCGAGTCGAAGACGTAGAACTCGGCCTCGGGCCCGAAGAACGCGGTGTCGGCGATGCCGGAGGAGGCCAGGTAGGCCTCCGCCTTCTTGGCGACGTTGCGCGGGTCGCGGCTGTAGGCCTCGCCGGTGACCGGGTCCTGGATGAAGAAGTTGATGTTGAGGTGCTTCTCGGCCCGGAACGGGTCGAGCCTGGCCGTGGCGAGGTCCGCGACGAGGGCCATGTCGGACTCGTGGATGGCCTGGAAGCCGCGGATCGACGAACCGTCGAACATCAGGGTCTCGGACGGGTCGAAGGTCGCCGCAGGTACGGAGAAGTGCTGCATGACGCCCGGCAGGTCGCAGAAGCGGACATCGACGAACTTGACGTCGTTGTCCTGGATGAACTGCTTCACTTCGGCGGCGTTGTTGAACAAAGCATCCTCCTCGGCGTGCGAATGCGGCTCACCCTAGGAACGGTCCGTTTCCGATCGGTGACTCGCTCGTTTCCTAGATGTTAACCACACCCGCCGAACGGGCGGCAAAGTCGTACGGTCCTGGGCAAAACGCCCCACCGGCCTGCCCACCTCCCGATAAGTGGTCTGGACCATTCGGTAAGCCCGGTCACCGGGATTCACTCGGTCGGGGAAGGCTCGCGGACGACGGGGGAGCCGGTGGCGGCGCGCGGCGACCGCCCGGTTAGTGTGGATTCGTGGACACCAGAGAAGCGTTGGGATCGTGGATCGACGGCCCGAAGGCGGCCGCCGAGAAGATGGGCGCCGACTTCGGCTACCGCGGCGAGCGCCTCGGACTGCCCAAGGAGGGCCCCGGCTCGATCGCCGGCCCCGGCCGCCGGATCGGCGCCCTGTTCGTGGACGGCTGGCTGGTCTCCCTGGTCGCCTACGGACTGCTGGGCAAGGGCACCGCGTCCTCGGCCAACCTGTGGACGACGCCGCTGTTCTTCGGCGTCACCGCGCTGCTGCTCGCCACCTCCGGCACGACGGTCGGCAAGCGGCTGTTCGGCCTGAGGGTGGTCCGGCTGGACGGCCGCCGCGCGACCATCCCGCAGGTGCTGCTGCGCACGCTGCTGCTCTGCCTGCTGGTGCCGCCGCTGGTGTGGGACCGCGACACCCGCGGCCTGCACGACAAGGCGGTCGGCACCGTCGAGGTCCGGATCTAGCCGAGGCCCGTGAACGAGGCCCCGGGTCCCGTGAACGAGGCCCCGGGTCCCGTGAACGCCGAACGGCCCCGCCGCTCCAGAGGAGTGGCGGGGCCGTTCGTGTCGACGGGGGAGGGTCAGCGGGCCTGGCCGCCCTTGGGCATCCGGGCGCCCTTGGGCATCGGGCCCTTGGGGATCGGCGCCTTGGAGAGCAGGTCGCCCAGCGCGCGCAGGCGGTCGTTGGTCTCGGTGACCTGGGCCGGGGTGATGGCGCGGGGCAGGCGCATGAGGTGGATCTGCAGCTTCTTGAGCGGGATCTCACCCTCGCCGTTGCCCACGACGATGTCGTGCACCGGCACGTCGCCGACGACACGGGCCATCTTCTTCTTCTCGGACGCCAGCAGCTGGCGGACCCGGTTCGGATTGCCCTCGCCGATCAGCGCGATGCCGGCCCGGCCGACGGCGCGGTAGACCGCGTCCTGGTTGCGGGTGACCGCGACCGGGGTGGAGTTGGAGCTCCAGCCGCGCTTGATGTTGTTCAGCACCGCCGCGACGGCGCCCGGCTGCCCCTCCATCTGCCCGAACGCGGCGCGCTCGGCCCGGCGTCCGAAGACGATCGCCATGGCCAGGAAGGCCACGATGAAGCCCAGGATGCCCAGATAGACGGGGTGGTCGATTGCGAAGCCGATGGCGAGAAACACGCCGAAGGTCAGCAGGCCGACGCCGGCGATGATCAGGCCGATCTTGGTGTCGACCTTCTTGGTCATGATGTACGCCTGGCGGATCTGCTTCAGCCGCCCGGGGTTCTCGGATGTTTCCCTCGCCATAACGCTCATGGTACGTGCCACGGGTACGGGAACTCCAAGCCCGGGTACCCGTTCGCCCGAACCGTGACCCGTGTGCCGGGCAGCCGTCGCGGACAGCGACGAAACGCCCGCTTCCGTGAGCTCCGGGTGCCGTCCGGTCCCGGTGCCGCCGGCCGTCAGCTCCGGGCGGGCTCCACCCCTGTGCCGCCCGCCGCCGTCGGCGCGACGTGGTGCCGGTCCGCCGCGTGCCGGCGGTTCTCGCAGACCGCCGCCCAGGCGTTGCGCCTGGCGTGCCGCTGCCCGCCGGCCATCAGGACGCTCTCGGCGAACCGCACCGCAACTCCGACCGACCGGATCCGCATGCGCATCCCGGGCAACTCCCCTCGTGGCTGAGAAGGATCGAACGACGAAGGACCGAACGGTCTCATCGGGTCCATCGTCACCACTCCGTGTTACCAGTTCGTGACCCGCTGGTCAAAGGCTGATGAAAAACGGAAGGGCGGAGCCGGAGCTCCGCCCTTCAGAACGGCTCGAACCGAGGCGTCCGCGTCAGACCGCGGCCTGCTCGCGCCGCTCCAGCGCCTGCCGGTACAGCCGGCCGGCCCGGTACGAGGAGCGCACCAGCGGGCCCGACATGACCCCGGCGAAGCCCAGCTCCTCGGCCTCCTGCTGGAGCTCGACGAACTCGTGCGGCTTCACCCAGCGCTCGACCGGGTGGTGGCGCAGCGAGGGCCGCAGGTACTGGGTGATGGTGATCAGCTCGCAGCCGGCGCCGACCAGGTCGGCCAGCGCCTGGCTGACCTCCTCGCGGGTCTCGCCCATGCCCAGGATCAGGTTGGACTTGGTCACCAGCCCGGCCGCCCGGGCCTGGGTGATGACGTCCAGCGAGCGCTCGTAGCGGAACGCCGGGCGGATCCGCTTGAAGATGCGCGGGACCGTCTCGACGTTGTGCGCGAGTACCTCGGGGCGGGAGGAGAAGACCTCGGCCAGCTGCTCGGGCACCGCGTTGAAGTCGGGGATCAGCAGCTCGACGCCGGTGCGGCCGGCCTCGCGGTCGGCGGTCATCGCGTGCACCTGGCGCACGGTCTCGGCGTACAGCCAGGCGCCGCCGTCCTCCAGGTCGTCGCGGGCGACGCCGGTGATGGTCGCGTAGTTGAGGTCCATGGTGACGATGGACTCGGCGACGCGGCGCGGTTCGTCCCGGTCGAACTCGGCGGGCTTGCCGGTGTCGATCTGGCAGAAGTCGCAGCGGCGGGTGCACTGGTCACCGCCGATGAGGAAGGTTGCCTCGCGGTCCTCCCAGCACTCGAAGATGTTGGGGCAGCCGGCCTCCTGGCAGACCGTGTGCAGCCCCTCCTTCTTCACCAGCGACTGGAGGGCGTTGTACTCCGGGCCCATCTTCGCGCGGGTCTTGATCCACTCGGGCTTCCGCTCGATGGGGGTCTCGCTGTTGCGGACCTCCAGGCGGAGCAGCTTCCTGCCGTCGGGTGCGACAGCGGACACGTGCGACTCCTAGAACTAGACGGGGTACCCCCAGGGTACGCCTGTGGTTGTACGGGCTTCGCCGGGCGTGCCGCCCTGCAATCGCAGGGCAACAGAGCTACCGGCCAGTAGATTCCCCAGTGGTTCCCGAACCCCGGGGCGCGGCCGGGGCCATGGGCGGGGGCCGCGGCCGGAATCCTCAGCGGCTGAGCGCGGGCTCGGGCAGCTCGGCGAGCACGTCCGCCAGGTGCCGCTGGACCACCGGCAGCGCCGTGCCGACGGACAGCTCGCGGCCGAGCTCGTTGGAGAGCGAGGTCACACCCGCGTCCCGGATGCCGCACGGCACGATCTTGTCGAAGAAGGTCATGTCCTGGGCGCAGTTCAGCGAGAAGCCGTGCATCGTGACGCCGCGCGCGACGCGCACGCCGATCGCGGCGAGCTTGCGGTCGTCGCCGCGCTGGCCGGCGTTGGACGGCGCGTACTCGGGGCCGGCCAGCCGCGGGTCGATGCCCAGCGGCAGGCCCAGCCGCAGGGTGAGCTTGCCGATGTCGACCACCTGGGACGGGTCCACGACCGCGTCCGGGATGGTGTCGCCGAGCACCCAGACACCGCTGCGGCCCTCGACCCGGGTGGTCCCCACGCCGAACTCGGCGGCGGCGCGGATCAGCGCCTCCTCCAGCCGGCGGACGTACGCGATGACGTCGATCGGGTCGGGCAGCTTGACGATCGGGTAGCCGACCAGCTGGCCGGGGCCGTGCCAGGTGATCTCCCCGCCCCGGTTGACCTCGACCACCGGGGTGCCGTCCAGCGGGAGGTCGGCCGGGTTGGTGCGCTTGCCCATCGTGTAGACGGACTGGTGCTCCAGCAGCAGCACGGTGTCGGGGATCTCGTCCGCGACCCGCAGCGCGTGCAGGCGCTGCTGCTCCTCCCAGGCTTCCTGGTAGGGCACCGTGCGCTCGCCTATGCCCAACGAAACGAAACGTACGTTCTCGCTCACCGTTTGCCGCTCCTTGCCGGGCGTTCGAGACCAACCTCGCCACTGTACGCCCAAGCCCGATCGGACCGTTCAGCCGTCCACCGGGCACGCTCCCGGGAACGTCTCACGGCTCCGCCAGCAGCTGGAGCCGCAGCGCCAACTGCAGCTCCAGCGACCGCTCCGGCACGTTCCAGTCCCGCCCGAGCAGCGCCTCGACCCGGTCCAGCCGCTGGACGACCGTGTTCACGTGGACGTGCAGCTCGTCCTTGGCCCGCGTCAGGCTGCCCCCGCAGTCGAAGTACGCGCGGAGGGTGCGGACCAGCTCGGTGCCGCGCCGGGCGTCGTAGTCGAGCAGCGGGCCGAGCGTCGCCCCGACGAAGCCGTCCACGTCGTGCCCGTCGCCGAGGAGCACCCCGAGGAAGCCGAGCGCCCGCGCCGACGCGCCCTCGCCCGCGCGGCCGAGCACCCGCAGCGCCCGCAGGCAGCGCAGGCCCTCGGCGTACGAGGCGGCGATCGCCGGCGGGCCCGCGGCCGGGCGGCCCGCGCCGACGGTGACCGGGAACCCGGCCAGCCGGGCCAGCCGTTCGGCGGCCTGCCGGGCGGTCTCCTCGGGGTCGCCGCCGTCCGGTACCAGCAGGACGACGGCCTCGCCGTGCTCGGCGCCGATGCCCCGGGAGCCGAACAGGTACCGCCCGGCCGCGCCCGCGAGCCGGCCGCGGTCGGTGGTGGCGGCGGCTCCGGTGGCCCCGGCGGGTTCGGCGACCAGGACGAGGTGCGGGCGGCCGAGGTCGACGCCGAGCCGCCGGCCGCGCGCGGTGAGCCCGGCGGGGTCGCGGTCGGGGGCGGTCAGCAGGTCGGTGAGCAGCTCGCCGCGGACGCGGTTCTCGGTCTCGGCGACGGAGCGGCGCAGCAGCAGGAGGAGCGCGGTGACGACGCCGGCCCGCTCGAACAGCCGTCGGTCGGCGTCGTCGAGGTCGGGCCGGCCGCGCAGGACCATCGCGCCGAGCGCGTCCTGCCCGGCGAGGACGGCGCACACCCACAGGCCGCCGTGGCGGACGGACCGGCCCTCGGCGCGTGAGGCCGCGATCGCCTCGGTCAGTCCGGCGGCGGAGGCGACGCGGCCGGCCAGCGGCTCGCCCTCGGCGTCCAGGACCGCTATCTCGCCGTCCAGGAGGGCCGCGACGGCGGCGGCGACGTCCGGCACCTCGGCGCCGCGCAGGACGAGGTCGGTGAGCCGGTCGTGGGCCTGTTCGGCGCGCTGGACGGCGGCGGAGTGGGCGCGGACGAGTTCGTTGGCGGCGCCCAGCTCGGCGAGCGCGGCGCGGGTGTCGGCCAGCGACTTGGCGGTGTCCAGGGCGATCGCGGCGTGCGCGGCCAGCGAGCAGAGCAGCGCGACCTCGTCGGGGGAGAAGGCGCGCGGGGAGCGGTCGGCGGCGAAGAGGACGCCGATCACCCGCCCGCCGAGCAGCAGCGGCACGCCGATGATCGCGACCAGGCCCTCGTCGAGCACGCCCGCGTCGATGGTGCCGGTGTGGTGGAAGCGGTCGTCGGTGCGGTAGTCGGGGGTCGCGTAGGGGCGGGCGGCCTGTGCGACCAGGCCGCCCAGGCCGTCGCCGAGGCTCAGCCGCAGGGTCTGGAAGAGGACGGACACCGAGCCGTCGGTGACGCGCATGTACGTGTCGCCGGCGGCCTCGTCCGGGAGGGTCAGGTAGGCGGTGTCGGTGCCGAGCAGCAGGCGGGCGCGGCGGACGATCGCCTGCAGCACGGTGTCCAGGTCGCGGGAGGCCGCGAGGTCGCCGGCGGTGTCGAACAGCGCGGTCAACTCGGCCTCGCGGCGCCGGTGCTGGCGCAGCGTGCGGTGGACGCGAAGGGCCTGCCAGGTGGCGTCGTCGATCTCCTGCAGCACCGCGGCCGGCGCCCCCCTGCGGCGGGCGTCGGCCAGCACCTCGGCGAAGTCCTCGGTGGCGGCGCCGGATCCGAGCAGGTCGAGCAGCCGCCGCAGGGCGGGCGCGGCGCTGGTCTGGGGGTCGTTCATGGTGCGTGCCGCCAATCGGCAGTGGGGCGGGAGCGCGATCGTAGCGGCTGGGCCGTCACGCGGTGGCGGGCTTGGCGACCGGGGCGGTATCGGCCGCCGGGGCTTCGACGTCGGCCTCGGCCAGGTCCTGCCCCTTCGTCTCCCGTGCGCAGAGGACGGCGAGCACCGTGAGCGCCGCTGCCGCGGCCACGTACACCGCGATCGGCGTGGCGCTGCCGTAGTCCTTGAGGAGCGCGGTGGCGATGAGGGGAGCCGGCGCCCCCGCGGCGACGGACGAGAACTGCGCCCCGATCGAGGCGCCCGAATAGCGCATCCGGGTGGCGAACATCTCGGAGAAGAAGGCGGCCTGGGGCGCGTACATCGCGCTGTGGAAGACCAGCCCGACCGTAACGGCGCAGACGAGGGCGGGGAACGACTTCGTGTCCACCAGGCCGAAGAAGACGAACGCCCACACCCCGACGCCGACCGCGCCCACCAGGTACACCGGCTTGCGCCCGACCCGGTCCGACAGCGCTCCGAACGCCGGGATCAGGGCGAACTGGACGGCAGAGGCGATCAGTACGGCGTTCAGCGCGGTCTGCTTGGAGAAGTGCGCGTGCGAGACCGCGTAAGCGAGCACGAAGGTGGTCATCACGTAGTAGGAGATGTTCTCCGCCATGCGGGCCCCCATGGCGACGAGGACCTCCCGCCAGTGGTGCCGCAGGACGGCGACGAGCGGCGGCTGCTCGACGGTCTTGCGCTCCTTCTGGGCGGCCAACGCCGCCTGGAACAAGGGCGATTCGTCGACCGCGAGCCGGATCCACATGCCGACCCCGACCAGCACCGCCGACAGCAGGAACGGCACCCGCCAGCCCCACGCGAGGAACGCGGCGTCCGACTGCACCGCCGTCATCAGCGACAGCACCCCGGCTGCGAGCAGGTTCCCGGCGGGCGCGCCGCCCTGCGGCCATGAGGCCCAGAAGCCCCGCCGGCGCTGGTCCCCGTGCTCGGACACCAGCAGCACGGCCCCGCCCCACTCCCCGCCGAGCGCGAACCCCTGCACCAGCCGCAGCACCGTCAGCAGCACGGGCGCGGCGACGCCGATCGAGTCGTACGTCGGCAGCACCCCGATGAGGGTGGTGGAACCGCCCATGAGCAGCAGGCTCACGACGAGGAGCCGCTTGCGCCCGACCCGGTCCCCGAAGTGCCCGAACACCAGGGCCCCGAGCGGCCGTGCGGCGAAGCCGATCGCGTACGTGAGGAACGCGAGGAGCGTCCCCGTCAGCGGATCGCTGTTCGGGAAGAACACCTTCCCGAACACGAGCGCGGCGGCCGTGCCGTAGAGGAAGTAGTCGTACCACTCGATGGTGGTCCCGATCAGACTGGCCGCCACTACCCGAGGGAGTGAGCGGCTGGGGGCTGCTGCGGTCATGGTCACCACTTCCAGGCCGGGGGAGACGATGTCGCCACAACGTAGGAAGCCCGGCGGCCGGGGCCTATGTGCCCAACCCACATAGTCGCCCCCTGTCTTGCAGCCCTCCACCCCATAACCGGCCCAGCCCGAGGACCGTTGCCCACCCCTCGCCCCGCAACCCCACCCAGCCTCAAGTGGGGCCACTCAAGACCGTCACGTCGACTTCCCACGCGGTGCGTGGGAAGTCGGCGAGGTCGACTTCCCACGCGGCTTGTTGGCGGTGATCCGTGGGTTTCGGAGGTGACTGTGACAGCCCTTGGATGGTCCAGGTCCAGGTCCAGGTCCAGGTCCAGCTGCAGCAGCAACGGCGGAGAGTGCATCGAGGCATCCGGCGGCGTCCCTGATGCGGTCCCTGCGGTCCCTGCGGTCCCTGTCCGTGACTCCAGGGACCCCGAGGGCCCCGTGCCGGCCTTCCCTGTCGAAGCCTGGTCGGCCTTCGTGGCCGTCGTCCGCTCGGGGGAGTTCGGCGAGGTCTGAAGCGGCGGGTTGGTGCGATAAGCACCCTTCCGGCCATGGGCAGTTGACCGACCACCCCGCGTGTTACGTTCCGAACCCGAACAGAAAACAGGTGACCCCGGCGGTGCTACCAACACCCCGGGGTCCGGCACCAGGAGTCAGAGCTCCCACGTGCATCCAACGTACCGAACAGGTACGGCACGTCACCGTGCTTCCCAACGCCGTCCTCCAGTACCGCAAGCCCAGCTACACCGCCCGCGGCCTCCTCGTCGACCTCCTCTCCCGCCCCGACGGCTGGCGCGAGGACGGCCGCCACACGGCCGCCACCAGTCCCCAGGGTCGGGGCGCCCCCCCGGGCCTTCCCCGCCGAGTGCCACCCGTCCGGCGCCCGGTGGCCCGGCTGCCGGTCGCACAGGCAGCCCTCCCGTGAAGAACCGGCAGCAAGAACCCACCCTCCCCGCGAGTCCGGCTGCCGACGGGCGGACCCGACAAGCCGTGGCCGCCCTGTTCCGGGCGATCCGCCCCGAGCCCCGCCTGCGCCTCGGCCAGGCCGAGGCGGGAAAGCTCGCGCCCCTCGTCGCCCAACGGCTGGAGCGCGGCAGCACCCCGGGCGACCTCCCCCAGGCCCTCCTCCCCGGCCTGCCCAACCCACTGCACTGCGCCGCAGCCGTGCGCCGCCACCGCCTGGAGCACAAGATGCCGCCCTGCCGAGCCCCGGAACGCCCACCCACACCCCGGTACGCCGAGTGCGCGGAATGCCGCGACCCCGTCCCCCGCCCGGGCCTCTGCCGCACCTGCAGCGACCTCGGGGCGGTCGCCGTCGGCCATGGCGCCGCAGCCGCTCGGGCCCGCACAGCGCCGAGAAGCGTCCCTAGTGCGCCGTCCAGCCCCCGTCGACCGGCAGGCTCGCGCCCGTGATGTAGGAAGCGGACGGCGTGCAGAGCCACAGGGCCAGGGCGGCGACCTCCTCCGGCTCGATGAGGCGCTTCACGGCCGTGCGGTCGAGCATGATCCGCTCGACCACCTCCGCCTCCGGGATGCCATGCGCCCCCGCCTGGGCCGCGATCTGCTTCTCCACCAACGGAGTCCGGACGTAGCCGGGGTTGATGCAGTTGCTCGTGACGCCGTACGGCGCCGCCTCCAGCGCGACGGTCTTGCTGAGCCCTTCCAACCCGTGCTTCGCCGTCACGTAGGCGGACTTGAACGCGCTGGCCCGCAGGCCGTGGACGGACGACACGTTGATGACACGTCCCCACTCCTGCGCGTACATGTGGGGCAGGGTGCGGCGCAGGATGCGGAACGGGGCCTCCACCATCACGCGTTGGATGAGGGAGAAGCGCTCGGGCGGGAACTCGTGGACGGGGGCGACGTGTTGGAGGCCGGCGTTGTTGACCACGATGTCGGCGTCGGCCGGCAGGGCGTCGACGGCCTGCGGGTCGGCGAGGTCCGCGACGACGGCGCGTCCGCCGATCCGCGCCGCGAGCTCCCGGGCCGGTTCGGCCGCCAGGTCGACGACGTAGACCCGGGCACCGGCCCCGGCGAGGGCCTCGGCGCAGGCCCGGCCGATGCCCGAGGCGGCGCCGGTGACCAGGGCCGTGCGGCCGTCGAGCGGGCGGGCTGTAGTGGTGTCCATGGGCCAGAACGGTAGGAATCCGGCGGCTCGGCTCCCATGTGCCGGGCCACTACAGCATGCTGATGGGCGGTGGTGGTCACCACTATGACGGTCGATCGACGGTTCGACCGTGGAAGCCCAAACCCATCCTGTCCCGGCTTCCCCACAATGGGCGCGGTTGCTTCACCCGTTCGGAGGATTGCTCGGTCAGATCCACCCATAGCGCCCGAATGCTCGCTACATTCACGCCGATTCCCGACAGGGGGCGCCGCCACAGGCAGCCGAAGCGCTGGTAGAGCCCGGTGCGGCGTCCGAGAGGTGTTGACTGATATGCCCCAACGGCCTGCAACCGACAGCCCGGCGTACGGACCGCTCGACCCGCTCGACCAGCACTGCGGTCCGGTCGGCCGGGCCCTTCCGGACGCCCCTGACGCCCTGACCGCCCACGCCCCGGCCGCCGACGAGCTGCGGCTGCCCGAGCAGGCCACCCCCGACCGGCACCAGCCCGCGACAGCCACGGCCGCCGCGGGCACCGCGACGGCGACGGCCACCGCGACCGCCGCGCCCCCGGCGCCCGCCGCCGGCCACGCGGGCCACTCCGGGCCGGCCCCGCAGAACGGCCAGCTGGCGGCGCTGATCGAGGAGGCCGGCTTCTCGCACGCCGGCCTGGCCCGCCGGGTCGACCAGCTCGGCCTGGAGCACGGCCTCGACCTGCGCTACGACAAGACCTCGGTCACCCGCTGGCTGCGCGGCCAGCAGCCGCGCGGCGCCACGCCCGCGCTGATCGCCGAGGTCTTCACCCGCCGCCTCGGCCGCCGCCTCACCGCCCAGGACCTCGGCCTGGACGCCTGCGCCCCGGTCTACGCGGGCCTGGAGTTCGCCGAGACGCCGCAGGAGGCGGTGGACATCGTGGCGAGCATGTGGCGCAAGGACAACGGCCCCCAGTCCGAGCTGCGCCGGATCGCCTTCACCCCGGCCGGCCTGGTCGTCCCCAGCCGGGACTGGCTGATCGGCCGCACCGACGAGCGCGTCGCCCGGGACGGCTCCACGCTGGCCCGCCCGGACGCCGCCACCGGCCCACCGCCTGCGGGCCCGCCGACGGCGAACGCGCCGGGGGCACCGGCCCTGGGCCCGGTGCGCGGACCGGCCCCCGGCGGCCCCGGCCCGCGCCCCGCGGCCACGGCCGCCGCGCTCAACCGCGTCCCCACCCAGAGCCGCCGGCCGCCCGCGGCCGTCGAGCCGCCGTACGCCGACCCGGCCCGCGAGCAGCGCCCCGCCCTGCGCGTCGGCCGCGGCGACATCGCCGCCATCCGGGCCGTCGGCGACCTCTTCCGCGCGCTCGACCACGCCTACGGCGGCGGCCACGCCCGCCAGGCACTGGTGCGCTACCTGGAGAGCGAGGCCGAGCCGATGCTGCGCGGCCGCTACGGCGAGCAGATCGGCCGCGCCCTGTTCGGCGCGGTCGCCGACCTCACCAGGCTGGCCGGCTGGACGTCCTTCGACATCGCCGCCCACGGCCTCGCCCAGCGGTACTTCGTCCAGGCGCTGCGCCTGTCCCAGGCCGCCGGCGACCGGGCTCTCGGCGGGTACGTGCTGGTGACGATGAGCCAGCAGGCCGTCCACCTCGGCCACGGCCGGGAGGCGGTCCAGCTGGCCCGGGTCGCCCAGCAGGGCGTGGGCACCGCGGTCCCGCCCGTCGTCCAGTCGCTGCTGCACGCCGCCGAGGCGCGCGGGCACGGCCTGCTGGGCGACGTCCGGGCGTGCACCACGGCCCTCGTGCGGTCCGAGCGGTCCCTGGCCGCGGCCCGACCGGGCGACGAACTCCCCTCCTGGGCCCGGTACTTCGACGAGGCCCAGCTCTCCGACGAGTTCGCCCACTGCTACCGCGACCTCCAGCAGTGGCGCACCTCCGCCCAGCACGCCGAGAAGTCGCTGCGGCTGCGCTCGCCCGCGTACGCCCGCAGCCGGATCTTCTGCCGGCTGGTGCTCGCCACCGCGCGGCTCGGCATGGGCGACCTCGACGAGGCCTGCACGATGGCCACCGACGCGCTGCGGGCGGCGGGGGAGATGCGCTCGGCCCGCTCGCTGGAGTACGTCCGGGACTTCCACCGCCGTCTCACGCCCTACCGGGGCAGCCCGGTGGCCAGGGCGTTCGAGGAGACGGCCCGCCAGGCGGGGGTGATCTGACCCAGCAGGCCGGACGACGGATGCCGACGGATGCAGGGCCGGGCGCACGACGACGCCCGGCCCGCACCGGCTTCGGCCCCACGAGCAGTCCGGCTCACCAGCTCTCGGCGCGCACCCGCGGCCGCCCCGCCTCCGGCGCCGGAGGCCGGATGTCGCCGCGCAGCCGCTGTGCGGCGAGCGGGAGGAGGAGCACCGGGAGCATCCCCGCGCCGACCAGCGCGGCGGCCGTCGAGGACGGCATGTGCCCGGCCCCGACCTCGATCGTCGTGATCACCACGACCAGCGGCGGCGCCGTCGCGCCGTACAGCCCGAGCGCGCCGCGGTCGCGCCGCCCGAGCCCGGCCGGGGCGAGCAGCGCCGCCGGCGCCCCGCGCATCGCGAGCAGCAGCACGAGGAACGCCGGGACGAGCAGCAGCGCCCTCGGGGTGGGCGCGCTGGTCAACCGGGACCCCTTGGACGGCGCCTTCGCCGGGTTCGCGCTCACCACCACCTGGGAGAGCGCGGTGACCAGGTCGTCGACGTGCGCCCAGCCCAGGACGTCCGGTCCGATCAGGACGCCGAGCACGACCTCGAACACCACGGTCGGTACGGCGATCCACCGCAGCAGCCGGTCGGCGAGCAGCGGCGCGGCCACCGCGGCGGCGGGGATCAGGATCAGCGTGACCGGGTGGACGGCGGCGCTCGCCGCGCGACCGGCCGCAGGGCCCGGGTGGCGGCCGTCGCACCGGGCGGGACCATCCGCGTAGCGGTCGTAGCGGGCATGTCGGCATCCTGGCACGATGCCGGTCCGCCGCCCCGGCAGGCCGTCCCCGTGTTCCGGGCAGCCGCGACCGCCGTCAGGCCGCGGCCTCCGCCTCCCGCGTGGACGCCGGCAGCCCGAGGTCGCGCAGCACGGCCCGCGCCGCCCGCTGTCCGGAGACGAGGGCGCCCTGCACGGAGCTGGTGTCCCGGTGGTCCCCGGCGACGTACAGCCCGGCGAGCACCCGGACCGGCCGCTGCGGGTTGTGCGGCGGCGGCATGGCGGGCAGCGCGTCGGGCAGGTGCCGGACGCTGAGGAACTGCCAGCCCCGGGTCGACGTCCCGTACAGCTCCGCGAGCCGGGCCCGGACGGCCGGTTCGAGCCCGGCCGGGCCGCCCGCGTCGAAGGCGCGCCGCCCGAGCACGGTGGTCGCGACGAGCGCCTGCCCGGCCGGGGCGTACGAGGGGTCCAGTTCGCTGAGCACCAGCGAGTGCGCGACGAGCGGCGGCTGACCGCCGGGCCGGTCGGCGTCCAGGAGGAGGACGGGTTCGTTCACCGGGGACCGGTCGGCGGCGTGGAAGAAGGTCGTGACGGGGTGGAAGTCCGGCAGCCGCAGTCCGGGCATGAGCTCGACGGCGGAACGGGCGTCGGTGGCGATGACGACGGCCTGCGCGCCGATCCGGCCGTGCGCGGCGGTCTCGACGCCGTCGGCCGCGATCCCGGTGACCTCGATCCCGGTGCGCACGGTGCCGGCGGGCAGTGCGGCGGCCAGCTGGGCCGGCACGGTCGCGATGCCGCCGGCGGGCAGGCAGAGCCGCCCGCGGGCGTAGCAGCGCAGGACCAGCTCGGCGACCCGGCTGCTGGTCCCGAGCGCCGGATCGCCGAGCAGGGCGCTGAGCAGCGGCCGCAGGAAGCCGTCGACGGTGCGCGGGGCGAGCCCGTGGCCGGTGAGCGCGCGGGCGGCGGTGGTCTCGGGGCGGGCGTGGATCCGCCCGGCCGGGGTGGCGGCGAGCCGGGCCAGGTAGCTGCCGAGGCGGGCCTTGTCCAGCGGGCTGCCGAGCGGGGCCCGGACGGCGGCCTGCCGGGCGGCGGTGAGCTGCGGGTCCCCGGCGCGGTAGCGGCGGCCGGCGCTGTGCACGAGTACGCCGGGCGCCAGCGGGCGCAGATCCAGGCGGTCGACGTCGAGCGCGCGGCGCAGTTCGGGGAACGCGGTGTTGAGCAGGTGGCTGGCGTCGTCGAGCCGGAACCCGTCCAGCTCGCGGGTGGCCGTCCGGCCGCCGATCCGGTCGGCGCGTTCGAGGAGCTGAACGGTGAGGCCCTGGCCGGTGAGCGCGCGGGCAGCGGTCAGGCCCGCGAGGCCGGCGCCCACCACGACGACGTCCGGGTCGGACGGTCGGCGGGCGCGGCGGGTGAAGTCGTACGTGGGCACGGGCGTGCTCCCTCCCTGGTTCCCGGGGCTCCGGCCGACGCAGGCAGCGGGGTGCCGGGACACGGTCCGACGATGTGATGCCCAGTCAGTGTGAGCGTCAGACAAACGCATCGGGCTGGATCGGGTGCCGGGAAGGGCGCGGGAGGGGGCGCGGTCACGGACTGTGCGCCGTGGTGGCCGGGTTCGGGGGTCGGCGGGCGCGCACGGTCACCGGGGGCGTGCAACGCGCCCGCCGCGTGCTCCCGTGCGCCCCCTGTCGGAGCCCCGTCCGACCCCCGCTCGGCATATGCCCCTGGCCAGCACGAACGCCGTACGCCCGGTACGTTTCCGGGCCCCGGCGCGGTACGCTCCGGGGCCCGGCGCGAGCCCGCGGAGGGCAGTCAGAACCTCTCAGAGCGCCGCCCGCACCGCCGCGTCGACGTCCGTGTGCGTGAACTCGAAGCCGGCGTCGAGCAGGCGCCGGGGCACCACCCGGTGGCTGCCGACGACCTCGATCGCGAGCTCCCCGAGCACCGCCTTCAGCACCGCCTCCGGCACCGGGAACAGCGTCGGCCGGCCGAGCACGCGCCCGAGGGCCGCGGTCAGCTCGGCGTTGGTCACCGGCTCCGGCGCGGTGAGGTTGAAGGCGCCGGAGAGGTCGCCCCGGTCGATCAGGAAGCGCAGCGCGGCGACCTCGTCGGCCAGCGAGATGTAGCTCCAGTACTGCCGCCCGTCGCCGAGCCGCCCGCCCAGGCCGAGCTTGAACAACGGGAACAGTCGCCCGCCGGCCCCGCCGGCCGCGGACAGCACGAGCCCGGTGCGCGGGTGGACGACCCGGATCCCGGCGCGCTCGGCGGGCCGCGCGGCGGCCTCCCACTCCACGCACACCTCGGCGAGGAAGTCGTCGCCGAGGGGGGAGCCCTCGTCGATCACCCGGTCGCCGGTCTGCCCGTACACGCCGACCGCGGAGGCGCTGACGAAGACCTTCGGCGCCTCCTCGAGCTCGGCCAGTGCGACGGCGAGCGTCTCGGTGCCGAGCACCCGGCTCTCCCGGATCTCCCGCTTGTAGGCGTCCGTCCAGCGGTGGTCGCCGACCCCGGCACCCGCCAGGTGCACGACGGCGTCGACGCCGGCCAGTCCGTCCCGGTCCACCTGGCCGAGCAGCGGGTTCCAGCCGATGGCCGTGGTGCCGTCGGGCTGCGGACCCGTCCTGGAGCGGTGCCGGACCAGCCGGACCACCTCGTGGCCGTCCGCCGTCAGGGAGCGGACGAGCGCCGAACCGATCAAACCCGTGGAGCCTGTGACAGCGATGCGCATGGGCCCATCCTCCCAGCTCTTAACCCGTGGGAAGTTTGGACACCCCTCATTAGGCTGACGCGCATGCACGATGACGATCTGATCATCCGACCTGCCAGGCCCGAGGACGAGCGCGAACTCGCGGCCCTCAACCGCGCCGTGTGGTCCCCCCTGTCCGAGGTCGCCCCGCAGCCGCCGGAGGAGGACGGCGTCTTCGACGAGCGACACGCCCCGGAGCAGTACCTGCTCGCCCTCCTCGACGACCGGATCGTCGGCTACATCCGCCCGGTCCCGGCCACCCCGCTCGCCAGCAACCGGCACGTCCGCCAGATCCAGGGCCTGGCCGTCGACGCCTCCGTGCGCGGCCGGGGCGTCGGCCGGAAGCTCGTCGAGGCCGCGTGCGCCGCGGCGCACGCCGAGGGCGCGCGCAAGATGACGCTGCGCGTCCTCGGCTGGAACACCCCGGCCCGGCGCCTCTACGAGAGCTGCGGCTTCGTCGTCGAGGGCTCGCTCGCGGAGGAGTTCCTGATCGACGGCTCGTACGTGGACGACATCTGGATGGCCCGCCGCCTCACCGACTGAGCGCCCCGGCCGGTCGTTCGCCCACCACTCCTGACGGCACGTCAGTTGTGAACGAGTGGTGCAGAGTCGTGACCGACCCGCACTGTCTCGACCGCCGTCGCGCCGGGTACGGTACGCCCGTGAGCAACTCGACGCCTCCCGGGTGGTACCCGGTACCCGGTGCGGACGGCGCCCCCGGTCAGGAGCGCTGGTGGGACGGCAACGCCTGGACCTCCGAGGTGCGCCCGCTCCAGGGCGGCGCCGCCCAGGTCGCCGACGCGCCGACCCAGGGCTGGCAGCCGCCCGGGCCGCCGGCCCCGGCCGCCGGGTACGGCTACGGCGCCCCGGGCCCGCAGGACGCGTCGCCGCCCGGCTACGGCTACGGCGGCGGCCAGGCCCCCGGTTACGGCTACCCGGGCCAGGGCTACGGCGCTCCCGAGTACGGCCAGGGCTACGGGAACCAGGAGTACGGCCCGGCGTACCCCGGCGCCCAGCCGCCCGGCTACGGCTACCCGCCGCCGGCCCGCGGCGGAGGCGTGAAGCCGGGCGTCGTCATCGGCATCGCCGCCGCGCTCCTCGTCGTCGGTGCGGTGATCGCCGGCCTGACGCTCGCCGGCGGCTCCCCGACGGCCGACCCGACCCCGAACCCGACGGTCACCGTCACCCGGAGCCAGGACCCGGTCCCCAGCCCGACCTACACGCTCCCGACCACCGTGCCGACCCCGAAGCAGACGCAGCAGGCGCCCAAGCCCGCGCCCGTCCTCAAGAGCACCGTGCCGGACCCCCAGCACGCCATCACCGTCCCGGTGTTCGAAGGCTGGGAGGCGCAGACCGACAGCACCAAGTCGACGGTCTACCTCGGCTCCGGCCGCTACACCTGCCCGGACGGGAACAACACCTGCATCCGCGGCCAGTTCGCGATCCAGAAGGACACCGCCCAGGGCGCCACCGCCAAGGCCGCCGCCGAGGCCGCGATGCCCGACTACGCGGCCGCGATCTTCACCGGGATCACCTCGCACACCGACTCCGGTTCGGGCTACGTCACCGTCGCCGGGGTGCTCGGCTACGCGTCCCGCTGGCACGTCCGCACCTCGGACGGCACCCAGGGCTACGTCCTGCTGGCCGCCGTCCCGGCCAAGGGCGGCGGGTTCGTCGTGTTCGAGGGCGGCGTGGACGACGACCCGGCCGCGCCGGACGCCTCCGTGCTGGACCAGATCCTCCGGGGCATCAAGCAGGACGGCAGCGCCGGCACGGGCACCACGACCTGACCCGCACCGGCGACCGGGAGGAGCGCGCGCTCAGTCCCCGTAGCGCTCCCAGAGCTTGGGGAAGCGTTTCGCCATCGCGTCCGGATCCTCGAAGTCCAGCGGCGTCCCGGACGGACGGCCCGCCTGCCGCCCGCCCACCTCGGGCAGCGGCAGGCCGGTGAGCTGCTCGTAGGCCTCGTCGGCGGCGTAGCCGAGGTCCTCGGCCTCGCCGTCCTCCTCCTCGTCGAACTCGGGCAGGAGGTCGGCCAGGTCGTCCGGCTCATGCAGCCCGCCCTCGAAGACGTCCCGGCCCTGGCCGATCAGCCAGCAGCGGAAGAAGTCGAAGGTGTCCTCGGAGGCGCCGTCGAGCAGCAGGTGGGCGGCGCCCCACAGGTCGTACCGGTAGGCGCGCTGGAACCGGGCCTCGAAGAGCCGGGCGAAGTCGATGACGTCGTCCGGGGTCAGCTGGACGAGGTGCTCCACCAGCCGGTCGGCCTGCTCGTCGGGGTCGCCGTCGGCGGCCTCCCGGGTCTCGTCGATGATCTGCCAGAAGTCGGTCTCGTCCATCACCGCTCCAGCATCCCCGTTCGCCCGCCTCCGCGCATGCCATGGCCCGGCGAAACGCTGGAGACGCCCGGCGGAACGTTCGTCGGCGGCCGTCCGGGAACGGCGGAACCCCGCGCCGTCCGGGGACGGCGCGGGGTTCCGCGGGGACCTCGTGGGGTCAGAGGCCGAGCTCGACCTCGAACTCGCCGGCCTCCAGGATCTCCTTGACCGCGACCAGGTAGCGGGCGGCGTCGGCGCCGTCCACCAGGCGGTGGTCGTAGGAGAGCGACAGGTAGGTCATGTCGCGGATGCCGATGGCGGTGCCGCCGTCGGCCTCGATGACGACCGGGCGCTTGACGGTGGCGCCGATGCCCAGGATGGCGACCTGGTTCGGCGGCACGATCACGGTGTCGAACAGCGCACCGCGCGAGCCGGTGTTGCTGATGGTGAAGGTCGCACCGGACAGCTCGTCCGGGGTGATCTTGCTGTCGCGGACCTTGGTGGCCAGCTCGGCGGTCTTCTTCGAGATGCCGGCGATGTTGAGGTCGCCCGCACCCTTGATGACCGGGGTCATCAGACCCTTCTCGGAGTCCACCGCGATGCCGATGTTCTCGGTGTCGAAGTAGGTGATGGTGCCCTCGGCCTCGTTGATCCGGGCGTTGATGACCGCGTGGGCCTTCAGCGCCTGGGCGGCGGCCTTGACGAAGAACGGCATCGGGGACAGCTTGACGCCCTCGCGGGCGAGGAAGGAGTCCTTGGCCTTGGCGCGCAGCGACATGATCTTGGTGACGTCCACCTCGACCACGCTGGTCAGCTGGGCCTGCTCGTGCAGGGCCTTCAGCATGTTGTCGCCGATGACCTTGCGCATGCGGGTCATCTTGACCGTCTGGCCGCGCAGGGCGGACGGAGCGGCGGCGGCCTTCGGCGCGGCGGCCGGGGCGGCGGCGGCGACCGGAGCCGGCGCGGCCTTGGCGGCCTCGGCGGCGGCGATGACGTCCTGCTTGCGGATGCGGCCGCCGACACCGGTGCCGGTGACGGCGGACAGCGCGATGCCGTGCTCGGCGGCGAGCTTGCGCACCAGCGGGGTGACGTAGGCGTCACCGGCGTCGGCCACCGGGGCGGCCGGGGCAGCCGGGGCGACCGGAGCCGGGGCGGCGACCGGAGCCGGGGCGGCCGGAGCGGCGGCGACCGGAGCCGGGGCGGCCGGGGCTGCCGGGGCCGGGGCGGCGACCGGGGCCGGGGCGGCAACGGGAGCCGGGGCGGCGACCGGGGCCGGAGCGGCAGCAGCCGCACCCGGGGCGCCGATCAGCGCGAGCTGGGCGCCGACCTCGGCGGTCTCGTCCTCGCCGACCAGGATCTTGACGACGACGCCGGCGACCGGCGACGGGATCTCGGTGTCGACCTTGTCCGTGGAGACCTCGAGCAGCGGCTCGTCGATCTCCACGGTCTCACCCTCGGCCTTCAGCCAGCGGGTGACGGTGCCCTCGGTGACCGACTCGCCCAGCGCGGGCAGCAGGACCGGGGTGGCGTCGCCGGCCGGAGCGGCCGGAGCGGCGGCGACCGGGGCGGCCGGGGCGACCGGAGCCGGAGCGGCGGCGACCGGGGCCGGGGCGGCGGCGGGCGCGGCCTCGGCGGCCGGAGCAGCGGCGGCGACCGGGGCGCCGGAGCCGTCGTCGATGATCGCCAGCTCGGCGCCCACCTCGACGGTCTCGTCCTCGCCGACCTTGATCGAGGCCAGGATGCCGGAGGCCGGCGCCGGGATCTCGGTGTCGACCTTGTCGGTCGAGACCTCGAGCAGCGGCTCGTCGACCTCGACACGCTCACCCTCGGCCTTCAGCCAGCGGGTGACGGTGCCCTCGGAAACGCTCTCGCCCAGCGCGGGCAGTGTTACTGAGACCGCCATGGTTTCAGCGACTCCTATCAAGTCTTGCGTACGGAAGTACGGGAAGTACCGGGAACGGGGGTGGAGGCGTGATCAGTCGTGCGCGTGCAGCGGCTTGCCGGCCAGCGCCAGGTGCGCCTCGCCCAGGGCCTCGGACTGGGTCGGGTGCGCGTGGATGAGCTGCGCGACCTCGGCCGGCAGGGCCTCCCAGTTGTAGATCAGCTGGGCTTCGCCGACCTGCTCGCCCATGCGGGCGCCGACCATGTGGACGCCGACCACGGCGCCGTCCTTGACCTGGACGAGCTTGATCTCGCCGGCGGTCTTCAGGATCTTGCTCTTGCCGTTGCCGGCCAGGTTGTACTTGAGGGTGACGACCTTGTCCTTGCCGTACAGCTCGACGGCCTTGGCCTCGGAGATGCCGACGGAGGCCACCTCGGGGTTGGAGTACGTCACGCGCGGGACGCCGTCGTAGTCGATCGGCACCGGCTTGAGGCCCGCCAGGCGCTCGGCGACCAGGATGCCCTCGGCGAAGCCCACGTGGGCGAGCTGCAGGGTCGGGGCGAGGTCACCGACGGCCGAGATGGTGGGCACGTTGGTGCGCATGTACTCGTCGACGAGGACGTAGCCGCGGTCCATCGCGACGCCGTTCTCCTCGTAGCCCAGGCCGGCCGAGACCGGGCCGCGGCCGATGGCGACGAGCAGCAGGTCGGCGTCGATCTGCTTGCCGTTCTCGGTCGAGACGCGGACACCGGCCTCGGTGTACTCGACGCCCGAGAAGCGGGCCTTCAGCTCGAACTTGATGCCGCGCTTGCGGAACGCGCGCTCCAGCAGCTTCGAGGAGTTCTCGTCCTCCAGCGGGACGAGGTGCGGCAGCGCCTCGACGATGGTGACGTCGACGCCGAAGGACTTCCAGACCGAGGCGAACTCGACGCCGATGACGCCGCCGCCGAGGATGACGGCCGACTTCGGGATGCGGTCGAGCTTGAGCGCGTGGTCGGAGGAGATGACGCGGTCGCCGTCGATCTCCAGGCCCGGGATCGAGCGCGGCACGGAGCCGGTGGCGAGGATGATGTGGCGGCCCTCGATGCGCTGGCCGTTGACGTCCACCGAGGTCTGCGAGGAGAGCTTGCCCGCGCCCTGGATGAAGGTCACCTTGCGGGAGGCGACCAGGCCCTGGAGGCCCTTGTACAGGCCGGCGACGACGTCGTCCTTGTACTTGTGGACGCCGTTGATGTCGATGCCCTGGAAGGTGGCCAGCACGCCGAACTCGGCGGCCTCCTTCGTCTCGTCGGCGATCTCGGCCGCGTGCAGCAGCGCCTTGGTCGGAATGCAGCCGCGGTGCAGGCAGGTGCCGCCCAGCTCACCCTTCTCGACCAGGGCGACGCTCAGGCCCAGCTGAGCGGCGCGGAGCGCCGCGGCGTAACCGCCGCTTCCGCCTCCGAGAATGACTACGTCGAAAACGGTGCTGGCGTCGTTCGCCACGTCACGTCCTCCATGCAATGGGGTGTGGATCGCCGGGCCGGTCGCGGTCCGGTGGGTCGGAAGCCTTTGTGGGGCGCCCAGTCGTGCCGGAAATACATCTTCGCACTTGTTCACGGTGGCTGATGTCCGGGTCCGCCCCGCGGGTGTCCCACAGGGTGGTCACGGGGGTGGGAACACCCCCGACGGAAGGGCATCATTGCAGCTCAACGCCGGGTTGGCAGCCGCCGGGCGGGCGCCGCGAAGGCCTTCGGGCACCATCGCTTCCGCACTGCGGAACAAAGTTTCGCCCGCAGCGAACAGGGGTGCGGGGTCGGGTGGTGGCCTACCAGCGGGTAACCCGTCCGGAACGCCGGAGGGGGCCCGGCGCACGCGCGCCGGGCCCCCTCCGAACGGGTGGGCCGGGTCAGGCCTTCGCCGCCGCCGTCCGCTCGGCGTAGGCGACCAGGGTGCGCACCGCGCTCGCGGTGCCGCCCTTCGGGGTGTAGCCGAACGGCGCGCCCTCGTGGAACGCCGGGCCGGCGATGTCCAGGTGCGCCCAGTCGGTGCCCTCGGCCACGAACTCCTTCAGGAACAGGCCGGCCACCAGGCCGCCGCCCATGCGCTCGCCCATGTTGGCCAGGTCGGCGATGGTCGACTCGGTCATGCCCTTGCGCAGCTCGGCCGGCAGCGGCATCGGCCAGGACTGCTCGCCGACCTCGCCCGCGACGGTGTGCAGGGTCTCGCGCAGCTCGTCGTTGTTGGACATCACGCCGAAGGTGCGGTTGCCCAGGGCCAGCACCATGGCGCCGGTCAGGGTGGCCACGTCGACGATGGCGTCCGGGTTCTCCTCGCCGGCGCGCACGATCGCGTCGGCCAGCACCAGGCGGCCCTCGGCGTCGGTGTTCAGCACCTCGACGGTCTTGCCGCCGTACATGCGCAGCACGTCGCCCGGGCGGGTGGCGGAGCCGGACGGCATGTTCTCGGCCAGCGCGAGCCAGCCGGTGACGTTGACGGCCAGGCCGAGGCGCTTGGCCGCGACCACGGCGGCGAACACGGCGGCGGCGCCGGCCATGTCGCACTTCATGGTCTCGTTGTGGCCGGCCGGCTTCAGCGAGATGCCGCCCGAGTCGTAGGTGATGCCCTTGCCGACGAAGGCGAGCGTGGCCTTGGCCTTGGGGTGGGTGTAGGCCACCTTCACCAGCCGGGGCGGGTTCGCCGAGCCGTTGCCGACACCCAGCAGGCCGCCGAAGCCGCCCTTGGTGAGCGCCTTCTCGTCCAGCACCTCGACCTTGAGGCCGTGCTCCTTGCCGGCGGCCTGGACGATCGCGGCGAAGCTCTTCGGGTTCAGGTCGTTCGGGGCGGTGTTGACCAGGTCGCGGGCCCGGTTCATCTCCTCGCCGATGGCGACGGCGCGCTCGACGGCGGCCTTGGAGTCCTTGCTGCCCTTGCGCGGGGCCAGCACGACGAGCTCGCCGACCGGCTCCTTGCCGCCCTCGCCCTTGTAGGTGCCGAAGGCGTACGAGCCGAGCAGACCGCCGAGCGCGACGGCCTCGACCTCGTCCACGGACTCGGCGGGCAGGGCCAGCGCGGCCTTCTTGGCACCGGCCAGGGTGCGGGCGGCGACACCGGCGGCGCGGCGCAGCGTCTCCAGGCCGTAGCCCTCCTCGGCCGCCTCGCCGAGGCCGACCGCGAGCACGAGCGCGGCCTTCAGGCCGGCGGGCGAGGGGACCTTGACGGCCTCGCCCTCGGCGCCGGTCGCGCCCAGGGTGGTGAGGACCTCGGCCAGCTTGCCCTCGAACGCCTCGTTCACGGCGTCGGTGCCGGCGGCCAGCACGATGCCCTTGGGGCCCTTCGCGACACCGACCACCAGCGCGTCCGCACGCAGCGAGGCGGCGGCGGAGGTGCTCACAGACAATGCAGTCACGTAATGCGTCCTGTTCTTTCGCGGTCCACGGCCGGGTGCGGCGAGGCTGCCGCACCGGCGCAGCCCGGCGGGCGTCGCGGGTGTCCCTCCGGCGCGGTCCGGGTCCGGGTCCCCTGGCTACGCGCACCCGCCGTTCGCGGACACGCACACCAGAGGCCCCGGCTCCACGCTCGGCGCCGGGCGGGCAGGACCTGCGACGGTGCAGGGCTGCGGTGCTCCCCGCATGGTAGTCCGCATGGTGGGATCACGCGCCGCCCGGTGTCAGGCCAGCAACGCCAGGGCGAACAACGAGCCGGTCGCGGCGGTCTCCGCAACGGCGCCGAGCACGTCCCCGGTGATGCCGCCGAAGCGCCGTACGCAGCGGCGGAGCAGCAGCCACGCGCAGCCGACCCCGAGGGTGAGGGCCAGGGGGAGGCGAATGTATGACGATCCGTCAAGCAGGCCGGAAATGGCCAGAAGGAGCGCCGCCGCGGCCGTCGCGGCCAGGGCGGCCGGGGGAGCGACGGTGCTCGCCACCATCGCCCCGAGTCCGCCCGGTCGCGCGGGCGGAACCGACCGCAGGCAGCCCCACGCGAGCGCGCACCGCGCGGCCGCCGCGGAACACAGGACCGCGAGCGCCCCGCGCAGCGGCGAGTGCCCGAACTGCCCGGCCAATGCGGCGATCTGGGCGAACAGGACGAGAAGCAGCACAAGTACGCCGAAGGGCCCGATATCGGACTGCTTCATGATGCGCAGCGCGTCCTCGGCGGGCTTCCCGCTGCCCAGTCCGTCGGCGACGTCCGCGAGCCCGTCCAGGTGCAGTCCCCGGGTGAGCGCCGCGAGCACACCCACCGCCGTGACCGCCCCGAGCAGCCCGCCGGCCCGCCAGGCGACGAGCGCCCCGGCCCCGGCCGCGATCCCGCCCAGCACGAGCCCCACGGCCGGCGCCAGCACCATGGCCCGCCCCCCGGCCGCCCGGTCCCACCGCTCGACCCGCACCCGCAGGACCGACAGCGTCCCGAACGCGAACCGCAGCCCGTCGCTCCAGTTGGCCTGCTCCCGTTCGCCCGCCACCGTCGTCACTCCTCACCAGAAGGAATCCCCGCGCCCCTCAGGGACGCGGGGAGCTGCGCGAATTCGGCGGGCTGCGACCCAGAGCCAACCGCCAAGGGGCAGTTGCACGTGCTCCCGGTCGAACGCTCCGGGCACGCGCCGCTACAGCCGCCGCAGCAGGTCCGCCGCCGACGGCAGCCTCGGCTGCTCCTTGGGCGCCGCCGGCACGTACGCGCGCGGCGCCTCGTCCGCGAGCGCGTCCCCGGCGGCCTGGAGCAGCGGCAGTGCCAGCAGCGCGCCGACGCCCTCGCCCATCGTGATCCCCTGGTCCTGCATCGGCGTCAGCGTCAGGCGGTCGTACGCCTTGGCCTGGGCCGGCTCCCCGCTGGACTGCCCGGCCCGCCACCACTCCGGCGCCCGGAAGGCGATCCGCTGCGCGACCAGCGCGCAGGCCGCGGAGACGACCCCGTCCAGCACGACCGGCAGCTTGCGCACGGCGGCCTGGAGCAGGAAGCCGGTGATGGCCGCGAAATCCGCGCCGCCGGTGGCGCCGAGCAGCGCCAGCTGGTCGCCGAGGACCGGCCGGGCCCGCCGCAGCGCGTCGCGGACGGTCGCGCACTTGACCATCCACACGCGGTCGTCGATACCCGAGCCGCGCCCGGTCACCGCGGCGGCGTCCGTCCCGCACAGGGCGCCGATCAGCACCCCGGCGACGGTCGTCGAGCCGACCCCGAGGTCGCCGAGGAGGACCAGGTCCGTCCCGGCGTCGGCCTCCTCGTCGGCGACGGACATGCCGGCCCGGAAGGCCCGGACGGTCTCCTCGGGCGTGAGGGCGTCCTCGATGTCGATCCGCCCGGAGCCGCGCCGGATCCGGTGGCCGACCACCTCGTCGGGAAAGTCCGCCGGGTCGGTGTCCACCGCGACGTCGACGATCCGCACGTCGGCGCCGTACCGGGAGGCCAGCCGGGCGACCGGCGCGGTGCCGTCGAGCACGGCCCGCACCCGGGCCGCGGTGCCGCCCTCGGCGGGCAGCCGGGACACCCCGAGCGCGGCCACTCCGTGGTCGGCGGCGAACAGCAGCACCTTGGGCGCCGAGACCGGCCGCACCGGGGAGCGCCCCTGCACGGACGACAGCCAGCTGCCCAGCTCCTCGAGCTTGCCGAGCCCGCCGCGCGGCCGGTCAGCGGCCTGCCAGCGTTCGTCGGCGGCCCGCCGGGCGCTGTCGTCGGGGCGCTCGACGAGCGAGGAGAACGTATCGAGATCCACGGTCGTGTCCATCGTCCGAGAGGCTACACGCCACAGGTGTTCACGCTGCGGCTGGCTTGACCGTCAGAACCTGCCCGGCCACGACCAGCAGCACACGCTGCGAGGCGTCCGCCACGGCCATGTTGAGCCGTCCCAGGGTGTCGCGGAAGCGGCGGCCGGCGGCGGTCGCCGGGACGACACCCATGCCGACCTCGTTGCTCACGGCGACGACGTGCCGCCCGGTCGCCGCCCAGGCCCGCGCGAGGGCGTCGCACCGCCGCTGCACGGCGGCCTCCGCGCCGCCGGCCCAGGCCGCGTCGTCCCAGGCGCCGCACTCGTCCATCACCGAAGTCAGCCACAGGGCAAGGCAGTCGACGAGCACCGGCGCCGGATCGGCGGTGTCCGCGAGGACCGCCTCCAGGTCGCAGGTCTCGGCGGTGCGCCAGCTCGCCGGGCGCCGGTCGCGGTGCAGGGCGACCCGCTGGGCCCACTCGGCGTCGCCGTCCCGGGTGCCACCGGTGGCGACGTACAGGACGTCCGCCCGGTCGGCGAGGAGCAGTTCGGCCTTGGTGGACTTGCCGGAGCGCGCACCGCCGAGGAGGAGCGTGCGGGAGGGTTCGGGGTGGGTCGCCATGGTTCCCATCCTGCCGGACCGGGCATACGGAAGATCGTGCCGGGCAGGCTAAGGTGCGCAGCACACTGGCAGGGTCGTCGGCGGGAGGAGCCGGGCATGGTCTGGACGTGGCGGTACGAGAAGGCGGACGGCACCGAGGTGGCGCCGGGCGTCGGGCACGAGGAGTTCGCCGGCCAGGGCGACGCCGAGACCTGGATCGGCGAGACCTGGAAGCAGCTCGCCGAGGACGGCGTCGACAACGCCGTCCTGCTGGACGACGACCGGGTCGTCTACTCGATGAGCCTGCACGAGGACTGACCGGCGCAACCGCCCGCCCGGGGGCGTTACTTGGCCCCGATGACGTGCAGCAGCGCGGCCACCTGCCGGTAGGGGTCGGTGCGCCCGGCGCGGTCCTCGGCCTCCAGCAGCTGGGCCAGCTGGCGCCCGTCCACCGGCGGGGCCGCGTCGTCGGGGGCGTTGTCGGTGAAGACCCGCACGCCGTACCAGTGCCTGAGCGGCACCGACACCTCGGAGAGGGTGACGGACAGGTCGGCGAGCCGGTCGGCGCGGGCGGCCAGCCCGAGCCGGTTGTAGTAGCGGTCGCTCTCGAACGCGTGCAGGGCGGCCCGCCAGTCCCCGGCGGCGGCGGGCCGCAGGGCGAGCGCGTCGCGGTTGCGGACGAGCAGCGAGAGCAGTCCGCCGGGCGCGAGCAGCCGGGCCAGCGAGGCGATCATCGGGTCCGGGTCGGGCAGGTACATCAGGACGCCGTGGCAGAGCACGACGTCGAAGCTGCGCGGGCCGAACCAGCGCCCGCACTGGTGGCCGTCGCCGCTGAGCAGCTGGATCCGCCCGCGGACCTCGGGCGCCTCCTCGGCGAGCGCCCCCTGGGCGACGCCGAGCGCGACCGGGTCGGAGTCGATGCCGGTGACGTAGTGCCCGGCCCGGGCCAGGCGCAGCGCCTGGGTGCCCTGGCCGCAGCCGATGTCGAGGACGCGCTGCGCGGCGCGGCCGGCCAGCTGTTCGGCGAGCTGCCGGGCGACGAGCTCCTGGCGCACGAAGTTGCGCAGTCCGCCGAGCCGGTCCAGCCACGCGGCGGTGCCGCCCGCGAAGGAGCCGCTGCGGGAGGGCAGCCGACGCTCCTGGCCGGCACGCTCCTGGCCCTCGCGTTCCTGGCCGAGCCGGTCGTGCCCGCCGTCGCCCTGGCCCGGCAGCGCGTAGAGGCCGGGCCCCTCCCAGGACGGGGGGGCCCAGCCGGAGTCCACCGGTTCGGCGGTCAGGGCCGCTCCCCGCGACGGACCTGCGGCTTGGGCAGCCGCAGTCGGCGCATCTGCAGGATGCGCATCAGGCCGTAGGCGACCGTTCCGCGGGTGTTCTGGCCGGCGAAGCGCTCGCCGAGCTGCTTGCGCAGGCCGAGGCCGAGGCGGACGAAGTCCAGCGCGACCAGGACGAAGAACAGCAGGAACAGCAGGGTGGAGAGCAGCTGCAGCGCCGGCACCTTGACGATGCTGAGCACCAGGATGAGCACGGCCGCGGGGAGGAAGAACTCGGCCAGCGACCAGCGGGCGTCCACGTAGTCGCGGGCGAACTTGCGCACCGGGCCCTTGTCGCGCGCGGGCAGGTGGCGCTCGTCACCGTCCATGAGCGCCTGGCGCTGCTTCTCGCGCTCGACCCGCATCCGGTCGCGGGCCTGCTTGGCGGCCTCCTTGCGGTCCTTGGGCACGACCACCCGGGTACGCCGGTTGGCCTCGGCCTCACTGCGCTTGGGCGTGGGCCGGCCCTTCTTGGCCTGCGGGTCGCGGGCCTGGGTCGTCTCGTCCTGCTTCTCCAGCACGGTGGAGGCAGCGGCATCATCTGAACGGCGTCGGAACACACCACCAGCGTACGGGGTGCGGAGGAGCTTCTCGGGGCGGCCTCGGACGCAAACGCGTATCGATCCGCGAGGTGGGAACCGGCCCGGGGTTTTCCGGCCCCTTCCCGTAGGGGATCGGTCGGGTGGAGGATTGGGGGGATGAGAGCGGGATCCACCCGGGGGATGAGGAAGAGGCGCCCAGCGCTGTAGCAGTCTTGTTGCAGGCAGGTGCACTGCGGCGACGGGCTCGCTGCACATACACTCGTCGTGTCTGGTAACGAGATAGAGACCGCAGGCCGGAGAAGGGGGCACCCGAGGCCCATGAGCGACGGAATCATGAAGCGTATGGGGTTGATCTTCCGCTCCAAGGCGAACAAGGCCTTGGACCGGGCGGAGGATCCCCGTGAGACGCTCGACTACTCCTACCAGAAGCAGCTCGAACTGCTGCAGAAGGTACGGCGTGGCGTCGCGGACGTCGCGACCTCGCGCAAGCGCCTGGAACTCCAGCTGACCCAGCTCCAGCAGCAGTCCGCGAAGTACGAGGACCAGGGCCGCAAGGCGCTGTCGCTCGGCCGCGAGGACCTCGCGCGCGAGGCGCTGACCCGCAAGGCCAACATGCAGTCCCAGATCAACGACCTGGAGACGCAGTACCAGGCGCTCCAGGCCGAGGAGGAGAAGCTCACGCTCGCCTCCCAGCGGCTGCAGGCCAAGGTGGACGCCTTCCGCACCAAGAAGGAGACCATCAAGGCCACCTACACCGCGGCCCAGGCGCAGACCCGCATCGCCGAGTCCTTCTCCGGGATCTCGGAGGAGATGGGTGACGTCGGCCTGGCGATCCAGCGCGCCGAGGACAAGACCGCGCAGATGCAGGCGCGGGCCGGCGCGATCGACGAGCTGCTGGCCTCCGGCGCGCTCGACGACGCCAGCGGCCTCGGCCGCAAGGACGACATCGAGGCGGAGCTGGAGCGCGTCGCCGGCGGTTCGGACGTCGAGCTGGAGCTGGCCCGCATGAAGGCCGAGCTGTCGGGCGGTCCGGCCTCGGGTCCGGCCGCGATCGAGCAGGGCAAGCCGCAGCAGCAGCCGCAGGACGCGCACCCGCAGGACACCCCGCGCATCAACTACAACAAGTGAGCTGAGCTCCACCCACGAACCAGGGAGACGCACGGCATGATCATGAGGGTCATGGGTGAGGGGCAGTTCGAGCTCGGCGAAGCCCACCTCAACCTGCTCAACGAGCTCGACGCGGAGCTCGTGACCGCGGTCGACTCGGGGGACGAGGAGCTCTTCCGCTCGGCGTACGGCAAGCTGCTGGCTGCCGTGAAGCAGTACGGCACCAGGCTGCCGGACGACTCGCTGGAGCCGTCCGAGCTGATACTGCCTGCCGCGGAGGCGACGATCGACGAGGTCCGCGCCCTGTTGATGGCCGATGACGAGGGCGTCATCCCCGGGTACCCGGAGTAGCCTTCCGCACCGCTCGGCGCCAGACGAAAGGGCGGGCCCCCTCCACCCGGAGGGGGCCCGCCCTTCGTGCGTCCGGGGCCGTTACGGCAGGGCGAGCATCCGGTCCAGCGCCGCCTTGGCGTACCGCTCGGTCTCCGGGTCGACGGTGATCACGTTCGGCACCCGGCCCTCGACCAGCGACTCCAGCGCCCAGACGAGGTGCGGCAGGTCGATCCGGTTCATGGTGGAGCAGAAGCAGACCGCGCGGTCCAGGAAGACGATCTCCTTGTCCGGGTGCGCCTTGGCGAGGCGGCGGACGAGGTTCAGCTCGGTGCCGATGGCCCACTTGGAGCCGGGCTCGGCGGCGTCGAGCGCCTTGATGATGTACTCGGTCGAGCCGACCATGTCCGCGGCGGCGACGACCTCGTGCTTGCACTCCGGGTGCACCAGGACGGTGACGCCGGGGATGCGCTCGCGGACGTCGTTCACCGAGTCCAGGCTGAACCGGCCGTGCACCGAGCAGTGGCCGCGCCAGAGGATCATCTTGGCGTCGCGCAGCTGCTCGGCGGTCAGGCCGCCGTTCGGCTTGTGGGGGTTGTACAGGACGCAGTCGTCCAGCGAGAAGCCCATGTCGCGCACCGCGGTGTTGCGGCCGAGGTGCTGGTCGGGCAGGAACAGGACCTTCTGCCCCTGCTCGAAGGCCCACTCCAGGGCGCGCTTGGCGTTGGAGGAGGTGCAGATGGTGCCGCCGTGCTTGCCGGTGAAGGCCTTGATGTCGGCGGAGGAGTTCATGTACGAGACCGGGACGGTCACGTCGGCTATGCCGGCGTCGGTCAGCACGTCCCAGCACTCGGCGACCTGCTCGGCGGTGGCCATGTCGGCCATCGAGCAGCCGGCCGCGAGGTCGGGCAGGACGACCTTCTGGTCGTCGCCGGTGAGGATGTCCGCGGACTCGGCCATGAAGTGCACGCCGCAGAAGACGATGAACTCGGCCTCCGGGCGGGCGGCCGCGTCCCGGGCGAGCTTGAAGGAGTCGCCGGTGACGTCGGCGAACTCGATCACCTCGTCGCGCTGGTAGTGGTGGCCGAGGATGAAGACGCGCTCGCCCAGCGCGGCCTTGGCCGCCCGGGCGCGCTCGACGAGGTCGGGGTCGGAGGCCGGGGGGAGGTCACCGGGGCACTCGACGCCGCGCTCGCTGTTCGGGTCGGCCTCTCGGCCGAGCAGCAGCAGAGCGAGCGGCGTCGGAGTGGGGTCGACGCCGTAGGTCTCGGTGATGGTGGTGGTCACGGGCGGGTGCCCTTCTGTGCGGCCGATCAAGCGGTGAAGCCTTTTCGTCTATCTGACACTATCTATTCTAACCGGTTAGCGTCAGAGTGACGATGGCCATCCTGTCGATGTGACGAGAACCGCTCGCCGGAACGGATGCTTCCTGGCGTGGCCGAATCGGTATCCGGGCGGCTCCGGGTATGGCTGGGCGCATGAAGGCAATCGCGATCAACCGCTACGGCGGCCCCGAGGTGGTCGAGTACACCGAGCTGCCCGACCCGAAGGTCGGCCCGGACTCGGTGCTGGTGGAGGTCCGCGCGGCCGGGGTGAACCCGGTGGACTGGAAGGTCCGCGAGGGCGCGCTCGACGGGATGCTGGACGCGCACTTCCCGCTGGTCATGGGCTGGGACGCGGCCGGCGTGGTCCGTGCGGTCGGCGGCGGGGTCACCGAGTTCGCGCCGGGCGACGAGGTCTACGGCTACGTCCGCAAGGACGCCGTCGAGCACGGCACCTACGCCGAACTCGTCGCCGCGCCCGTGCGCACCCTCGCCCGCAAGCCCGCCGCGCTCGACTGGGCGCAGTCCGGCGGCCTCCCGCTGGCCGGGCTCACCGCCCTGCAGTGCCTCGACGCGCTCGGCGTGAAGGCCGGGGAGACCCTCCTGGTGCACGCGGCGGCCGGCGGGGTCGGCCACCTGGCCGTCCAGATCGCCCGCGCCCGCGGCGCGCGCGTGATCGGCACGGCCGGCGAGCGCAACCACGACTACCTGCGCGGCCTCGGGGCCGAGCCGGTCGCGTACGGCGAGGGCCTGGCCGACCGGGTCCGCGCGCTCGCCCCGGGCGGCGTGGACGCGGCCCTCGACCTGGTCGGCCACGGCGCCGTCCAGGTCTCGGCGAGCCTGGTCCGCGACCCGTCACGGACCGCCTCGACCACCGACTACCGGGTCAAGGAGCTCGGTGGCCACTACGTGTGGGTGCGTCCCGACGCGGCCGGGCTCGCCGAACTCGCCGCGCTGGCCGACGACGGCCGGCTCACCGTGACCGTCGCCTCCACGTTCCCGCTCGCCCAGGCCGCCTCGGCCCAGGCGCTGAGCGCCGAGGGCCGTACCCGCGGGAAGATCGTGCTGCTGGTGACCTGAGCCACGAGTGACGCCCTGGTGTACGCCTCCCGGTCATCTGTCAGCGATGAACTCGGTCATGTCATCCGCCAGAATGGGTGCCGAACCGTTTCGGCAGACCGGCCACTGCCGTCCCGTCCGCCGATCCCCGCACGACCCGTGGAGCCCCGCACCGATGAGCAGCAGCCGAGCGCACGAGGTGACCGGGGCGGACCTGGACGAGACCGACCGGCTGCTCCTCGCCCGCCTCGGCAGCGACGGCCGTGCCTCCTACGCCGAGATCGGCCTCCAGGTGAACCTCTCCGCCACCGCCGTCCGCCGCCGGATCGACCGGCTGCGGGCGCGCGGGGTGGTCCGCGGCTTCACCGTGGTGCTCGACCCGGCCGTGCTCGGCTGGCAGACCGAGGCCTTCGTCGAGGTGTACTGCCGCGAGCGGACCGCGCCGGAGGAGATCCTCGCGAGCCTGCGCCAGTTCCCCGAGGTGGTCGCCGCCTGGACGGTCACCGGCGACCCGGACGCCCTGGTCCACCTGCGCGCCGCCGACATGCGCCATCTGGAGGCCGTCATCGAGCGCATCCGCCGCGAGCCCGGCGTCCAGCGCAGCCGTTCCTCCGTCGTCCTGTCCCAGCTGATCGGCTGAGGGGCCCGTCCACGGACACCCCGGGTCGTACGCAGGAATCCTGCGCGGACCGGCCCGAAGACGCTCGAAACCTGCCTGACCAGCCGCGTTCCGACGCGCGGCCCGCCCCGTTCGCTGCCTACGCTGATCACGTCCGGTCAGCGCGGTGAACGCTCCCCGCCCGGCCGGATCCCCCGCCACCCCCAGCCGAGAGGGACAGCCGTGTCCGCAGCACCCGACCGCATGCACCGGCCCGACAACGAACTGGTCGACCTGGTATTCGACTACATGCGGGAGCGGCTGCAGTACGACCCCGTCCCGCTCGACCACCCCGGCGACGGCGAGCACCTGCGCGCCCAGCTGGCCGGCCTGCTGAACCCCGAGGGCAACAGCCCGGCCGACGTGCTCAAGCTCTACGACCACGAGCTGTCCCGCGCCGTCATCTCCGCCGACAGCCCGCGCTACCTGTCCTTCATCCCGTGCGCCCCCACCAAGGCCGCGCTGCTGTTCGACATGGTCGTCTCCTGCGCCTCCCTCCAGGGCATCTCCTGGCTGGAGGCGGCCGGCGCCATCGCCGCCGAGAACCAGGTGCTGCGGCTGATCGCCGACCGCGCGGGCCTGCCCGAGACGGCCGGCGGCTGCTTCGTCTCCGGCGGCTCGGCGGGCAACCTGTCCGCCCTGGTCGTCGCCCGCGACACCGCGCGCCGCAAGCTGGGCGTCGGCCCGGAGGCGCGCCTGCGCATAGCCGTCGCGGACCAGGTGCACTCCTCGGTCAAGAACACCTTCAACATCATCGGCGTCGAGGCCTTCAAGGTCCCGACCGTCGACCGGCGGTTCACCGGTGAGGCGCTGCGCGCGGCCCTGGCCGCCGACCCCGCCCCGGAGACGGTGATCGCGGTCGTCGGCACCGCCGGCACCACCAACGAGGGCATCGTCGACGACCTCCAGGGCCTCTCCGAGGTCGCCCGCGAGCGCGACATGTGGTTCCACGTGGACGGCGCCTACGGCGGCGCGGGCCTGTTCGCCCCCTCGGTCCGTGCCCGCTACAACGGCATCGAGCACGCCGACTCCTTCGTGGTGGACCCGCACAAGTGGCTGTTCGCACCGTTCGACTGCGCCGCGCTGATCTACCGCAACCCGCAGCTCGCCCGGGCCGTCCACACCCAGGACGCCTCCTACCTCGACGTCCTGCACACCGAGGGCGACGAGTGGAACCCCACCGACTACGCCTACCACCTGACCCGGCGCGCCCGTGGCCTGCCGCTCTGGTTCTCGCTCGCCGTGCACGGCACCCAGGCGTACACCGACGCCATCGAGACCGGCCTCAAGCTGGCGCAGGACACCGCCCAGCTGATCCGCGACACCGAGCACCTGGAGCTGCTGTTCGACCCGCAGCTCTCCGCGGTCTGCTTCAAGCGCACGGGCTGGACCAACGACGACTACTACCGCTGGTCGCAGCAGCTGCTCGCGGACCAGATCGGCTTCGTCACCCCCACCGGCTGGGACGGCGAGACGGTCGCCCGCTTCGCCTTCCTGCACCCGGGCACCACGATGGAGATGGTCCGGGAGATCCTGGACACCATGGCCTGAGCGCCACGCTCATCGCCGCGGCCCCGCCGGAGCACCTCCGGCGGGGCCGCGGCGCGCCCACGGGAACGTCGCTACAGGAAGGCCCCGCTCGGCAGGTACGGCGCCGGCGGCCGCATCCCGTGCAGGCCGACGTAGCCCCCGGGCTCCGGGCTGAGCCCCACCTCCAGGCCGACGTCCAGCGCCCACTCCTGCTCGGCGGTGAGGAAGTCCACCCGCGCGCGCACCCCCTCCGGCACCCGGGCCAGCGCCTCGCGCAGCAGCCGGGCGGCGATCCGCTTGGTGGTGGCGGCCAGCAGCTTCACCTCGCCGCCGTCGCGGTAGCAGTAGCCGCTGCCGGCCAGCGCGTCGGCGATCAGCAGCTCCTCGAAGTGGCCGAGCATCAGCTCGTGGTCCGGCCCGTGCGCCGAGCCGCGCAGCCGCCGGTCCACCGAGTCCAGCAGGTGCCGGTGGGTCGCGTTGCCGCGGTGCACCGGGATGTCCCCGGGATCGACCAGGCCGGCCCGGTCCACCCGGCCGTCCAGCCGCATCGCCGGGTGCAGTGTGAACCCGGCCATCCGGTAGCGGCGGGCCGCCGCCGCGGACTGCGGCACGCACACCATCCCGCGCAGGCACCCGCGCCCGTGGGCCGCCGCCCGTTCCAGCAGCAGCCGCCCGACGCCCTTGCCCTGCGCCTGCGGCCGGACGGCGAACAGGGACGGCGTCCACAGCCCCTCCCGGCGCATCGACAGCACCGCGCCGACCGCCTCCCCGGCGCTCTCGGCGAGCCAGCAGCCCGACGGATCCGTGCGGGCCAGGTGTCTGGTGCGCGCCAGCTGCACCGGCGTCGGCGCAGCGCCCGGGGTGCCGGGCCCGGAGGCGGCGGACGAGGCGAGGGCGATCTCCTGGACGGCCTCCGCGTCGGCGGCGGTGTCCCTGACCTGGCGCAGGATCATGCCCACCATCCTGGCGTCCGCCGCGCCGCCGCGAGGCCGCTTCGCCCGGATCGGGGGATCGCGCGGTGACCGCTCCATCCCGGTTGTGCGAGCATGGGAACCGTAGGGGACGCGGGTGGCACACCCGGCCCACGGAAAATCCGCCGCCGAGAGGCCGCAAAACCACAGCCGTCCGGGAAATGAATCCGGACGGCCCTTGGTTGGCACTGGCGGCAGACCGTTCTCAAAGACCGGGAGAAAGCAGATGACCGTCCAGGACGAGACCACCGTAGAGAGTGGCATCCTCCTCACCGATGCCGCCGCGGGCAAGGTCAAGGCCCTGCTGGAGCAGGAAGGCCGCGACGACCTCGCGCTGCGTGTCGCCGTCCAGCCCGGTGGCTGCTCCGGCCTGCGTTACCAGCTGTTCTTCGACGAGCGCTCGCTCGACGGCGACGTCATCAAGGACTTCGGCGGTGTGAAGGTCGTCACCGACCGGATGAGCGCCCCGTACCTGGGCGGCGCCACCGTCGACTTCGTCGACACCATCGAGAAGCAGGGCTTCACGATCGACAACCCGAACGCCACGGGCTCCTGCGCCTGCGGCGACTCGTTCAGCTGAGCCCCAGCGGCTCAGCGCTCGAACGACTGACGAAGGCGGCCCCGGGGAACACCCGGGGCCGCCTTCGTCGTGCCCGCGTCCCGCTACTTCGCGGCGCCGTCCGGCGAGACCGGGTCCGGGCCCGCGTGCGGGTCCGCGTCCAGCGGGATCGCGTTGCCGGTGGACAGGTCGTTCACGGTCCGCCCGGCCAGCGGCGCGCGCAGGTCGGCCGTCACCGTCTGCCGCTTGGCCAGCTCGCTGCACACCTGCCCGGACTTCACCGGTGCCGCCACGACGACCTTGACGTCCACCTGGCCCGGGTGCGACTCGTCCGCCTTCAGCGCGTACTGCTGGCACACCCCGCCGTAGAAGTACACGGTCAGCTTGTTGCTGCCGTCCACCCGGTAGGTGACCGCCGGACGCACCGCCGGCGACGGCCCGTTCGGGTTCGGCTCGCCGACCGCGATGCCGGGCCCCGGGGGAGTGACCCCCGTCGGCTGCGCCGGAGCCGGCGGCACCGAGCCCGGGGCCGTCCCGGCCGGTGCCGGAGCCGTGGCCGACGCGGCCGGCCCACCGGAGGCGCCTGCGGTGGGCGCGCCCGCGGACGCGCCGGCCGACGCACCGTCGGACGGCGTCGGCGCCACCGGGGAGCCCGTGGCCGTGGCCGTTGCCGCCGCCGTGGCCGCCGCCTCCGAGGACGACTTGCCGTCCCCGTTGCACCCGGCCACCGTCACCGCCGCCGCCAGCACCAGACCCGCCAGCGCCACCGCCCGCCGACCGCGCGGCATCCTCTCCTGCTCCATGTGCACATCCTCCCGAGGGCTCAGCGGTGCCGCCTCCGGGGGCCGCTCCGCGCGGATGTGACGTGGCCCGGACGGATCCGGTTCCGTCCGGGCCCCAGGAGCCTCAGTTGCCGTACTCGGCCATCCCCGCGACCAGCCGCTGGGCGCCGGACGGCACCCGGAAGCCCGCGAGCACGGGGGCGCTCGGCTGGGGGCCGGCCGCCAGCAGTGGCCAGAACCGGCGCAGCCGCCGGGAGGAGTCCACCAGGGCGTCGAGCGTCTCGCCGTCCGCGTCGCCGCGCAGCACGGGGAGCGAGGAAGGACTGGGCATCATCGGGCACCGCTCCGATCCAGGTCGTGCCGCGGCCGCACTGCCGCGGTCACCGGGGCCGGCCGGTCCGGCGCACCCCTGCGGCCAACCTAGGACCACGTTCTTCCCGCCCACCAGTGCTACTCGGAGGTAGTACACGTTCGCCTGCAGCCGGTGCCATTTCCGGCACTCGTGGGACCTCCTCGCGCCCGCCCGGTACCGTGAACGGGTTAACAACCCCGCTCGCCCATGGCCCCGCCGCCATCCTGAGGAGACCTCCCGTGCGCATCGCCGTCGCCGGCTCGATCGCTACCGACCACCTGATGACGTTCCCCGGCCGGTTCGCCGACCAGCTGGTCGCCGAGCAGCTCCACACAGTGTCGCTGTCCTTCCTGGTCGACACCCTGGACATCCGCCGCGGGGGCGTCGCCCCGAACATCGCGTTCGGCATGGGCGTGCTCGGGCTGAACCCGATCCTCGTCGGCGCGGCCGGGGCGGACTTCGCCGAGTACCGCAGCTGGCTGGAGCGCAACAACGTGGACTGCCGGTCCGTCCACATCTCCGAGACCCGCCACACCGCCCGGTTCATGTGCACCACCGACGAGGACCACAACCAGATCGCCTCGTTCTACACCGGCGCCATGGCCGAGGCCCGCAGCATCGAGCTGAAGCCGATCGCCGACCGGGTCGGCGGCCTGGACCTCGTCCTGATCGGCGCGGACGACCCGCAGGCGATGGTCCGCCACACCCAGGAGTGCCGCACCCGCGGCTACGCCTTCGCGGCCGACCCCTCCCAGCAGCTGGCCCGCCTGGCGGGCGACGACATCCGCGAGATCGTCGACGGCGCCGCGTACCTGTTCACCAACGAGTACGAGGCCGCGCTGATCGAGAGCAAGACCGGTTGGGGCGCCGACGAGCTCCTCGCCCGGGTCGGCACCCGGATCACCACCCTCGGCAGCAAGGGCGTGCGCATCGAGCGCAAGGGCGAGACCGCCATCCTCGTGGGCTGCGCCCCCGAGGAGACCAAGGCCGACCCGACCGGCGTCGGCGACGCCTTCCGGGCCGGCTTCCTCACCGGCCTCTCCTGGGACCTGGAGCTGGAGCGCTCCGCCCAGCTCGGCTGCATGCTCGCCACCCTGGTGATCGAGACCGTCGGCACCCAGGAGTACGAGCTGCGCCCGGCCGCCTTCCTGAAGCGCTTCGAGGACGCCTACGGCGCCGCCGCAGCCGCGGACGTCCGCCCGCACCTGGTCAAGTAGTCCGCCGCACCAGGTAGGCCGCGCCCCGGTCGCCGCCGTAGTCGGCGGCCGGGGCCTCGCCCGCGTACTCCTGGCCGCGCATCGCGCACCACGCCGGGATGTCGAGGCGGGCCGCCTCGTCGTCCGCCAGCACGGCGACCGTGCCGCCCACCGCCACCTCGCCGATCCGCTTGGCCAACTCGATCACCGGCAGCGGGCAGCGCTTGCCGAGCGCGTCGATCACTGTGACCGGCCCGCTCGCCTCCGGGCGCACCCCCTGGGTGCCCGGCGCCGGCAGGTCCAGCCCCAGCGGCGCCCGGACGCCGGCCACCAGCTCCGGCAGGACGGCCAGGAACCGCTCGACGTCCGCCTCGGCCGTCCCGTACGGCAGCGAGACCCGGACGTTCCCCTCGGTGAGCACCCCCATCGCGGCCAGCACGTGGCTGGGCGTCAGCGTGGACGAGGTGCAGGACGAGCCGGAGGAGACGGCGAAGCCGGCCCGGTCCAGCTCGGTCAGCAGCACCTCGCCGTCCACGTACAGGCAGGAGAAGGTGACGATGTGGGGCAGCCGCCGCACCGGGTCGCCGACCACCTCGACCTCGGGCACCAGCTGCGGCACCCGGGTCCGGATCCGCTCCACCAGCGCGTGCAGCCGGGCGTTCTCCCGCTCGGCCTCGGCCCGCACGGCCCGCAGCGAGGCGGCGGCGGCCACGATCGCCGGGACGTTGACGAAGCCGGGCACCCGGCCGCCCTCGCGCTCGTCGGCCGGCAGCGGCGACGCGTACCGGACGCCCTTGCGCACCGCCAGCACCCCGACCCCCGGCGGCCCGCCCCACTTGTGCGCGCTCGCGGTCAGCAGCGACCACCCGGCGGGCACGCCGACCCGGCCGGCGCTCTGGGCGGCGTCGACCAGCAGCGGGACCCCGGCCTCCCGGCAGAGCCCGGCGACCTCCTCGACCGGCTGGACCGTCCCCACCTCGTGGTTGGCGCTCTGCAGCACGGCCAGCGCGGTGTCCTCCCGGAGCAGCCCGGCGAAGCCGTCCACCGGGACCCGCCCGGCCCGGTCCGCCGGCGCCACCGAGACGGATCCGCCGGCCGCCTCGTGCCTCTCGGCGACGTGCAGCACGCTGGAGTGCTCCACCGCCGAGTGCACCAGGTGCCCGCCGCGCCGCCGGTTGCCGCTCAGCGCGCCCAGCATGCCGAGCTGGACGGCCTGCGTGCCGCTCGCGGTGAAGGAGATCTCGTCGGCCCGGGCGCCGAGCACCTCGGCCACCGTCTCGCGGGAGGCGTCCAGCAGCATCCGGGCCTGCCGCCCGGAGCGGTAGAGTCGCGCCGGATCGGCCCACCCCTCGTCCAGCGCGGCGGTCAGGGCCTGCCGCGCGACGGGGTGGAGCGGCGCCGTCGAAGCCACGTCGAAGTACACGGTCACATTTAACGACACGCCGGGCCGCTCCGGAGCCCGGCGCAGGTGCTCACCGCTCGTCAGTCGATCATCCCGAATGTCCGCTTCGTCCGCGTCCGACGGACCGTCACCCGCGTTGCGAGAGGTCATCCCCCGATCGGGGGATCGGACCTCGAATGCCTGCGATGACCTGCGGCGCAGCCCCCGCCGGGCCTGATCGGGCGACCGGGCGGCGCGTTACCGGGGGCTGCCCGTCAGGAGCGCATAAGGCTGGAGTAGGGTTTGGCCCGCATAAGCATTCAAACCGTGCCCGTGGACGGGTCGCCGGGGAGGGACAGTCCTCCTCGGGGCGACGCGAAGGCGGGCGAGACTTCGGGAAGGCGCTACGTGAGTCCCAACGGCTCCGACCGCTCGCCGCGGCGCACGATGCGGCGGAAGCTGCCTCAGGCGCTGGCACTGGGCCTCGTCATCGCGACCGCCACCGGCTGCTCGGCCAACGACCTCCCCAGGCTTGGCCTCCCGAGCCCCGTCACCTCGGAAGGACCCCTGGTCCTTCACATGTGGCAGGGCTCCTGGATCGCGGCGCTGGTGGTCGGCGTACTGATGTGGGGTCTGATCATCTGGAGCGTGATCTTCCACCGGCGCAGCCGCACCGGCGTGGAGATCCCCCCGCAGACCCGGTACAACGTGCCCATCGAGGCGCTCTACACCGCGGTCCCCATCATCATCGTCTCGGTGCTCTTCTACTTCGTCGCCCGCGACGAGAACAAGCTGACCTCCGTCTCCGCGAAGCCGCAGCACTACGTCAACGTGGTCGGCTTCCAGTGGAGCTGGGCGTTCAACTACGAGAACACCGAGAACCCCGACCCGGCCAACAAGGACGCCGCGTACGAGGTGGGCACCCCCAAGGACGCGCCCACGCTGTGGCTGCCGGTCAACGAGTCGGTCCAGTTCCGTCTCACCTCGCGTGACGTCATCCACGACTTCTGGCCCGTCAACTTCTTGATGAAGATGGACGTCGTGCCGGGCGTGGTGAACAAGTTCGAGGTCACGCCGACCGTCAAGGGCGAGTACAAGGGCAAGTGTGCCGAGCTCTGCGGCACCGATCACTCGCGCATGCTGTTCAACGTCAAGGTCGTCGACCGAGCCGACTACGACAAGCACCTGGCTGACCTCCGGGCCAAGGGCCAGGCCGGCGCGGTGCCCTCGGGCGTCATCTCCATGGGAAGTGAAGAGAAGTGACCATCCTCAACGAGCCCGCCGCGGCCGGCGGGGGCGCCGAGGCCGTCACGGTCGGGGCGCAGCGGACCCGCAAGCCGGGTGCGACCATCATCAAGTGGCTCACGACCACTGACCACAAGACGATCGGCACCCTGTACCTGGGCACGTCGTTCGCCTTCTTCCTGATCGGTGGCATCCTCGCCCTGGTCATGCGTGCCGAGCTGGCTCGTCCCGGGACCCAGATCCTGTCGAACGAGCAGTTCAACCAGGCGTTCACGATGCACGGCACGATCATGCTGCTGATGTTCGCGACCCCGCTGTTCGCGGGCTTCGCGAACTGGATCATGCCGCTCCAGATCGGCGCCCCGGACGTGGCCTTCCCGCGTCTGAACATGTTCGCGTACTGGCTGTACCTGTTCGGCTCGACCATCGCGGTCGCCGGCTTCCTCACCCCGAACGGCGCCGCGAGCTTCGGCTGGTTCGCCTACTCGCCGCTGTCGGACGCCGTGCACTCGCCGGGCGTCGGCGGCGACATGTGGATCATGGGTCTGGCCTTCTCCGGCTTCGGCACGATCCTCGGTGCGGTCAACTTCATCACCACGATCATCTGCATGCGCGCTCCGGGCATGACGATGTTCCGCATGTCGATCTTCGTGTGGAACGTCCTGCTGACCGCGGTGCTGGTCCTGCTGGCCTTCCCGGTGCTGGCCGCCGCGCTGTTCGCCCTGGAGGCGGACCGCAAGTTCGGTGCGCACGTCTTCGACCCGACCAACGGCGGTGCGCTGCTCTGGCAGCACCTGTTCTGGTTCTTCGGTCACCCCGAGGTGTACATCATCGCGCTGCCGTTCTTCGGCATCGTGTCGGAGATCATTCCGGTCTTCAGCCGCAAGCCGATGTTCGGCTACTCCGGTCTGATCGCGGCCACCATCGCGATCGCCGGTCTGTCCGTGACGGTGTGGGCGCACCACATGTACGTCACCGGACAGGTGCTGCTGCCGTTCTTCTCCTTCATGACCTTCCTGATCGCGGTCCCGACCGGTGTGAAGTTCTTCAACTGGGTCGGCACCATGTGGAAGGGCTCGCTGAGCTTCGAGACCCCGATGCTCTGGACGGTCGGCTTCCTGGTCACCTTCCTCTTCGGCGGTCTGACCGGTGTCCTGCTGGCCTCCCCGCCGATCGACTTCCACGTCTCGGACTCGTACTTCGTCGTCGCCCACTTCCACTACGTGGTCTTCGGCACCGTCGTCTTCGCGATGTTCGCCGGCTTCCACTTCTGGTGGCCGAAGATGACCGGCAAGATGCTGGACGAGCGCCTCGGCCGGATCACCTTCTGGACGCTGTTCTTCGGCTTCCACACCACCTTCCTGGTGCAGCACTGGCTCGGCGCGGAGGGCATGCCCCGCCGCTACGCCGACTACCTGGCCTCGGACGGCTTCACCACGCTGAACACCGTCTCGACCATCGGCTCGTTCGTGCTCGGCCTGTCGATCCTGCCGTTCCTGTACAACGTCTGGAAGACGGCCAAGTACGGCGAGAAGGTCGAGGTCGACGACCCGTGGGGCTACGGCCGTTCGCTGGAGTGGGCGACCTCCTGCCCGCCGCCGCGGCACAACTTCCTCACCCTCCCGCGGATCCGCTCCGAATCCCCGGCCTTCGACCTCCACCACCCGGAGATCGCCGCGCTGGACTACCTGGAGAACCACGGTGAGGAGGCCAAGCACCTCGCCGGCGTGACCCCGGCGAAGTACGACGCCCCGCAGCTGGGCAAGGGCAAGAAGGACGGCGACGCCTGATGAAGGAACAGGGAAAGATCTTCCTCGGCCTGGCGGTCTTCGTCCTGGCGATGGCGATCACCTACGGCCTGTGGACGAACCAGTCGGACCACGGCATCGAGGCCGCCGGTACCACCGCGCTGTTCCTGGCCTTCGCGCTGTGCGCCTTCATCGGGTACTACCTCGCCTTCACCGCCCGCCGGGTGGACAGCGGCGCGGGTGACAACCCCGAGGCCGAGGTCGCGGACGACGCCGGTGAGCTGGGCTTCTTCGCCCCGCACAGCTGGCAGCCGCTCTCGCTGGCCATCGGCGGCTCGCTGGCCTTCATGGGCGTGATCTTCGGCTGGTGGCTGCTGTTCTGGTCGATCCCGATCATCCTGATCGGTCTGTTCGGCTGGGTCTTCGAGTTCTACCGGGGCGAGAACCAGAACCAGTAGGTTCCGTCGCACCGGCAGGGGCCGGACCTCCCACACGGGAGGTCCGGCCCCTGTTGCGTCTCCGGGGTGAGCCCCTCACTCACCCGGGTGAACGCGGGGTCGCTCGGATGTCGCTCCAGGGCCAGGCGTTCCTACGATCTGATCAATCGTGCGAACCCCCGGAGGCGGTCATGGCCGACAGGCGCGGAATAGCGGGTCTCGGCGGCATCACGCTGGCCCTCGCAGTACTCACCCCGCTCGCCGCCTGCTCGGCCGGTGGTGACGAACCCACCGGCCCGCACAAGGTCGACGCGGCGCAGCTGGTCCACCTCTCGGCCGAGGGCAAGGTCGACCCGGCCCAGTCGGTCACCGTGACCGCCGCCGCCGGCAGCAGGCTGACCGACGTCACCGTGGTCGGCCCGGACGGCCGGGTGGTGGCCGGCAAGCTCGCGGACGACCAGCGCAGCTGGCAGACGACCGGCCGGCTGAAGGCCTCGGCTTCGTACAGCGTCCGGATCGCCGCGGACGACGGCAGGGGCGGGCGCGGCGAGACCACCCAGGCCTTCAGCACCCTCGCCGCCCAGCGCCTGCTCACCGCGAAGCTCGGCCCGGACTCCTCCGGCAGCGGCGTCTACGGGGTCGGCCAGCCGCTGACCGTGCAGCTCTCCGAGGCCGTCAAGGACCCGCAGGCCCGGCAGGAGGTCGAGCAGGCCCTGACGGTCACCTCCCAGCCCGCCGTCACCGGCGCGTGGTACTGGGTGGACGACAAGAACCTGCACTTCCGCCCGGAGGAGTACTGGCCCGTCGGCACCACCGTCGGCCTGGCCTTCGACGGCACCGGCACCCGGATCGCCGACGGCCTGTACGGCGGCGACCGAAGCAGCCTGAAGCTGCGGATCGGGGCCCGGGTCGAGTCGGTGATCGACGCCGCCGCCCACGAGCTCACCCTGAAGCGCGACGGCGAGGTGATCCGGACCATCCCGGTCACCACCGGCAAGCCCGGCTTCGACACCCGCAACGGTGTCAAGGTGGTGCTCGGCCAGGAGCGCTCGGTGCGGATGAACGGCGAGACGATCGGCATAGCCGCGGGCAGCTCGGAGGCCTACGACCTCAACGTCGAGTGGGCCACCCGGGTGACGTGGAGCGGCGAGTACGTCCACGCGGCGCCGTGGTCGGTCGGCTCACAGGGCTACGAGAACGTCAGCCACGGCTGCACCGGCATGAGCACCGACAACGCCAAGTGGTTCTACGACAACACCCGGGTGGGGGACCTGGTGACGGTGGTCAACAGCCACGGCGCCACGATGGAGCCGTTCGGCAACGGCTTCGGGGACTGGAACGTGTCCTGGGCGGACTGGGTCAAGCACAGTTCCCTCGGGAAGCCCTTCAGCACCACCGTCCCGGCCTCCCAGGCCCCCGCCACGGGGATGATCCGCCCGGAGCTCTGAGCGGCCCTCCGGAGGCCGTCCTGGTCCTCCTAGTTCTCCTGCTCCTCCGGGAAGGCGACCCGCAGCGCGGTGTCCAGGGCCGCCAGGGCGTCCCCGCGGGACAGCCCGAGCCGGCGCACCCGTTCGGCGTACTCGGTGGCCGCCTCGGCGGCCAGCCGGTGCGCGGTGTCGCCGGTGGAGGCGATCAGCGTGCCGCGCCGGCCGTGCGTCTCCACGACGCCGTCGGCCTCCAGCTCCCGGTAGGCGCGGGCGACCGTCCCGGCGGACAACTCCAGCTCCTCGGCCAGCGCCCGGACGGTGGGCAGCCGCAGTCCGGTGGGCAGTTCGCCGGAGCGGGCGAGCTCGGCGATCCGGGCGCGGATCTGCTCGTACGGGGGAGTGGCGGAGGAGGGGTCGACGGACAGCTGCACGATGGGCTCCTGAGGGTGCCTGGGGGCTGGGGAGACGGCAAAGCCCGAGGGCCGCCGACCAGAAGAAGTCTGGTCAGCGGCCCTCGGGTGTGGCGCTGCGGTGCGTACGGGATCAGTGGTGGCCGTGGCCGCTGGTGATCTCGTGGTGCTCCTCGGCGGTGGGCTTGGGGATCTGGCTGCCCTCGCCGTAGAAGCCGCGGGACAGCTTGGCCCGGGTGCGGGTGAGGACGCCGGCCTTGCCGGCCACGCCGTTCTCGTCCGTCTGGGCCGGCAGCTGGACCGGCTGGTTCTGCTCGTGCGCGGTGAGCTTGAACAGGTCCTTCTGCGGCAGCTGGGCGTGCACCTCGACGAACTCGCCGTGCGGCAGGCGCTTGATGACGCCGGTCTCGCGGCCGTGCAGCACCTTCTCCTTGTCACGGCGCTGGAGGCCGAGGCACCAGCGCTTGGTGACGATGAAGGTGATGACCGGCACCACGAAGAAGCCGGCGCGCACGAAGTAGGTGATCGAGTTGATCGACAGGTGGAAGTGCGTGGCGAACAGGTCGTTGCCACCACCGACCAGCAGGACCAGGTAGAGGCTGATCCAGGCGGCACCCAGGGCGGTGCGGACCGGGGCGTTGCGCGGGCGGTCCAGGATGTGGTGCTCGCGCTTGTCGCCGGTGATCCAGCCCTCGATGAACGGGTAGACCGCGATCGAGACCAGGACCAGCGGGAAGATCATCAGCGGGATGAACACGCCCAGGTTCAGGGTGTGGCCCCACAGGCTGATCTCCCAGCCCGGCATGACGCGGATCAGGCCCTCGGAGAAGCCCATGTACCAGTCCGGCTGGGCGTCGGTGGACACCTGGTCGGGGCGGTACGGGCCGTACGCCCAGATCGGGTTGATCGTGGCGATCGCCGAGATGGCGGCGATGATGCCGAACACCAGGAAGAAGAAGCCACCGGCCTTGGCCATGTAGACCGGCATCAGCGGCATGCCGACGACGTTCTTCTCGGTCTTGCCTGGGCCCGCCCACTGGGTGTGCTTGTGGTAGAAGACCAGGATCAGGTGCGCCACCAGCAGGCCGAGCATGATGCCCGGGATCAGCAGCACGTGGATCGTGAAGAACCGCGGCACGATGTCGTGGCCGGGGAACTCGCCCCCGAACAGGAACATCTGGATGTAGGTGCCCACCAGCGGGACGGCGAGGATCGCGCCTTCCATGAAGCGGATACCGGTGCCCGACAGCAGGTCGTCCGGCAGCGAGTAGCCGAAGAAGCCGTCGAACATGCCCAGGACCAGCAGCAGGAAGCCGAAGACCCAGTTGATCTCACGCGGCTTGCGGAACGCGCCGGTGAAGAACACGCGCATCATGTGCACGAGCATGGCGGCCACGAAGACCAGGGCGGCCCAGTGGTGGATCTGGCGGATCAGCAGGCCGCCGCGGACCTCGAAGCTGATGTCCACGGTCGACGCGTACGCCTCGGACATGCCGATGCCCTTGAGGGGCACGTACGAGCCGTTGTAGACGACCTCGGCCATCGACGGCTTGAAGAACAGCGTCAGGTACACGCCCGTCAGGATGATGATGACGAACGAGTAGAGGCAGATCTCGCCCAGCATGAAGGACCAGTGGTCCGGGAAGATCTTGCGCAGGTTGGCCTTGGCGAGGGAGTAGATCCCCAGCCGGCCGTCCGTCCAGTCAGCCGCGGCCTCCCACTTGTTGGCGGGGTTGGCGCGCGTGCTGGCGGGCTTGGCGGCACCGGAGGTGGTGCTGCTCGCGCTACTCATCGAGCACGCTCCCAGTAGCTCGGGCCGACGGGCTCATCGAAGTCGCCGGTGGCGATCAGGAAGCCCTTCTCGTCAGTTGAGATCTTCAGCTGCGGCAGCGGGTGGCCGGCCGGGCCGAAGATGACGCGCGCGCCGTCCGACAGGTCGAAGGTCGACTGGTGGCACGGGCAGAGCGCGTGGTGGGTCTGCTGCTCGTAGAGGCTGATCGGGCAGCCGACGTGGGTGCAGATCTTCGAGTAGGCGAGGATGCCGTCGAAGCCCATCTCCCGGGACTTGTCGTCCTTGATGTCCTCCGGCGCGATGCGGACCAGCATCAGGGCGTCCTTGGCGATGGCCTGCTGGAAGTCCTCGTCGTGGACGTGCAGACCCTCGGGCATGGCGAAGGTCAGCGAGCCGATGACGATGTCGTCGGCCTTCATCGGCTGGTTGGTGCTCATGTTGATGAGCTGCAGCGGCTTGGCCGGGGTCGCCTCCCTCCAGCCCGTCTCCTTCAGCTTCTTCTCGGGCAGCGGCCCGAGGTCGCGGAGCAGGACCACGCCGGAGAGCGGGACCAGCGCCATCGAGCCGATGAGGGTGTTGCGGATCATCTTCCGGCGACCGAAGCCGGACTCGGCGGCACCGGTCTTGAACTGGTTGATGACGTCCGCGCGGACCTCGTCGTCGGCCTCGATCGGGTGACGCTCGGCCGGCAGCTCGACGTCCGACATCAGGGTGCGGGCCCAGTGGACCGCGCCCGCGCCGATCAGGAACAGCGCGACGCCCAGGGTCAGGCCGAGCGCGAAGTTCAGCGCGCTGACGTGACCGAGCGGGAAGATGTAGACGATCTTGTCGGGGTCGATGCCCACGTACGACGCGATGAAGCCGATGGTGGCGATCATCGAGATCACGAACATCAGCGAGACCTGGCGCTCGGCGCGCTTGGCGGCCCGCTCGTCGATGTCGGTGCGACGGGGCTCGTGGGCCGGCAGGCCCGGGTCGGCGAACGGGTCGCCGTGGTGGGCCACCTCGCCGGCGGAGCCGTGGTGCTCCGGAAGCTTCTCTTCTGACATGTCGTGGCTCATGACTTCTTGGCCTTGGTGGTGTGGGCGGCGACCCAGATCGCGACCGCGATGAGCACGCCGAGACCGAAGATCCAGCCGAACAGGCCCTCGGTCACCGGACCGAGGCTGCCGAGCGTGAGACCGCCGGGGTTGGGCTCATCGTTGGTGGTGTGGCGGACGAAGGCCACGATCTGCTTCTTCTGCTCCTCGGGCATGGTGGTGTCCGGGAACGACGGCATGTTCTGCGGGCCGGTCTGCATGGCCTCGTAGATGTGCTTGGCGTCCACGCCCTCCAGCGACGGCGCGTACTTGCCCTTGGTCAGGGCACCACCCTGGCCGGCGAAGTTGTGGCACTGGGCGCAGTTGGTGCGGAACAGCTCGCCACCCTTGGAGATGTCCTCGGGGTTGGTCGAGGTGTACTGCTCCTGGGTCGGCGTCACCGGGCCGGGGCCGAGCGAGGCCACGAAGGCGGCGAGCTGGTCGATCTCCGCCTGCGAGTAGATGTTCTTCTTGCGCGGGACCTGCGCGCCGGGCTGCTGGGCCGGCATGCGGCCGGTGGCGACCTGGAAGTCGACGGCGGCGGAGCCGACGCCGACCAGGCTCGGGCCGTCGCTGCTGCCCTGGCCGTTCAGGCCGTGGCAGGAGGAGCAGCCGACGGCGAAGAGCTTCTTACCCTCGTCGATCGCCAGCGACTGCGCGGCGACGTCGGCCTGCGCCTTGTCGGCGGGCGCGAACACGGCGTACAGCCCCCCGGTTGCCGCCAGGGCGAGAAGTAGGACGACCAGCGCCGCCAATGGGTGGCGCCGTCGTGCGGAGAGCTTTTTCACGGAATAACCCCGGTGTCAGGATCTGGTCGACTGGTGGGTGCACCCGGCTGCCGGTCTGGCCGGCACGAGGCGGCCCGGCTAGGGCTGCGCGCGCGGTCGGTCGGTGGGAGCGTCGGCACCGGCAGAAGCGGCCCTGCGCCGGTGAGGGCGGGGGCCGCAGCCGGTGGCCAGCGACCTGATCAGCTGGTTACTTGATCAGGTAGATGGTCGCGAACAGGCCGATCCACACGACGTCGACGAAGTGCCAGTAGTACGACACCACGATGGCGGCGGTGGCCTGCTCGTGCGTGAAGCGCTTGGCTGCGTACGTCCGTCCCAGGACCAGCAGGAAGGCGATCAGACCACCCGTCACGTGCAGACCGTGGAAGCCGGTGGTCAGGTAGAACACCGTGCCGTACGGGTCGGAGGACAGCGAGAGGCCGTCCTTCTTGACCAGCTCGGTGTACTCGAAGATCTGACCGCCGATGAAGATCGCGCCCATCACGAAGGTGATGACGAACCACGAGCGGAGCTTCTTCACGTCCCCGCGCTCGGCGGCGAACACGCCGAGCTGGCAGGTCAGCGAGGAGAGCACCAGGATCGTGGTGTTGACCGAGGAGAAGGGCACGTTGAGGGCGTGCGCCTTCTCGGTCCAGAACTCCGGCCCCTTGACGGAGCGGAGCGTGAAGTACATCGCGAAGAGGGCCGCGAAGAACATCAACTCGGAACTGAGCCAGACGATCGTTCCGACGCTGACCATGTTCGGCCGGTTGACCGATCCGTGCGCGTGCCCGGTTTCTACTGCTGTTGCTGTCGCCACGACGGACATTATGTCGGTCCCTTATTCCGTCTTCACGCCGGGGGGTCTCCCTCGGAGTGTCCGGTGCGTGCGGTATGCCCGCTTGGGGGGCGGCTGGGTGCCCGGACGGTACCTGAGCAGCGGCGTGTCCCTTTTCTGACGGTTCCTCGGAGGGCCCTTCGACCCCGTTGCCCAGCGTGTCGATGCACGGTCGGCGCAGTGCCCGGAGGTAGGGGGCGGGCCCGGCTGTCGGCCGTCCGGGTGGACTGCGCGGGTCCGGGTGACGGGACCTCCTCCGGGCGGGTGAGCCCCGGGCGCGGCGCCTTGAGAAGGAACGCGCGCGGGGGAGGGCTCGCCCGGGGGTGATCCGGAGTAGCATCCGGGTCAGGCGAACGTGGTCCGGATCACACTTGAGGGAGCAGGGTCAATGGCGTACACGACCGATGAGACGCTCACCGTCCTCGTCTACAGCGACGACCGCAACACCCGCGAGCAGGTGCTGACGGCGCTCGGCCGCCGGCCCGCCGAGGATCTGCCGGAGCTGTCCTATCTGGAGTGCGCGACCACCCCCGCGGTGCTGCGGGCGCTGGAGAAGGGCGGCGTCGACCTCTGCATCCTCGACGGCGAGGCGGTGCCGGCCGGCGGGCTCGGGCTCGGGCGGCAGCTCAAGGACGAGATCTACGGCTGCCCGCCGGTGCTGGTGCTGATCGGCCGGCCGCAGGACTCCTGGCTGGCCGCCTGGAGCCGGGCCGACGCGGCGATCTCGCGCCCGGTGGACCCGGTCGCGCTGGCCGGGGCGGTGGCCACGCTGCTGCGGGCGCGCCTGGCCAAGCGGGCCCCGGCGACGCGCTGAGCGGCGCCGTCTCAGTACTAGAGAAGACGGGGCGGGAGGTACCCCGCCGCTCGATAGGCTGACTCCATCCGTACGGGCGTCCCTCCCCGGGGGAACCGACAACAGCTGGAGTCAGCCATGGTGAACGTGAACCCTGCGAACGGTGGTACCGACCCCGTGCAGGTGGTCCGCACCTGGCCGGACCTCCTGGCGGCGCTGTTGAAGGGGGAGGACCTCGACCGCTCGGCCACCGCGTGGGCGATGGACCGGATCATGAGCGGCGAGGCGTCCCCCGTCCAGGTCGCCGGGTTCATGGTGGCGCTGCGGGCCAAGGGCGAGACGGTCGACGAGATCAGCGGCCTGGTGGACGCGATGTACGCGCACGCCGAGCCGCTGGACATCCCGGGCCCGGCGGTGGACATCGTCGGCACCGGCGGCGACCGCGCCAAGACCGTCAACATCTCCACGATGTCCGCGATCGTCGCGGCGGCGGCCGGCGCCAAGGTGGTCAAGCACGGCAACCGGGCGTCCTCCTCGGCCAGTGGCTCGTCGGACGTGCTGGAGAAGCTCGGCGTCGCCCTGGACCTGTCGGCCCGGCGGGTGGCCGAGGTGGCCGAGGAGGTCGGGCTCACCTTCTGCTTCGCGGCGAAGTTCCACCCGTCGATGCGGCACGCCGCCACCGCGCGGCGCGACCTCGGGGTGCCGACCGCGTTCAACATCCTCGGCCCGCTGACCAACCCCGCGAAGGTCACCGCGCACGCGGTCGGCTGCTTCGACACCCGGCTCGCCGGGCTGATCGCGGGCGTGCTCGCCCGGCGCGGCTCCACGGCGCTGGTCTTCCGCGGCGACGACGGCCTGGACGAGCTGACCGTCACCACGACGTCGCGGGTGTGGATCGTGCGGGACGGCACCGTCACCGAGGCCGCCTTCGACCCGCGGGACGTCGGCATCGAGCTCGTCGGCATCGAGGCGCTGCGCGGGGCGGACGCCTCCTACAACGCCGAGGTCGCGCGCCGGCTGCTGGCCGGGGAGCGCGGGCCGGTGCGGGACGCCGTCCTGCTCAACACGGCGGCGGCGCTGGTGGCGCTGGACCTGACGGACGCGCCGCTCGCCGAGCAGCTGGCGGCCGGCATGGAGCGGGCCGCGGCGGCCGTCGACTCGGGCGCGGCGCAGGAGCTGCTGCGGCGCTGGTCGGAGGCCACCGGCCGGGACTGACAAGCGAGTCGAGGGGCCCGTGGCAGCCGCGACATCGCGTGGGCTGCCGCGGGCCCCTCGGCTGTCCGGATGGTGGATGCCTGTTTGACCACCCGGTGGACGCGACCTAGAGTCTTCGCCAGGTCATGAGTGACAGCGACAAGCCCCAGCTTGCTGTCCGGCAACCCTCCGTCCGTGGCGGGGTGCCCTGGGTGAGGACCGGGCCGCGCGGCAAACCGTCCGCGAGGCAAGCGCGGACGCCCGACGACTAGCACTCCCGGGGTCCCTCGACCTCCGAAGGAGTGCATCCCCATGTCTCTGGCCACCGAAATCTGCGCCCCCCTCGCCGTCCTCGGCCACGACGTCCAGGTGCCGCTCGCCAACGGCGAGAAGGTCGGCTACGCGCCGCTCGACTACGCGGCCAGCGCGCCGGCCCTGCAGCGGGTGTGGGACGACGTCGCCGCGTACGCCCCGTACTACGGCAGCGTGCACCGCGGCGCCGGGTACCTCTCGCAGCTGTCCACCGACCTGTTCGAGCAGAGCCGCCGGACCGTCGGCGAGTTCCTCGGCCTGCGAGAGGGCGACCAGGTGGTCTTCACCCGGGCCACCACCGACTCGCTCAACCTGCTCGCCGCCGCGGTGCCCGCCGGCACCCGGGTGTTCGCCTTCGAGACCGAGCACCACGCCTCGCTGCTGCCCTGGGCCCACGCCGGGCTGGACGTCACCTACCTGCGCGCCCCCCGCTCGCACGCCGAGGCCGTCGCCGTGCTGGACGCCGCGCTCGCCGGGGCGCCCGGGGGCCGGAAGCTGCTGTGCGTCACCGGCGCCTCGAACGTCACCGGTGAGCTGTGGCCGGTCGCCGAGTTGACCGCGACCGCGCACCGGCACGGCGCCCGGGTGGTGCTGGACGCCGCCCAGCTCGCCCCGCACCACCGGGTCTCGGTGGCCGAGCTGGACGTCGACTGGATCGCCTTCTCCGGTCACAAGATCTACGCGCCGTTCGGCGCCGGGGTGCTGGCCGGCCGGGCGGACTGGCTGGACGCGGCCGAGCCGTACCTGGCCGGCGGCGGCGCGACCCGGACGGTGGCCCGGGAGGCCGACGGCTCGGTGGCCGTCCAGTGGCACACCGGCCCGGCCCGGCACGAGGCCGGCTCGCCGAACGTCATCGGCGCCTACGCCATCGCATCCGCCTGCCGGGCGCTGAGCGAGGCCGGCTTCGACGCGCTGGAGGCCCGCGAGCAGGCGCTGATCGCCCGGCTCACGGCCGGGCTGGCGGAGATCCCGCAGGTCAAGGTGCTGAACCTGTTCGGCGAGGACTCCGCGCGGGTGGGTGTGCTGTCCTTCGTCGTCCGGGGCTGGAACAGCTCGCACTTCTCGGCCGCGCTCTCCGCCGAGTACGGCATCGGGGTGCGCGACGGGCTGTTCTGCGCGCACCCGCTGGTGCGCACGCTGATCGGTGACGCGTCCGGCGTCGCGCCGAGTCCTGTTTCCGAGTGCGGGGCGCCGGAGCCGTCGCTGCCGGGCGAGCGGAGCCTGAACGCCATCCGGGTCAGCTTCGGCGCCGGGACCCCGGACGAGCACGTCGACCGCTTCCTGACCGCCGTCCGCGAGCTGGTCACGGACGGCGCGGCGTGGAACTACCGGAACGAGGGCGGCCGCTGTGTCGCCGACACTCGTCGCGAGGACTGAGAGGGGCGGGCCGACCGAGGACTACTCGTCCAGGCCGAGCGCGAACGCGGCCTCCAGGTCGTGCTGGGAGTAGGTGCGGAAGGCGATCTGGGTCTCGGTGTGGGCGACGCCCGGGACCTTGTTCAGCCGGCCCGGGATGACGTCGGCCAGGTCGTCGTGCTTGCGCACCCGCACCATCGCGACCAGGTCGTAGCCGCCGGTCACCGAGTACACCTCGCTGACGCCCTCAATGGAGGCGATGGCCTCGGCGATCTCCGGGATGCGGTCGACACTGGTCTTGATCAGGACGATGGCGGTGATCACTGTTCGGGCTCCTTCGTGGGGTGGCGCCAGCGTATCGGGCCTCAGCCGGGCCGTCTCAGGGGGTGACCGACGACGGTGCAGGCGTAGAGGAAGCCGGCGCAGAAGCCGATCACGTGGACCAGGTAGGCGACCCCGGGCCCGGCCGAGTGCACCGACCACCACTGCAGGGCGAACCAGAGGCCCAGCACCAGCCAGGCCGGGAACCGCAGCGGCAGGAAGAGCAGCAGCGGGACGAGCGTCGTCACCCGGGAGCGCGGGTGGAAGCGCAGGTAGGCGCCCAGGACGGCGGAGATCGCGCCGGAGGCTCCGATCAGGACGCGGGTGGAGTCCGCCGAGTGCGCCTCGGCGAGGGCGAAGCCGTACGTCGCGAGGCTCCCGGCGGCCAGGTAGAAGAGGAGGAAGCGGGCCCGGCCGACCCGCCGCTCGACGGTGGGGCCGAAGACGTGGAGGAAGAGCAGGTTGCCGGCCAGGTGCAGCCAGCCGGCGTGCAGGAAGAGGCCGGTGAGGACGGAGACGGCGGGGCGCTTGCCCGGGGTGGGGGCGGCCGGGCAGCCGGGGACCGGATCCGGGGCCTCGGCGAGCTGTTCCGCCGTCAGCGGGCGCCCGGCCAGCAGTTCGGCGGGGACGGCACCCCAGCGCTGCTCGTACCGTTGCTCGGAGCAGACCCGGGCCTGCCCGGTGCCGTACAGGGGGTTGAGTCCGGCGGCCGGGCCGAGGAGGAAGACCAGCGTGTTGACCGCGATCAGGGCGTAGGTGACCGCCGGAGCGGGCCCCGCGGGGCCGCCGTCCCGCGTGTCGGTGTGGCCGGGGGCCGCGAGCGCCATGCGGCCAAGCATCCCTCCGCGGGCCTTCCGCGACACCGTGCTGTACGGCAGGTGGACTAGGGCTCGATCGCCCGAACCGGTGGCCGCGACGGTTGCCCCAGGCAATAGGCTTGGGGCGGGCATTCCCGCCTCCCGCCGCCGATGCCGGGGCTCCGGGGGGAGCGCCTAGCCCACCCAGGGACCACCCGAGAGGACCCCCGATGACCGTCCCCGCCCTGACCGCCGAGACGCGTTGGCGCTGCACCCTGTGCGGCAACCTCACCCGCTTCGACGTGACCCGCACCGCGCGGGTCACCGAGTTCCTGCACTTCGACCTGGCCGGCGAGTCCAAGGTCGAGGAGACCCAAGTCCTGAGCGAGACGATCGAGACGGTGCGCTGCCGCTGGTGCAACGCGGTGGACCAGGTCGAGCTGGTCGCCCGTCCGGGCGCGGAGGACGCGGCGGTCGAGGCCGAGCAGGGTTGATGCCCCGCCGGTGCGGCGGACGGTGCACGGCACGGCCGTCCGCCGCACGGGACAATACAGACAGAACGCACGGAGCGTGACGACAGGGACGGCGGCCGCGGGGCCGTGCCCGTTGGACCAGGATCGGAGCCGAGGACGTGGTGGACGCAGCGAGGGAGCCCGCCGGACCGCAGGGGCAGCCCGCTGCGGAGCCGGCCGCCGGGGCGGCGGGGGCCGCCGACGGTGCCGCCGCGTCCGGAACCGCAGCGGAGCCGGAGGCCGGTCGTCCCGTCGAGAAGCTCGACCGGCCGCTGCCGGAGGGCGTGCGCCGGCGGGTGGTCGGCCTGGCCGCGGACGCGCTCGGCGGGCTGCCGCCGGGCGAGCTGCCGCAGAGCCTGCGTCAGTACGCCAAGTTCACCCCGGCCCGGCGGGCCAAGTACGCGGCCACGGCGATCGCGGCGGCGCTGGAGTCGGAGCCGGCCTTCCGGGTGCGGATAGCGGAGCGGCTGCGGTTGGGCCAGCCGGACCTGGTGAAGGCGCTGGAGTCGGGCAGCGTCCCCGGCGCCGCCGATCCGATGGACGTCGCCGCCGCCGCCTACCTGGTGCGGTCGGCCGGCTGGAGCCGGCTGGTCGCCGAGGCCGGTGAGGAGGCCGAGCGGGCCGGCGCCGAGGGCGCGGCCGCGGAGGCGGCCCGCCTGGTGGAGAAGCTGCAGGCCGAGCTGGCCGAGGTGCGGGCCGGGGCGCGCGCGGACCTGGACCGGCAGCGGGCCGAGTCCGAGGACGTCCGGCGGGAGGCCGACTCGCTGCGCAAGAAGGTGCGTTCGCTGGAGAGCGACACGCGCCGGGCGCAGGCCGAGACCCGTCGGCTGGCCGCCGAGCTGGAGGCGCTGCGCGCGCAGGCGGCGACCGAGCGCAGCGCGGCCGAGAGCGAGGCGCGGCGGCTGCGGCACCGCGTCGGCGAGCTGGAGACCGCCGCCGAGCAGGGCCGGCGCTCGGCCCGCGAGGGGCGCAGCGTGGAGGACATGCGGCTGCGGCTGCTGCTGGACACCGTGCTGCAGTCGGCTCAGGGGCTGCAGCGCGAGCTGGCACTGCCGGTGTCGCAGATCCGTCCGGCGGACCTGGTGGAGGCGGTGGTGCCGGGTTCGGCCTCGCCGCACGACGTGGCCCGGCGGGGGCTCGCGGAGGACGATCCGGCGCTGCTGGACCAGCTGCTGGCGATCCCGCAGGTGCACCTGGTGGTGGACGGCTACAACGTGACGAAGACCGGCTATCCGACGCTGCCGTTGGAGCAGCAGCGGCTGCGGCTGCTGGGCGGGCTGGCGATGCTGGCCCAGCGCACGCAGGCGGAGGTCACATGCGTGTTCGACGGGCAGGACCTGGACGTGCCGGTGATCATGGCGCCGCCACGTGGGGTCCGGGTGCGCTTCAGCCGGACCGGCGAGACGGCGGACGAGCTGATCAGGCGCCTGGTGCGGGCCGAGCCGCAGGGCCGTCCGGTCGTGGTGGTCTCCGCCGACCGTGAGGTCGCGGAGGGCGTGCGGAAGGCCGGCGCGCGCCCGGTCGCCTCGGTTCTGCTGCTCAACCGGCTGGCGCGGCCCTGATTCCGTGCCGATGGGGATGACGGCTGCTCAGCGCCCGGTTTGCGGCGATGTGCGGATTCGGTGAAGCAGCGTGGGGGAGCGGAGTTCACGCCTTTGGGGGAGTGGCGTAACGCCTGGATGTTCACTAGGGTCTGGCGTCAAACCTATTTTCCGGATTTCTCACCCGAACCGGTGAGTCCATGGAAGAAGGAGCCGGTCTTTTGGCCTCCCACCGCCGTCCCAAGCAGCCGAGTCGCGCGCGGGTCTCCGTGCTCACCGCTGCTGCTGCGACCGCGGTCGCGCTCTCCGCCCAGGTGGCCGCGCACGCCGCGCCGCAGCCGAACAAGACGGACGTCAAGGCGCAGATCGACGAGCTGCAGCAGGAGCAGGAGCAGGCCGCCGAGAAGTACAACGGCGCCAAGGAGCGGGCCGACCAGCTGCGCAAGCAGGCCGACCAGCTCCAGGACCAGGTGGCTCGCGGTCAGGAGCAGATGACCCAGCTTCAGACCGGCCTCGCCGGCGTGGCGGGCGAGCAGTACCGCACCGGCGGCATCGACCCGTCCGTCCAGCTGATGCTCTCCTCCGACCCGAACAACTACCTGGCCAAGGCCTCCAGCGTGCAGCAGGCCACCGCCACCGAGACCGACGCGCTCAAGGGCCTGCTGGACCAGCAGCGCCGCCTGGACCAGGAGAAGGCCGAGGCCGCCGCGGTGCTGGCGTCCCTGGACTCCACCACCAAGGACCTGAACCAGGCCAAGGCGGACGTCAACACCAAGCTCAAGGCGGCCCAGGACCTCCTCAACTCGCTCAGCGCCTCCGAGCGCGCGGCGCTGAAGGCCCAGCAGGCCCAGGACGACCGCGCCTCGCGCGGCACCGACCGGGTCGACCTCAGCAGCCTGCCGCCGGCCAGCGGCTACGCGGCCGTGGCCGTGGCCAAGGCGATGAGCAAGCAGGGCTCGCCGTACGTGTGGGGCGCCACCGGGTCGACGACCTTCGACTGCTCGGGCCTGATGGTCTGGTCATACGGTCAGGCCGGCGTCTCGCTGCCGCGCACCTCCCAGGAGCAGGGCCACTACGGCACCCGGGTGCCCTCGCTGGACCAGGCCCAGCCCGGTGACCTGGTGATCTACGGCCCCGACATGCACCACGTCGCGATGTACATCGGCAACGGCATGGTGGTGCACGCGCCGCACACCGGCGACGTGGTCAAGGTGATGAAGGCCGACGCGATGCCGATCAACACCATCCGCCGGGTCTGACCCCCCGACACGCCGGGGGCCGGCGGAAACGGCCCTGTGATCCGCGCCACCTCCCGACCGGGGGTGGCGCGTTCGCTTGAGCGCGTTTCACTGCGTTTCACCACGTTCGCGTGACAAGTGATCAGCCTTGCGTACTGCCGCGATCACCTTCTGTCATCTTCACAAAAGAACTTGGTTATTCTTCCGCCTTTTTTCTGACAAGGATTTGAACCGATCACGGTTCAGTTACTAGGGTCGTGCCCCGAACCACCGCACTGTCGATCGCCCAGCCAGGGTGGCGGCGGTGGTTCCCGCCGAGTTCGTGAAACAGCGGGACGGGTCGAAGCGACCGTCCGACAGGGGAGCCCAGTGATTGGGGGCGCTGTGGAGCGGAGCCGGGGAACCACGTTCCTCCGGGGTGAATCGGCGCCAGGTCGGCCGGTGGAACGGCCGTGAGGCGTCGTAGGGCATGCTTCCGGCCCGAACCCGTCAGCTCACCCGGTAGGCGGACGTAGGAAGAAGGAGTCCGCCTTCGTGGCGTCCCATCGTCGTCCCAAGCCCGCCGGCCGTGCCCGAGTTTCCTTCCTGACCGGAGTTGCCGCCGCGGCCGTCGCCCTCTCCGCGCAGTCCGGCGCCCACGCCGACCCCGCGCCGACCAAGGACCAGGTCAAGGAGCAGGTCGACCAGCTCAACGAGCAGGCCGAGGTGGCGACCGAGCAGTACAACGCCGCCCAGTCCAAGCAGCAGGAGCTGCAGAAGCAGGTCAGCGGCCTGCAGGACCAGGTGGCCCGCCAGCAGGAGCAGGTGACCGACCTCCAGGGCGGCCTTGCCCAGATCGCCGGTGAGCAGTACCGCAACGGGGGCATATCCCCGACCGTCCAGCTGATGTTCTCGTCCAAGCCGGACAACTTCCTCAGCCAGGCCGACGCCCTGAACCAGGCCGGCAGCACCCAGAAGGGTCAGCTGAAGGAGCTCCAGGACCAGCAGCGCAAGCTGGACCAGGACCGCAACGAGGCCCAGGGCAAGCTCGCCGAGCTGGACGCGACCACCCAGCAGCTGAAGGCGTCCAAGGAGCAGATCCAGGCGAAGCTGAAGGCCGCCCAGGACCTCTTCAACACCCTGTCCGAGCAGGAGCGCCAGGCCATCAAGGCGGCCGAGGACAAGGCCGCCGCCGATGCCAAGGCCAAGGCCGACGCCGCGAAGGCCCAGCAGGCCGCCGCCGATCGCGCCTCCCGCGACAGCAGCCGCACCGACCTCGGCTCGGCCCCGTCGTCCTCGCCGGTCGCCAAGCCGCCGGCGCCGGGCAGCTCGCGCGGTGCCGCCGCGCTGTCCTACGCCGCCACCAAGATCGGCAGTCCGTACGTCTGGGCCGCCACCGGCCCGAACTCCTTCGACTGCTCGGGCCTGATGGTCTGGGCCTTCGACCAGGCCGGCGTCTCGCTGCCGCGCACCTCGCAGGAGCAGGCCAACGCCGGGACCCGGATCGGCACGGACCTCTCCCAGGCCCAGCCCGGCGATCTGCTGATCTTCTTCAGCGACGCCCACCACGTCGGCATCTACGCCGGCAACGGCCAGGTGCTGCACGCGCCCAAGCCGGGTGCGAGCGTCCGCTACGAGGCGGTCACCAACATGCCGCTCACGTCCATCGTGCGGGTCTGATTCCCCGCTCGGCGTCCCGCAGGCCCGGCCCTCCTCCACGGAGGTCCGGGCCTGCGGCGTTTCCTTTCCTCGGGCTGGTGTCCGATTGGGGGTCAAATATTCGGGTTGGGAGAGGTTTGGACTCGGTTGCCCGGACTCGCTAACGTCTGCCACCGGACTCCCGCTCCAGGACCGCCCGCTTGGGTGCGGCGGCGGGACCGGTCCGCAGGATTGGAGCAGCCGCCGCCATGCCCGTGCACCGCCGTTCCCAACTGCTCGCCCGTGCGCTGGTGCTGACCGCTGCCGCCACCACCGCCCTGGGCGTCACGACGGGCGGCAGCGCCCAGGCCGCCCCCGGCAACCCGGACGCGTCCAGCCGCAAGGACGTCAAGGCGCAGGTCGAGCAGCTGTACAACGAGGCCGAACAGGCGTCGGAGAAGTACAACGCCGCTCAGGAGGCCCAGCAGCGGCTCCAGGGCGAGACGACCGTCCTCCAGGGCGAGATCGCCGCCGCCCAGGACCAGCTCAACCAGCTGCGCGGCGACCTCGCCACCGTGGCCGGCGCCGAGTACCGCTCCGGCGGCATGGCGCAGACCGTCCAGCTGATGCTCGCCACCGACCCGGAGGGCTACCTCGCCCGCGCCCGGAGCCTCGACCAGGCGACCGAGCGGCAGAACGAGACCCTGCACGAGCTGGTGTCCCGTCAGCGCGGGCTCGACCAGCGCCGCACCGAGACCGCCGCCAAGCTCGCCGAGCTGGACCAGGCCCGCCGGACGCTCGCCGACAGCAAGCAGGAGATCCAGCAGCGGCTGGCCAAGGCCCAGCGGCTGCTCAACAGCCTGGGCGCCGCCGAGCGCTCCCGGATGGCCGCGCAGGACGCCCAGGAGGCCGAGCAGCGCGCCACCCGCGGCACCGACCGGCTGGACCTCGGCACCACCCCGCCCGCCTCCGAGCGCGGGGCGGCGGCGCTCGCGGCGGCGGTGCGGATGATCGGGTCGCCGTACGTGTACGGATCCACCGGCCCCCGCGCGTTCGACTGTTCCGGTCTGATGTACTACAGCTGGCGGCAGGCCGGAGTGAGCCTGCCGCGCACCTCGCAGGCCCAGGCCTACGCCGGCCAGCGGGTGAGCCTGTCCGAAGCGCGACCGGGAGACCTGGTGATCTTCTACCGGGACATGCACCACGTCGGCATGTACGCCGGCGGCGGGGTGATCGTGCACGCCCCGTACCCGGGGGCCAGGGTGCGGTACGAGAGCGTCAACGCGATGCCCGTCGCGGGGGTGGTCCGGCTCTGAGCCCGACCCCGTCCGGACCGGACGCGATACGGCCCTGCGTGCTGTCCCGGCGCGGCGCCCTGCTGCTCGCCGCCGGAGGGCTGACCCAGCTGTCGCTGCCGCCCGTCGCCCCCTCGGCGACCGGCCGGGGGTTCGCCGGGGCGGACGAGCGGACCGAGGTGGCGGCGGTGCTGGACGAACGCGCGCGCGAGCTGCCGGCGACCACCGGACTGCCGCTGACCGCCGGCTACCGCAACCTGGTCGTCTCCCCGGGCACGGGCCCCGGCCGGCTGACCGCCACGGCCGACCTGGACGTCCGGGTCACCGGCTACGACGAGTACCCCGCCGTCTTCCCCCGCCGCCTCACGCTGACGCGGGCCGGCGGCTGGCGGGTCGAGCGCGAGGACGCCGCGAGCGGGCCGCCGGCGCTCTGGGACTTCGGGCCGGGACGGTCCGCGCGCGGCGCGCAGTGCCTGGTGCTCGGCCTTGCCACCGGACCGGACCCGGCCGGGCCGGCCGCGATCGGCGACCGTGCCGTCCCCGCGGTGAGCGCGGTCTGGGGCACCGGCTGGGCGGGCCGACTGCTGCTGGAACTGCCCGCCACCGAGCCGCAGTTCGCCCGCCTGCTGGAGGCCGACCCAGCCGGCTGGACGGGCATGGCGGCGGTCACCGTGGCCGCCCCCGGGGCGCCCTCGCACACCCCGGCCGACCGGGTGCTGATCAACCCCGAGGCGTTCGGGCGGCTCAGCGACTTCGGTCGCCAGGTCGTCGTCACCCACGAGGCCACCCACGTCGCGACCCGGGCCGACACCCGGGCCTGGACGCCGCTGTGGCTCTCCGAGGGCGTCGCCGACTGGACGGCCTACCGCGACTCCGGCCGCACGGACCGGCAGATCGTCCCCGAGCTGGCCCGGGACGTGGCCGCCGGGAGGGCGCCCACGGCGCTGCCCGCCGATCGCGACTTCGCCGCGGGCGCCACCGGCATCGCCCAGGCCTACGAGCAGGCCTGGCTCGCCTGCCGGCTGATCGCCGCCCGCTTCGGCACCGACCGCCTGGTCGCGTTCTACCGGGCGGTGGGCGGGGCGGACGGCGCGGGGGAGGATCGCGACCAGCGGATGGACCGGCTGTTCCGGGCCGAACTGGGCGTCGGGAAGGACGAGTTCACGCGGCTGTGGCTGGCCGAGGTGGCCGCCCTCAACGCCTAGGACGGGGCGCCGGCGGCCACGGCACTAGCGCCCGGCCGGGGTGTTGGGCCGGTCGATCCCGTCGAGCAGGTCCTGCTCGTAGGCGATGCCCGGGCGGACCGGGTAGGAGCCGGCCGGGACGGGCTCCGGCTGCGTCAGCACCACGGTCGGCGGCAGCCGGTCCGCGCCGCGCGTGGAGCGCCAGAGACGGACGCAGGACAGGACCGTCGCCGCCAGCAGGAGCAGGTTGCGCGCGGACAGGACGGCGATGGCCACCGGGTCGCTCGCGAGGACCTGGGTGAACATCAGCGGGAATTCGAGCAGCGTCAGCGGCGCCGCGAGCAGGATCAGCAACGCCACCGGCCGCTGGCTGCTGCCGCGGACCGTCAGGCAGACCGCCGCGACGCCGATCAGCCAGACCAGGTACTGCGGGCTGATCACCCGGCTGGTGACGGTGAAGATCAGCAGCGCGGTCAGCGCCGCGTCGTACATCGTGGCCGCGTTGCGGCGCTTGGCGGTGTAGCGCCAGAGCAGCAGCCACGCGAAGCCCAGCACGGTGCCGGCCATCATGACCTTGCTGACGACGGTGACCCACGGCCCGAGCATCTCGGCCGAGCCGTAGTTCATCGTCACCCGGCCGTTCCAGCCGCCCGCGATCCGCGCGTAGTGCAGTGGCAGCGCGCCGAGCGACTCGACCTCGACGCCGCGGTCCTTCTGGAACGCCAGGAACCCGAAGGCGCCGTTCATCCCGGCGGCCAGCAGGAAGCCCAGCGAGACGGCGGTGGCCGCCGCGAGCGTCCAGGAACGGCCGGTGCGGCGGCCGGAAGGGGTGCCGATCAGGCCGAGCAGCGGCCAGATCTTGACGATCCCGCCGAGGCCCAGCAGCATCCCGCCGACGGCCGGGCGGCGGATCAGCGCCAGCAGGCCGGCCACGGCGATCGCGGTGACGATGATGTCGAAGCGGTTGTAGATCATCGGGCCGAGCAGCGGCACGGCCACCACCCACAGCCAGGCGCCGGTCAGCGCCCGGCCCCGGCGCAGGCCGGTGCGGACCAGCAGGGCCATCACGAGGGCGTCTGCGACCCCGCAGATCACCCAGAACGAGACCACGTACGACCACGGCAGCAGGCCGGGCAGCAGGATCACCAGGGCGGCGCCGGGCGGGTACTGCCAGGTGACGTCGTCGAACGGGAAGGTGCCGGTCTGCAGGACGCCGTACCAGGCGTGGTAGATCATCCAGACGTCCGCGGTGACGTCGCCGCCCGGCGAGCGCAGCACACCGGTCACGAACAGCACCAGCAGCGTCCGGGTGGCCGCCCAGGTGGCGACGAGTGCCGCGAGCGCCCCGAGCGGGCGGCCCGTGCGGGCACGGGAAGTACCGGTCTCGATGGCCGGGGCCAACTCCACAGCGCTCCCTCGTTCGTCTCGGACGTCCCCACCGGAGGCGTCGCGCGACGGACGCCCGGGCCGCCGTCCTCAGCGGCTCAGGTACTAGGACTGACCCGGGGGTGGAACGGTTGCCGTGCGCGGTTCCGTTCCCGGCGGGTCATGGTGTTGACCTATCGTACGGATCACCCAGCGGTACACCGAGCACCCCCCGACCGAGCGAGCCGTGGCCTGATGCACAGAACCTTGATCGTCACCAACGACTTCCCGCCGCGACCCGGCGGCATCCAGGCCTTCGTGCACAACATGGCCGTCCGTCAGCCGGCCGGGAGCATCGTGGTCTACGCCTCGACCTGGCGCGACGGCGCCGAGGTCGCGCGCTTCGACGCCGAGCAGCCGTTCCCGGTGATCCGGGACCGGACGAAGGTGATGGTTCCCACACCGCGGGTCACCCGGCGGGCCGCCGAGATCCTCCGTGCGGAGAAGTGCGACTCGGTCTGGTTCGGCGCCGCCGCGCCGCTCGGCCTGATGGCGCCCGCGCTGCGCCGCGCCGGGGCCGGGCGGCTGCTGGGCATGACGCACGGGCACGAGGCCGCCTGGGCCCAGCTGCCGGCCGCCCGGCAGCTGCTGCGCCGGATCGGCGCGGGCACCGACGTGCTGACGTACCTGGGCGAGTACACCCGCTCCCGGATCGGGGGCGCGGTGGGACCGGAGGCCGCCGGCCGGATGGTGCAGCTGCCGCCGGGAGTGGACGAGTCGACGTTCCACCCGGCCTCCGGGGGCGCCGAGGTGCGCCGCCGACTGGGGCTGGCGGACCGGCCGGTGGTGGTGTGCGTCTCGCGCCTGGTGCCGCGCAAGGGCCAGGACACCCTGATCGAGGCGATGCCGCAGATCCTCGCCGACGTGCCGGACGCGGTGCTGCTGATCGTCGGCGGCGGCCCGTACCGGGCGGACCTGGAGAAGCTGGCCGACGCCAAGGGCGTGCGCGCCTCGGTGCGCTTCACCGGCTCGGTGCCGTGGGAGGAGCTGCCCGCCCACTTCGGAGCCGGGGACGTCTTCGCGATGCCCTGCCGGACGCGACGCGGCGGGCTCGACGTCGAGGGCCTCGGCATCGTCTACCTGGAGGCCTCGGCGACCGGCCTGCCCGTCGTGGCCGGCGACTCCGGCGGCGCGCCGGACGCGGTGCTGGAGGGCGAGACCGGGTACGTCGTGCCGGGCGGCTCGGCGTCCACGGCGGCCGAGCGGATCGTCCGGCTGCTGCACGACGAGGAGCTGCGGCGGCGGATGGGCGAGGCCGGGCGGCGCTGGGTGGAGCGCTCCTGGCGCTGGGACCTGCTGGCCGGGCGGCTGACCTCGCTGCTCGCGGTGGAGCGGTAGCGGGCACGGACGGCGAGGGCCCGCCTCCTTCCGGGAGGCGGGCCCGTTCGCGCGTCCGGGGCGGCTACTTCTGGTAGATCGCCTCGACGTCGGCCGCGAAGTCCTTCAGGACGACGTTGCGCTTGAGCTTCAGGGACGGCGTGAGGTGGCCGCTCTCCTCGGAGAACTCGGTGTCCAGCAGACGGAACTTCTTGACCGCCTCGGCGTGCGAGACGGCCGCGTTGCCGTCGTCGACCGCGGTCTGGAGCGCGGCCAGCAGGTCCGGGTCCTCGCGCAGCTCGGCGACCGTCGCGGTGGCGGGCTTGCCGTTGAGCTCCTTCCACTTGGGGAAGAAGTCCGGGTCGACGGTGATCAGGCAGCCGATGAAGGGCTTGCGGTCGCCGACCACCATGACCTCGCCGACCAGCGCGTGCGCCCGGATCCGGTCCTCGATCACCGCCGGGGCGACGTTCTTGCCGCCCGCCGTGACGATGATCTCCTTCTTGCGGCCGGTGATGGTCAGGTAGCCCTCGGAGTCCAGCGAGCCGAGGTCGCCGGTGGCCATCCAGCCGTCCTTGAGGCTGTCGGCGGTCGCCTGCGGGTTGTTCCAGTAGCCGGTGAAGACGTGCGGGCCCTTGAAGAAGACCTCGCCGTCCTCGGCGATCCGCACGGAGGCGCCGGGCACCGGCTGGCCGACCGTGCCGATCTTCGGCTTGTCCCACGGGTTGAAGGCGGTGGCCGCGCAGGTCTCGGTCAGGCCGTAGCCCTCCAGGACGGTGAAGCCGATGCCGCGGTAGAAGTGGCCGAGGCGCTCGCCGAGCGGGGCGCCGCCGGAGATGGCGTGGGTGGCCCGGCCACCGAGGGCGGCGCGCAGCTTGCTGTAGACCAGCTTGTCGAAGACCGCGTGCTTGATCCGCAGGCCGAGGCCGGCGCCGCCGGCGTCCAGGGCGCGGCTGTAGGCGATCGCGGTCGCGGCGGCCTTGTCGAAGATCTTGCCCTTGCCGTCGGCCTGGGCCTTGGCGCGGGCGGTGTTGTAGACCTTCTCGAACACCCGCGGCACGCCGAGGATGAGGGTCGGGCGGAAGGAGGCCAGCTCGGCGGTGACGTCCTTGATGTCGGAGACGTGGCCCAGCTTGATCGGGGCCATCGCCGGGGCGATCTCGACGATCCGGCCGAGCACGTGCGCCAGCGGGAGGAACAGCAGCACGGAGCTCTCGCCGGTGCGGAACAGCGGGGCGAGGCGCTCGACGATGTTGCCGCACTCGGCCAGGAAGTTGCCGTGCGTCAGCTGACAGCCCTTCGGGCGGCCGGTGGTGCCCGAGGTGTAGACGATGGTGGCGATCGAGTCCTCGGTGGCGGTCGAGCGGCGCTCCTGGACGGTCGCGTCCGCGACGCCCTCGCCCGCCTCGGCCAGCGCGGCGATCGCGCCGCCCTCGATCTGCCAGACGTGCTCCAGCTCCGGCAGCCGGCCGCGGACCTCCTCGACCACCTTGAGGTGCTGGCCGGTCTCGGTGAACACGGCGACCGCGCCGGAGTCGCCGAGGATCCACTCGACCTGCTCGGCGGACGAGGTCTCGTAGACCGGCACGGTGATCGCGCCGGCCGTCCAGATCGCGAAGTCCAGCAGCGTCCACTCGTACCGGGTGCGGGACATGACGCCCACCCGGTCGCCGGGCCGGATGCCCGAGGCGATCAGGCCCTTCGCCGCCGCGTGCACCTCGACCAGGAACTGGGTCGCGGTCAACTCCTGCCAGCGGCCGTCCACCTTCCGGCTGAGCACCACGACGTCCGGGTACCGCTCGGCGTTCTGGTGCACGAGGTCGGAGAGGTTACCGCCGCTCGGTACCTGATAGAGGGCCGGAAGGCTGAAGTCGAGCAAGACTGCTCCTCGTTCGCGACGCTGCGGGACGGCAGGACGTTACTGCCCGGTAGGCAGCTTCGACCAGGGGGGTCGGCTCCGGTGTTCGAAGTGTCACACCCGGCCGGGTCGGACCAGGCCGTGACCGGGTCGTTCGACTGGCACCCTACGGCAGGGCCGGGCGACCGGCCGGTAACATGCGCCGCCGCCGGGTGCCCGCGGGCGTCCGCCGTCCGTCGCCCGGTGCCCGTGCGGCCGAGTCGATCGCCGGTCGCGATAGCCTGCTCCGGGCGCACCCGGGCGAGCACGCCTCGACCGGAGCGGCAGGCAGAGGGACTGAGTCGGAGGGCCATTCCATGGCGGAGCACACCAGGTCGAGCATCACCATCGACGCGACCCCGGCCACGGTCATGGCCGTGATCGCCGACTTCGCCGCCTACCCGGCCTGGACCGGCGAGGTCAAGGAGATCGAGGTCCTGGAGGCCGCCGAGGACGGCCGCGCCTCGAAGGTCCGCCTGCTGCTCGACGCCGGCGCCATCCGCGACGAGCACGTCCTCGCCTACACCTGGGACGGCGACCGCGAGGTGAGCTGGACCCTCGTGCGCAGCCAGATGCTCCGCTCGCTCGACGGCTCCTACACCCTCGCCCCGCTCGGCGCCGACCGCACCGAGGTCACGTACCAGCTCGCCGTGGACGTCAAGATCCCGATGCTGGGCATGATCAAGCGCAAGGCCGAGAAGGTCATCATCGACCGCGCGCTGGCCGGCCTGAAGAAGCGCGTCGAGGACGGCGGCGGCAAGAAGCCCGCCCAGGGCTGACGGCGCGGAACGGGGGCTCGACGGCATGACGGCGACACGCACCATCCTGGTCAGCGGCGACGCGGGCGCGCCCGCGGTGGCCGCCGCCACCGCCCTGCACGCCGCCCGCGGCGGCCGGCAGGTCTGGCTGCTGGCCGCCGACGATCCGCACCGGGCGCTGGACTCCGTGCTCGGTGTCCGCCTGGAACCCGAACCGCTGCGGTACGCGCCCGGCCTGACCGTCTCCCGGATCGACGAGCAGGCCGCCTTCCGGCACGCCCTCGGCGAGATCGCCGGGCGCCTCAAGCCCGCCCTCGACCTGCTCGGCGCCGAGCCGCTCGACCCCGAGGAGCTCACCGCCCTCCCGGGCATCGCCCGGATCGCCCTGCTGCGCGCCCTGCCCGCCGCCGACGGGGACGTCCTGGTCGTGCTCGCCCCGCCGCCCGCCGAGCTGATCGGCGCCCTCGCCCTGCCGGAGCAGCTGGAGCGCTACCTGGACCGGCTGGTCCCCGAGCAGCGCCAGGCCGCCCGGGCGCTGCGCCCGCTGCTGGCCGGACTGGCCGGCGTCCCGATGCCCGCCGACTGGCTGTACGAGAGCCGCGGCAAGGCCGCCGGCGTGCTCGCCGAGTCCCGGGCCGCGATCAACTCGCCCGGCACCAGCGTCCGCCTGGTCGTGTCGGCCGACGGCCATCCGTTCGACGACCTGCGCCGGATCCGGGCCGGGCTGGCCCTGCACGGGCACCGGCCGGACGCCGTCGTGGTGCACGGCGCGCTGCCGGACGCCGCGTCGGAGTCGCCCGACCCGTGGCTGGCCGCGCTGGCCGGGCGCCGCCGCGAGGAGCTGGCCGCGCTGGCCGCGGCGAGCGACGCCCCCGTCCTCGTCACCGGGCTCGCCGACGTCACCCTGGAGGCCGTCGCCGACCGCCTCTACGGGGACGGGCCCGGCCCCGAGCCGCTCGCCGCCGAGCCCTGGCCGGTGGAGGACCGGCTCGCCGAGGAGGGCCTGCTGCTGTGGCACCTCGCGCTGCCGGGCGCCGAGCGGGCCGACCTCGACCTCGTGCGCCGCGGCGACGAGCTGGTGGTCGGCCTCGGCGCCCACCGCCGGGTGCTCACCCTGCCGTCGGCGCTGCGCCGCTGCACCGTCGCGGGCGCGGGGCTGACCGACGGGGTGCTCACGGTGCGGTTCGCGCCCGATCCGGCGCTCTGGCCCCGGGGCTGACGGGCTCCTGCGTCGCGGGGCCGCGTCGCGCCTCGGGTAGCGTCGGTGGCCGGTGGCCGCGGGGTGCGGCCGCAGCAGAGGAGGCCCCGCGATGACCAGCACCGACCGCACCGAGCCGACGCACGAGCCGACGCACGACGCGACGAGCAGGCCGGCGGGCGAGGCGACGAACGGGCCGGCGGACGCCGACGCGAACGGCGCGGCGGGCGGTCCCGGGGACGCGCAGGCCCACCCCTTCGGCCCGGAGCTCGGCCCGCTGGTGGACGAGGTGCGCCGGTTCGCCGGAGCCGTCGGCCAGAAGGCCCAGGAGGCGAGCGCGGACACCCTGATCACCCTGGCCGGCTTCGCCGACCGGCTGCGCGAGCAGAAGCCGGAGGTCTACGGGCACCTCGCGGCCGCCGGCTCCGGGCTCGCCGCCGCCGGCGCCGAACTGCTGGCGGCCTACCGCGCCGCCGTGGCCGGCCACGAGCGCCGCTGGACCGCCGGCGACGCCGCCGCCACCGAGCGGATCGACCTCGACAGCCCCGACGAGCCGTCCACCAAGCAGTGAATCCGTAACCCCTGAGGGGTGACGACATCATCCCCGTGCGTGACGAACCGGGCATATTCGTAAGACTTTTGAAGTGTCCCGGCCCGGTTTGTCCAGGATTGTCTTCGGCTAATGTATGCGAGGCTGTGTACGAGGGCGTGTTTGGGCGGTACCGTTCCGTCCAGCGGGAACGAGTGAATAGCTGAGGGACACATGGCTCTGACCATCGGCGTCGATGTCGGCGGGACCAAGATCGCGGCAGGTGTGGTCGACGAGGCGGGTGCGATCCTCGCCAGGACCAGGGTGCCCACCCCGGCCGACCCCCAGTGGGCCGTCGACGCCATCGCGCAGGCCGTGCGCGAGCTCAAGGAGCAGCACCCCGACGTCACCGCCGTCGGCGTCGGCGCCCCCGGCTTCGTCGACCGCAACCGTTCCACGGTGATCTTCGCGCCCAACATCGACTGGGAGAACGAGCCGCTGCGCAGCCGGATCGAGGAGCTCACCGGCCTCGACACCGTCGTGGAGAACGACGCCAACTGCGCCGCCTGGGCCGAGTTCCGCTTCGGCGCCGCCGCCGACCACGAGGACATGGTCCTGATCACCGTCGGCACCGGCATCGGCGGCGGCATCGTCCTCGACGGCCGGCTGCACCGCGGCCGGTTCGGCGTGGCCGGCGAGATCGGCCACCTCAACATGGTCCCCGACGGCCTGCCCTGCGGCTGCGGCGGCAAGGGCTGCTGGGAGCAGTACGGCTCCGGGCGCTCGCTGCGCCGCTACGGCCGGGAGAAGGCCGCCGCCGACCCGGTCCGGGGCCGGCGGATGCTGGAGCTCAACGACGGCGTCGCCGAGACCATCCGCGGCATCCACATCACCGAGGCCGCCGAGGCGGGCGACCCGCTCGCCCTGGAGTGCTACGCCGAGCTCGCCGACTGGCTGGGCCGCGGCATGGCCGACCTCGCCGCGCTCTTCGACCCGGGCGTCTTCGTCCTCGGCGGCGGCGTCTCCGACTCCGGCCGCCTGCTGCTCGACCCGGTCGCCAAGGCCTTCGAGCACTACCTGACCGGCGGCGTGCACCGCCCGCGCGCCGAGGTCGTCCTGGCCTCGATGGGCTCGGCCGCCGGCATCGCCGGCGCGGCCGACCTCGCCCGCACCGTCTGACCCGCCCCACCCGCTCGAAGTAGAGAAGAGCCCGCCGGCGGCGGTGCGACCGGACCCCGACCAACTCCGGACGCGCCGCCGCCGTCGCACGTCCCGGGGCTGCCGTACGGTCGGTCCCACCGATCACGGACGGGGAGGAACATGACGACGGCACCCACCGCACCGCTGCCCGGGCCCGGCCCGCGCCGACTGCGGCTGCTCGGCTACAACGTCCGCTCGCTGCGCGACGACCGCGAAGCACTCGTCCGGGTGATCCGGGCGTGCGAGCCGGACGTCGTCTGCATCCAGGAATCGCCGCGCTACTGGCGCCCCGAGGGCCAGGCCGGGTGGCTCGCGCGGCGCACCGGGACGGCCGTCCTCGCCGGCGGCGGCCGGACGGCGGCCGGGCCGCTGCTGCTCGGCCGGCCCGGTGCCGTCGAGGTGCTCGGCGTGCACGACCGCTTCCTGCCCAAGACCCGCGGCCTGCACGCCCGCGGCTTCGCCACCGCGCTGCTGCGGCTGCCCGGTTCGGCACCGTTCACCGTCACCAGCTGCCACCTGAGCCTGGACGCCGACGAGCGGTACGGGCAGTTCGAGCTGCTGCTCGACCAGCTCGGGATCGCCGAACTCGGCGTCATCGCGGGCGACTTCAACGAGCACCCGGACGGCAAGGGGTGGCGGCTGCTGGCCTCTCGGCTCCAGGACGGGCACGTCACGGCGCCCTGGGGCGGCGAGTTCACGTCGGTCCCGGAGCGCCCCTACCAGCGGATCGACGCCGTCTTCGCCACGCCCGGGATCACCGTGCTCGCCTGCGGCGTGCCGCACAGGCTGCCCGGCGTCACCGAGGCGGACCTGCGGGCCGCGACCGACCACCTGCCGGTGCTCGCCGTGCTGGAGATCCCCGCGGCCTAGCTACACGACCGCGCCGTGGTCCGGGTCCTCCGGCTCGTCCTCGTCGCGGTCCTTCATCCGGACCACCAGGGTGACGAAGCCCCCCAGGAAGGCGCTGAACCCGACCCAGGCCGGCCAGCCGGAGATCTCCCGCCACACCACCGCGTCGAACAGCAGCAGTGCCGGGCCGCCGAGCACCGCGAGCCACGCGAACTTGGTGGTCACGTCCGCCGGCGGCAGCGGCTCCGGCTCCGGCGGGATGTAGTGGCCCTCGTCCGTCTCCTCGGACAGCTCGAAGTCGCGCGGGCCCCCGCCGGCGGCCGGCAGCACCGGGCCGCCCGACCGGGAGCGGGGCTGCGGGGCCAGGTCGGAGAGGTCGTCGGGGGCGCCGTCCTTGCGGCCGCCCTTCAGCTCGCCCCGGGCCCGGAGGTTCTCGATCTCCGGCCAGTTCGGGTTGTTCAGGTCGACGGGGTCGTCGAACTGGGCCACCAGGGCGGCGAAGATCTCGTCCTGTTCGGCCTGGCTGCGCTCGGGCGCGCGCCGCGGCCGGGGTTCCGCGGGGGCCTCGCCGGCCGCGTCCGCCACCGGGCCGCCGTCGGCGCCGCTCCCGGTCGTGTGGTTCGTCGCCTCGTCGGTCGCGCCGTCCTCGCGGGGTGCCTCGTCCCCGCCGCCCGCCGTGCTGCTCTCGTGCACTTCCGGCCCTTCAGCCATGGTGATCGTCGGATTCGACCCGGTTGACGCCCGCCGCGTGCGCGGGAGCCAGCCGTCGGATGAAGTCCAGGCCGCCCCTGAATATTTCCGCCGCGTCGTGGTCCAGCGTCGCGACGTGGAAGCTGCGCTGGCACAGCCGCTCCGTCACGTCGGTCGAGGATATCCGGGCCAGCACCAGTGCCGAGTTGGCCGGCGAGACCACGTGGTCCTGCGGGCTGCGGAACAGCAGCACCGGCTGGGTCACCTCCGGCAGCCGCCGCTGGACCTCCTGCCACAGCTTGCCCAGGGACCAGGCGGCGTTCAGCGGCGTCCGGTCGTAGCCGCCCTCGGTGACGCCGGGCCGGGCGATGTCGTCGGTGATCCCCGGGACGCTCGGCACGAGGTGGCGCAGCACCGGAAGCAGCACACTCGCGGGGTTGTCCGAGCGCACCGACGGGTTGACCAGCACCAGTCCGGAGACCGTCGGGCCGTGCAGCGCGGCCAGCCGCAGGGCCAGCGCACCGCCCATCGACAGCGCGAAGACGAAGACCTGCTCGCACTCCTCGGCGAGCACCCGCAGCTCCCGGTCGACCTCGGCGTACCAGTCCTCCCACCGGGTGACCTGCATGTCCTGCCAACGGGTGCCGTGCCCCGGCAGCAGCGGCAGGGAGACCGTGAACCCGGCCGCCGCCAGCTGCTCCGCCCACGGGCGCATCGACTGCGGCGACCCGGTGAAGCCGTGGCACAGCAGCACCCCCACCGGTCCGCCCCGGTGGCGGTACGGTTCGGCACCGGGCAGCAACGGCATGGCGGGCTCCTTCACGGGCGGCGGCGCTGGGGGAGGGGACGCTGGAACTGGAGGCTGCGGAATTCGCATCGTCCCACGCACTCCGCCGGGTCGTACACCCCCGGGCGTGCGGCCCGCGCCCACCCGGCGAGCGGGGCGGGGCGCGGGCCGCGCTCACGGGGCATTAGGATCGACCGGTCCGCAATACAGGAGGCCCGGGTTGTTCTACCGACTGATGAAGATGATCGTCGCGCCACTGCTTCGGATCTTCTTCCGGCCGTGGATCGAGGGTGAGGAGAACATCCCCACCGAGGGTGCGGCGATCATCGCGAGCAACCACCTGTCCTTCTCGGACTCGTTCTTCTTCCCGGCACTGATCAAGCGCCGGGTCACCTTCATCGCGAAGGCCGAGTACTTCAACACACCGGGCCTCAAGGGCCGGCTGACCGCCGCCTTCTTCAAGGGCGTCGGCCAGCTGCCGGTCGACCGATCCGGGGTGCGCGGCGCCGGCGAGGCCGCGATCCGCAGCGCGATCGCGGTCCTGGACCGCGGCGAGCTCTTCGGCGTCTACCCCGAGGGCACCCGCTCGCCCGACGGCAAGCTGTACCGCGGCAAGGTCGGCGGCCTGGCCCGCGTCGCGCTGGCCACCGGCGCGCCGGTCATCCCGGTCGCCATGATCGACACCGAGAAGGTGCAGCCGCCCGGCCAGGTCGTCCCCAACTTCGGCATCCGCCCCGGCATCCGGATCGGCCGCCCGCTGGACTTCTCCCGCTACCACGGCATGGAGAACGACCGCTTCATCCTCCGTTCGGTGACGGACGAGGTGATGTACGAGATCATGCGCCTCTCGGGCCAGGAGTACGTCGACATCTACGCGACGGCCGCCAAGCGGCAGATCTCCGACGACAAGAAGCGCGCCGACGCCGAGCGCAAGGCCGCCGCCAAGGCGGAGAAGGCCGAGGCGGAGAAGGCGGCCGAGGCGGAGAAGGCCGCGGAGGCCGAGAGGGCCGCCGAGGCGGAGAAGGCGCAGGAGCAGAAGGACACCGGGTCGGCCTGACGGACCACCCGGAGGCCCAGGGGAGGGGCGGGCGGATGACGGACGGCGGCAGAACCGGGGCGGTCGGCGCCGGAGGCACGGGGCTCGGCGGCACCGTCGCGGCCGGCGGAATGTCGGTCGAACTCCCGCTCTGGCGGGCGATGTCCTACTTCCGCGTCCTCGCCCTCTGCTACGCCCTGCTCCGCTACTTCCACTCCTACCTGCACGTCCTGCACCCCGTCGCCGGCTGGATCTACCTGGGCGCGCTCACCCTCTGGACCCTCGCCAGCACCCGGGCCTTCGCCGGCCCGCAGCGCTGCACGTGGTACGTCCTCGGCACCGACCTCGCGATGGCCGTCACCGGCATCGTGATGAGCGGCCAGACCGACGACCCGGTCCGGATCAGCCACGGCTCGACCACCCTGCCGACGATCTGGGCCGCGGGCACGGTGCTCGGCTTCGCCGGGAAGGGCGGCTGGCGCTGGGCCGCGGCGTCCGGCTCGGTGATCGGCGTCGCCAACATCCTCGGCCACGGCGGCATCACCGCCGACAACGTCCACAACATCGTGCTGCTGATGGTGGCCGGCTGCGCGATCGGCTACGTCATCGAACTCGCCCGCGCCAGCGAGGCCGCGCTCACCCGCGCCCTCCAGGTCGAGGCCGCGACCCGCGAGCGCGAGCGGCTCTCCCGGGACATCCACGACGGAGTCCTCCAGGTGCTCGCGCTGGTCCAGCGCCGGGGCGCCGAGCAGGCCGAACACCCCGGCGGCAGCGCCGACTTCGCCGAGCTCGGCCGTCTCGCGGGCGAACAGGAGCGCGCACTGCGGACGCTGATGACCGGCGGCCCGGTCCCCGCCCGGCGCTCGCCGCGGGCCGGGGAGGAGCCGGGTGACCTCACCGCGCTGCTGCGCCCGTACGCGGACGAGCGGATCACGCTCTCCGCCCCCGGCACGCCCGTCCTGCTGCCCGCGCCCGCCGTCGGCGAACTGGCCGCAGCGGTCGGCGCCGCCGTCGACAACGTCCGCAAGCACGCCGGTCCCGCCGCCCGCGCCTGGATCCTGGTCGAGGACGAGCCGGAGGCCGTCACCGTCAGCATCCGCGACGACGGCCCCGGTTTCGCCTCCGGGCGGCTCGGCGAGGCGGAGCGGGCCGGACGGCTCGGCGTCAGCCAGTCGATCCGCGGCCGGCTGGTGGACCTCGGCGGTACCGCCGAGCTGTACTCGGTGCCCGGGGAGGGCGTCGAGGTCGAACTGCGCGTCCCGAGGAAGGGTTCCGATGACCGACCAGCCGACGACTGACCCGGCGGCCGAACGGCCGTTGCGGGTGATGGTCGTGGACGACCACCCGATGTGGCGCGACGCCGTCTCGCGCGACCTCGCCGAGGCCGGGCTGGACGTGGTGGCCACCGCGGGCGAGGGCGAGGAGGCCGTCCGCCGGGCCCGCGCCTGCACGCCGCAGGTGGTCGTGCTCGACCTCAACCTGCCCGGCCTGCCCGGCGCCGAGGTGTGCCGGCAGGTCGTCGCGCACGACCCGTCGGTGCGGGTGCTGGTGCTCTCGGCGAGCGGCGAGCACCAGGACGTGCTGGAGGCGGTGAAGTCCGGCGCGACCGGCTACCTGGTGAAGTCGGCCGGGCGGGAAGAACTGCTGGACGCGGTGCGGCGCACGGCCGTCGGCGACGCGGTCTTCACCCCGGGCCTGGCCGGCCTGGTGCTCGGTGAGTTCCGCCGCCTGGCCGCCGAACCGTCCCCGGCCTCCGCCCCGGCCGTGCCCCAGCTGACCGCCCGCGAGACGGAGGTCCTGCGGCTGGTGGCGAAGGGCCTGTCGTACCGCCAGATCGCCGAGCGCCTGGTGCTGTCGCACCGGACGGTGCAGAACCACGTGCAGAACACCCTGGGCAAGCTGCAGCTGCACAACCGGGTGGAGCTGGTGCGGTACGCGATCGAGCAGGGGCTGGACGACGAGATCTGAGCGGCGCCCCGGCGGTTCGGCGGAGGGTCGGGGCGGTCGGGGCGGGCCCGGCGACGATGCGCTCGGGGCCCGCCTCCGTCCCCCTCAGTGGCGCGCGGCCGCCGTCTGGCGGAGCAGGGCGGCGACGATGTCCACGCCCTCGCGGGTCAGCACCGACTCCGGGTGGAACTGGAGGCCGGCGAAGCCGCGCCCGCGGAGCGCGTGCACGTCGCCGGTGGCCGCGTCGCGCGCGAGTTCGACGCCCTCGGCGGCGAGCCGGGCCTCGTCGGCGTCCGTGCAGCGCGCGGTGAACGTGTTGTAGAAGCCGACCGTGCGCTTCGTTCCGAAGAGGTCGACGGTCTCCTGCGCGCCCTGGTACGGGACGGCCTTGCGCGCCAGCCCGAGCCCGAGCTCGGCGGCGAGCAGCTGGTGGCTCAGGCAGACCGCGAGCAGCGGCGCCGTCCGGGCACCGGAGCGGACGGCGGCCAGGGCGTCGGCGACGATCGGCCGGAGCACGGCCATCTTGGGGTCGTCGGCGAGCCGGGGGTCGCCCGGCCCGGGGCCGAGCACGAGCGCTCCGGGGTGGGCGGCGACCCGGGCGCGCAGCCCGGGTTCGTCGTAGCGGACGACCGAGACCCGGTGGCCGAGCGAGGTGAGCAGGTGGGCGAGCATCGCCGTGAAGGTGTCCTCGCCGTCGACGACGAGGGTCGGCTCGGGCTCGGTGATCTCGGCCGGGGCCTGCATCCGCAGCCAGAACGGCGCGAGGCCGCCGCGCCGGGCGCCGAGCGCGGCCTGGACGCGGTGGTCGTCGCCGAGGCGCGGCCCGCCCGGGTTGGGCAGCCGGGTGGGCGCCGGCCGGGCGCCGATCGCGGTGAGCACCCCGGCGGCCTTGGCGTGCGTCTCGGCGACCTCGGACTCCGGGTCGGAGTGCCGGACGAGGGTCGCGCCGACCCGCACGACGAGGCGCCCGGTGGCCGGGTCGATGTCGGCGGTGCGGATGCAGATGGGGGAGTCGAGCTGCTGGCCGCCGCTGGCCGAGCGGCCGATGAGGGCGAGCGCCCCGGAGTAGTAGCCGCGTCCGCCGGGCTCGTAGCGCCGGATGACGCGGGTGGCGTTCTGGACCGGGCTGCCGGTGACGGTGGCGGCGAACATCGTCTCGCGGAGCACGTCCCGGACGTCCAACGAGGTGCGGCCGCGCAGTTCGTACTCGGTGTGCGCGAGGTGGGACATCTCCTTGAGCCGGGGGCCGAGCACCTGGCCGCCGAGGTCGCCGACGGTGCACATCATCTTCAGCTCTTCGTCGACGACCATCGTGAGCTCCTCCAGCTCCTTCGGATCGTGCAGGAACCGGAGGAGCGAGTCGATGTCCGAGCCGCCCGCCGGATAGCGGTAGGTGCCGGAGATCGGGTTCATCACGACGGTGCCGCCGCTCTGCCGGACGTGCACCTCGGGGGAGGCGCCGACGAGGCAGCGACCCGGCTCGCCGTCGGCGAGACGCTCCCCGGTGTGGACGAGGAACGTCCAGTACGCGCCGCGCTCCTGGTCGAGCAGGCGGCGGAACAGGGTGAGGGCGAGCTCGGGCGAGAAGTCCTCGAGGGTGGCGCTGAAGTCGCGCCGGATCACGAAGTTGGCGCCCTCGCCGTTGCCGATCTCGTCCCGGATCACCCGGCGGACGATGTCGGCGTACGCGGCGTCGTCCACGTCGAACGAGCCGTCCGTCAGCGTGACCGGCAACTGCGGTAGCGCGGAGGCGAATTCGGCCAGCGGCAGGGCGTACTGCTCGGTCACCGCGAGGGCCTGGAGCGGTGTGCCGTCGTCATGCGCCTCGAAGCCGCGCTCGCGGATCTGCCGGTAGGGGACGAGCGCGAGCAGGTCGTGGACCGGGCCGCCCTCCGGCGCGCCGGAGCGGACCGGCAGGTCGGCCAGGTGCTCGTACGTGCCGACGGTGCCCAGCAGCACCTCGACGGTGTCCGGGGCGAGCCGCGGGGTGCGGCGGTGCAGCAGGGCGAAGGCCGGGGCGTCGGGGCCGGTGAGGCGGGCGAGCAGGTCGGCGGTGGTGGTCACGGTGCGGCTTCCTTCCGGGAGGACGTGCGGGGTGCGGTGCTGGGGTGTTCCGCTCCCGGAGGGGCCGTCTGCTCAGACGCACGACGGCCGCCCCGAGGGGCGGCCGTCGTGTTCGTCTAGGAACGCGCGATCGGTGGGCCACCCGAGGGGGAGGCCCACCACCAGGAGTGGTTGTGGGGCGCGTGCATGGGTCGAGCGTAGCGGATTGGGCGGACCGGGTGAGCCCGGTCACTTCTTTGTCCGAGATGTGTCTCACCCATCGGGCATTGGTCACGAATCGCTGGTGTCACCCCGTAGCCTTGGCCGTGTGACCGTGACGAATCTCCACTCCTGGCAGTCCCTGCCCGCGGCGCAGCAGCCTGAATGGCCGGACCAAGAGGCTCTGCGCAAGACCCTTGCGGAGCTCGCCTCCTATCCGCCCCTCGTCTTCGCCGGCGAGTGCGACCAGCTGCGCGCCAGGCTCGCTGCCGTGGCACGTGGTGAGGCGTTCCTCCTGCAGGGCGGTGACTGCGCCGAGGCCTTCGACGGCGTCTCGGCCGAGCACATCCGCAACAAGCTGAAGACGCTGCTGCAGATGGCCGCGGTGCTGACGTACGCGGCCTCCGTGCCGGTCGTGAAGGTGGGCCGGATCGCCGGCCAGTACTCGAAGCCGCGCTCGAAGTCGACCGAGACCCGGGACGGCGTGACCCTGCCGGTGTACCGCGGCGACTCGGTGAACGGCTTCGAGTTCACCCCGGAGTCCCGCATCCCGGACCCGGAGCGCCTGAAGCGGATGTACAACGCGTCCGCCGCGACGCTGAACCTGGTGCGCGCCTTCACCACCGGTGGTTACGCCGACCTGCGCCAGGTGCACGCCTGGAACCAGGACTTCGTCCGCAACTCGCCGGCCGGCCAGCGCTACGAGCAGCTCGCCCGGGAGATCGACAACGCGCTGGCGTTCATGAACGCCTGTGGTGTCGCCCCGGAGGAGTTCAAGACGGTCGAGTTCTACTCCTCGCACGAGGCGCTGGTCCTCGACTACGAGACCGCGATGACCCGCGTGGACTCGCGCACCGGCGAGCTGTACGACGTCTCCGGCCACATGGTGTGGATCGGTGAGCGCACCCGTCAGCTGGACCACGCGCACATCGAGTTCGCCTCGAAGATCCGCAACCCGATCGGCGTCAAGCTCGGGCCGACCACCTCGGTGGACGACGCGCTGACCCTGATCGAGAAGCTGGACCCGGAGCGCGAGCCCGGCCGCCTCACCTTCATCACCCGGATGGGCGCGGGCAAGATCCGCGACCACCTGCCCGCCCTGGTGGAGAAGGTCACCGCGTCCGGCGCCCAGCCGGTGTGGATCTGCGACCCGATGCACGGCAACACCTTCGAGGCCTCCAGCGGCCACAAGACCCGCCGCTTCGACGACGTGCTCGACGAGGTCAAGGGCTTCTTCGAGGTGCACCGCGCGCTCGGCACCCACCCGGGCGGCATCCACGTGGAGCTGACCGGCGACGACGTGACCGAGTGCGTCGGCGGCGGCGACGAGGTGCTGGTCGACGACCTGCACCAGCGCTACGAGACGGCCTGCGACCCTCGCCTCAACCGCAGCCAGTCGCTCGACCTGGCGTTCCTGGTGGCGGAGATGTACCGCGGCCAGTAGGCCCCGGACGTGCCGTAGCCCCCGGATGTGACGAAGGCCCCTCCGGTTTCGGGATTCCCGAGGCCGGAGGGGCTTTTCCGTACCCGGAACGCCGGGTAAGGTGAGGCTTAGTGAACTAAGGCAAGCCTTAGTCAAGATCCACTGCAGTCGAGAGCCACTGCACCACACCCCCGGGAGCGACCGCGATGTACGTGTGCATGTGCCATGCGGTCACCGAGGACCAGGTGAAGAAGGCGATCGACGGGGGCGCCAACACCCCGCGGCAGATCGCCAAGGGCTGCAAGGCCGGCACCGACTGCGGCTCGTGCGTGCGCCGGATACAGGCGCTGCTCGGCGAGCACGGCGCCCGGCCCTGCCCGACCGCACGGCTGGCCGCCAAGCTCGGCCTCGCGGACTCCGAGGTCCCCGCCGCGCCGGCGCCGGCCCCGGCGCCCGTCCTCCCGCTGCGCGCGGCCTGACCGCCGCGGCGGTTCAGGACTCCGGCTGCTCGATCAGCTGGGCGATGTAGAGCGCCTCGCCGAGCTTCTCCAGGAGCTCCAGCTGGGTGTCGAGGTAGTCGATGTGGTGCTCCTCGTCCGCGAGGATGTCCTCGAAGATGTTCGCCGAGGTGACGTCGTTCTTGGCGCGCATGACCACGATCCCGCGCTTGAGCCGGTCGATCGCCTCGACCTCGATCTGGCGGTCGGCCTCGAACATCTCCTTGACCGTCTGCCCGATCCGGACGTGGAACAGCCGCTGGTAGTTCGGCAGACCCTCCAGGAAGAGGATCCGGTCGGTCAGCACCTCGGCGTGCTTCATCTCGTCGAACGACTCGTGCCGGGTGTACTTGGCGAGCTTCGTCCAGCCGAAGTTCTCCTGCATCTTGGCGTGCAGGAAGTACTGGTTGATCGCGGTCAGCTCGGCGGTGAGCTGCTCGTTGAGGAACTCGATGACCTCTGGATCGCCCTGCATGACGGTGCCTCCCTGCGCTGGGGCCTGCTGTGAGTGCTGCGCTGCGCATCCTGGCACCGAAATGGGACGAACTTCCAGTAAGTTCACACTCACTAGGACATGTGTCGGAATATCCGATTTGGGGAAACGACTGTCGGCCGTTGACCCGTACGGGCGGGGCGCGCAGGGCACCCAAAGGGGCGCGCGCCGGGGGCCGGACGCCGTCTGTCACCATGGAGCCATGGGTCAGTCCGAACAAGAACAGCTTCCGCCGCCTGACCCGAGGCTCCCCCCGGGGCAGCGTGTCCAGCGCGGCTGGCCGGCCCTGCACTACGGTCCCGTGCCCCGCTTCAAGCCGCTGACCTGGGACCTCCAGGTGTTCGGCGCGACCGCCTCGGCGGAGAAGCACAGCTGGGACTTCGAGGCCTTCACCGCCCTGCCCCGCACCACCGTCCGCGCGGACCTGCACTGCGTCACCAAGTTCTCGGTGCTCGGCAACGAGTGGACGGGCGTCCCGGCCTCCCTCGTCCTAGACCTCGTGCCCCCGGCGCCCGGCGTCACGCACGTGATGGTCTGGGCCGAGTACGGCTACAGCGCCAACCTGCGGCTGGCCGACTTCGCCGATCCGCGCACGCTCTTCGCGACCCACCGCAACGGCGAGCCGCTGACCGCCGAACACGGTTTCCCCGTCCGGCTCGTCGTTCCGCAGCTGTACGCGTGGAAGGGCCCGAAGTGGGTCCGCGCGGTCGAGTACATGCGGGCCGACCGGCGCGGCTTCTGGGAGGAGCGCGGCTACCACAACCTCGCCGACCCGTGGCGCGAGCAGCGCTTCACCCACCAGGAGGAGCCGGGGGACGGCCCGCTCCGCTGAGCCCCCGACCCCCTCAGATGAAGGGGAAGTTGACCGTCACCGCGGTGTGCTGCGGTCGCCGCTCGCCGGCCGCCGGGAACTGGCTGCTCGCCTTGCCGCTGCCGAACAGGTTCACCCCGGTGGCCTGCATCGTGAACCCGGCCGCCGCGAGCGCCTTCTCCGCCGCGTCCTTCGTCATCCCGGTGACGTCCGGCACCGGAACCATGCCCTTGCTGACCACCAGCGAGACCGGGGTGTTCTCCGCCACCTGCTGGCCGGCCACCGGCGAGCTGCTGATCACCGAGCCCTCGGGCACGGAGTCGTTGTACGTCTCGGTCACCGAGCCCCTCGCCAGCTGTGCGCCGGTCAGCGCGGACGTGGCCTGGTCGGCGGGCTTGCCGGTGACGTCCGGCACGGCGATCCGGTGCGGCCCCTTGGAGACGGTGACCGTCACGGCGTCGCTCTTGCGCGACCGCGTGCCCACCCCGGGGTCGGTGGAGATCACCTGGCCGGACGGCACGGTCTCGCTGTACGCGTCCACGAACTTCCCGTGCATGCCGTCCTTGTCCAGGATCCGCTGCGCCTCGGCGCGGTCCTTGCCGAGCACCCCGGGCACCGTCCCGTACAGCGACTCGGACAGCCCGTACGTCACGCCGCCGACCAGCAGCACCAGGACGGTCAGCGCGGAGGCCCAGATCACCGGCTTGCGCGGGACGCGGCGCAGCGGGTTCGCACGGGGCGGGCGGACGGGGGTGGGCTCGTCGTACGGGCGGGGCTCGACCAGCAGCTGGTCCATCAGGTCCGGCGGGACGTCGAGGACGCTGGTGCGCTCGGCCGCGGGCGGCTCGACCGGCTGGGGCAGGGGGAGCGGCAGCTGTTGCGGTGCGGCCTGGGGCATGCGCTGGATCACCGAGGTCGGCTCGCCGGTCGGGTAGCGCGGGCTGGGCCGGGTGGAGGCCGGAGGCTCGGCGTCCAGCTCGGCCGGGCCGAGCTCGCGGCGGACCCGCTGGAGGGTGGCCAGCAGCTCGACGGCGTCGTACGGGCGGGCGTCGGGGGTCCGGGCGCAGGCGCCGAGCACTATCGCGTCGAGCGCCGGGGGGACGGTCGGGACGGTGCGCGACGGCGCGGGGACGTCCTCGTGCAGGTGCTTGTACATGACCTGGACGGGGTTGTCGCCGGTGTGCGGGCGCGTGCCGGTGAGCATCTCGTGGAGCAGGATGCCGGCCGCGTAGACGTCCACGCGCTGGTCGGTGGGGGCGTCCGGGAGGATCTGCTCGGGCGCGAGGTAGGAGACGGTGCCCATGACGGTGCCGCCGGTGGCGGTGGTCGTCGAGGTGGGGGCGCCGTCGGCGCTGCCCAGGACCCGGACCAGGCCGAAGTCGGCGACCTTGACCAGGCCGCCGTCGGTGATCAGCACGTTCTCCGGCTTGACGTCGCGGTGGACCAGCCCGGCCCGGTGGGCGGCGCCGAGCGCGGCGAGCACCGGCTCCATGATGTCCAGCGCGGCCCGGATCGACAGCGCGCCGCGGTCGCGCAACAGGTCGCGCAGGGTGCGGCCGGGCACGTACTCCATGGCGAGGAAGACGTTTCCGTGGTCCGCGCCCTGGTCGAAGACGTTGACCACGTTGGGGTGGGCGAGGCGGGCGACGGCCTTGGCCTCACGGATGAAGCGGGCGGTGAAGCCCTCGTCCCCGGCGAGGTCGGGGTGCATCACCTTGAGGGCGAGCACGCGGTCGAGGCGGGTGTCGGTGCCCTTGTAGACCGTGGACATGCCGCCGGTCGCGATCCGCTGCTCGACCCGGTACCGGCCGTCGAGCAGGGTACCGATCAGGGGGTCGTGCCATGCCTTGTCCACCCGAGGAGTGTAGTGCGGCGGGTGGGGGCCGGTCCCGGCGGACTTCGCCTCCGGGACCGGCTTGTGACAAGTGGGGCGGGCTCAGAACGCCGGGTGCTCGCGGGTGTCGAGGTCGGCGCGGCCGGCCATCGCGGAGGAGGCCTCCGCGTGGAAGCGGCGCGGGATCCGGCCGGCCCGGTGGGCGAGGCGGCCGGCCTCGGTGGCGTGCCGCATGGCCTCGGCCATCAGGACCGGGTCCTGTGCGCGGGTCACCGCGGAGGCGAGCATCACGGCGGAGCAGCCGAGTTCCATCGCCAGGGCGACGTCGGAGGCGGTGCCGGCGCCCGCGTCCAGGACGACCGGGACGTTCGCGCCCTCCACGATCAGCTGGAAGTTGTGCGGGTTGCGGATGCCGAGGCCGGAGCCGATCGGCGAGCCGAGCGGCATGATCGCCGCGCAGCCGACGTCCTCCAGCTTGCGGGCCAGCACCGGGTCGTCGTTGGTGTACGGGAGCACCGTGAAGCCGTCGTCGACGAGGGTCTCGGCGGCGTCCAGCAACTCGATCGGGTCCGGCAGGAGGGTCCGCTCGTCGGCGATGACCTCCAGCTTCACCCAGTCGGTGCCGAGCGCCTCGCGCGCCAGCCGGGCGGTCAGCACGGCCTCGCCGGCGGTGAAGCAGCCGGCGGTGTTGGGCAGCACCCGGATGCCGTTGCGGGTCAGCACGTCCAGGACGGAGCCCTGGGTGGTCGCGTCGACCCGGCGCATCGCGACGGTGGTCAGCTCGGTGCCGGAGACCCGCAGGGCCTGCTCCAGGACCTCCAGGCTGGGGGCGCCGCCGGTGCCCATGATGAGCCGGGAGGTGAAGGTCGTCCCGGCGATGGTGAGGAGGTCGTCGGCCATGGTTCAGCCTCCCTGCACGGCGGTGAGGATCTCGATCCGGTCGCCCGCCGAGAGTCGCGTCTCGGACCACGAACCACGCGGCACCACGGCCTCGTTGAGCGCGGCGGCGACGCCGGTGTTGGCCTTGCTGAGGGTGGTGACCACCTCGGCGAGGGTGGTGGCGGCGGGCACCTCGCGGGGCTCGCCGTTGACGGTCAGTGCGATGTTGGTCATGCGACGGCCTTCGTGGTGGAGCGGGCGGGGGAGAACCGGGAGGGTGCGAACGGCCGTGCGAGCTCGGGGACTTCACCGGTCGCCAGGTACTCGGCGAGCAGGTCGGCGGTGACCGGGGTGAGCAGGACGCCGTTGCGGTGGTGGCCGGTCGCGGCGACCAGGCCGGGCAGCTCGGTCGGTCCGAGCAGCGGCGCGTTGTCCGGCGAGCCGGGGCGCAGTCCGGCCGAGGTCTCGACGAGCGGGAGTTCGGTGATGCCGGGAACCAACTCGTGGGCGTCGCGCAGGAGTTCGTAGACCCCGCCGGCGGTGACGGTGGTGTCGTAGCCCTGTTCCTCGGTGGTCGCGCCGATCACCAGCTCGCCGTTCTCGCGCGGCACCAGGTACAGGTGCTGCCCGCGCACGACCGCGCGGACGTTGCGGTTGAGGAACGGCCGGTAGGCGTCGGGGATCCGCAGCCGCAGGATCTGTCCCTTCACCGGACGGACCGCCGGCAGCACGCCCTCGGGCAGGCCGGGCAGCCGGTGGCTGTGCGGGCCGGCGGCGAGGACGACCTGGTCGGCGGTGAGGGTCTCGCCGGTGCCGAGGCGGGCGCCGACGGCGCGGCCGTTCTCGACCAGCAGCTCGGTGGCCTCGGTGCGGTGGATCACGACGCCTGCGCGTTCGCAGGCGTGGACCAGCGCGGTCAGCAGCCGGCGGGGGTCCACCTGGTGGTCGTCGGCCACGTGCAGGCCGCCGCGCACGCCGGGGTCGAGCATCGGCTCCAGCTTGCGGGCCTCCCGGCCGGTGAGCCAGGTCGAGTCGAGGCCGAGCCGCTCGTGGAAGGCGTGCAGTTCGCGCAGTTCCGCGCGGTCGTCGGAGTCCAGCGCGACGGCGAGCGTGCCGCACCGCCGGTAGCCGGTGTCCTCGCCGCCGCTCGCCTCGGTGAGCTCGGCGGCGAAGGCCGCGTACCGCTCGTTCGAGGCCATCCCGAGGCGCAGCAGCGGCTCCTCGCCGTACTGCAGCTCGGTGACGGGGGCGAGCATCCCGGCCGCGACCGCGGCGGCCCCGCGACCGGGGGAGGGGTCGACCACGACGACGTTCCGCAGGCCGCGCTGTGCCGCCCGCCAGGCGACGGCGAGGCCGATGACGCCCCCGCCGATCACCAGCACGTCGGCGCGGGTGCCCGGTGCCAAGCGTGTCAAAGCTGCTCTTCTCCCTTCGCCGGTATGACCCGGATCAGGTTCGGACGGTCGCGGGCCGTGCCAGCCCGCCTCTCAGCCCGGTACGCCGGGCTCCCGTGATGGTGTCCCCACCATAACTCCGGTGGTCCGCCCGGCCGAAGGCCCGTACGCAGGGTGGACGGGCCCGGCGCGGCCCGCCCGTGCGCGGGGCGGACGGCCCGCCGGGGCGTGCGGGGCGGCTGAGTACAGTGGCGCCGTGGCAGAGCTGAGCGGAACTGATCGGGTGGTCGTCGTCGGGGCCGGGCTGGCCGGCGCACAGTGCGCGCTGGGGCTGCGGCGGGGCGGGTGGCAGGGGCGGATCGTGCTGGTCGGGGAGGAGCCGCACGCGCCGTACGACCGGCCGCCGCTCTCCAAGGACGTCCTGCTCGGCAAGAGCGACGCCACCACGCTGGACATCGACTTCCCGCACCTCGGCGTCGAACTGCTCACCGGCCGCCGCGCCACCGGACTCACCCCGGGCGTGCTGCACACCGACGCCGGCGACCTCCCGTACGGATCGCTGGTGATCGCCACCGGCGCGACGCCGCGCGCCCTGCCCGGCGCCGAGCGCGCCCACCTCCTGCACACCCTGGACGACGCGCTCGCCCTGCGCGCGCTGCTGCGGCCCGGCCTGCGCCTGGTGCTGGTCGGCGCGGGCTGGATCGGCGCGGAGGTGGCCACCGCCGCGCGGGAGACCGGCTGCGAGGTGACGGTCGTCGAGGCGGGCCCGGCGCCCGTTCCCGGTGCGCTGCCGAGGGAGGTCGGCGCGGCGATGGCCGCCTGGTACGCCGGGGCCGGGGTGGACCTGCGCTGCGGCGTCGGCGTCGCGGCCGTCGAGCCCGGCGCGGTCCTGCTGGCCGACGGTTCGCGCCTGCCCGCCGACGAGGTGGTCGTCGGCATCGGCGCCCGGCCCGCGACCGACTGGCTGGCCGGCACGGGCGTCGGACTGGACGCGACCGGGGCGGTCGTCGTGGACGAGCGGCTGCGCACGAGCCTGCCGGGCGTCTTCGCGGCCGGCGACTGCGTCAGCTACCCGTCGGCCCGCTCCGGCGCCCGGCTGGCCGTCCAGCACTGGGACCACGCGCTGCAGTCCGGCGAGGCGGCGGCCGCCGCCGTCCTCGGGGTGGACGCGCCGTACGACCCGGTGCCGTACTTCTGGTCGGAGCAGTTCGGCCGCATGGTGCAGTACGCCGGGCGGCACGCCGAGGGCGACGAGCTGCTCTGGCGCGGCTCCCCGCAGGACGCGACCTGGTCGGTGCTGTGGCTGCGCGACGGCGTGCCGAGCGCGCTGCTGGCCGTGGACCGCCCGCGCGACCTCACCCAGGGCCGCCGCCTGATCGAGCGCGGCACCGCGCTGGACCCGGCCCGGGCCGCGGACCCGGCGGTGGCGCTGAAATCGGCGGTCGCGGGGTAGCGGCTGGTGCGCGGCGGGCTGTGGAGGTGGCAGTCTGGTGGCGTGAGTGAGATCGAAAGCAAGATTGAAGCCCTGGTCGCCGAGTGGATGTACCTGCCCGACATCTCGGAGCAGTGGGGTGTCCGCGTCACCGAGGTGCGCGACCTGGTCCGCAACGGCGGCCTGATCGCCGTCCGGCGGGGCCCGAACAATTCGCTGCAGGTCCCTGCGGCGTTCATCGACGGCCAGGGGCTGGTCAAGCACCTGTCCGGCACCCTGACCGTGCTGCGCGACTGCGGGTACAACGACGTGGAGATCCTGGAGTGGCTCTTCACCGAGGACCCGTCGCTGCCCGGCAGCCCGATCCAGGCGCTGCGGGAGAACCGTGGCACCGAGGTCAAGCGCCGCGCCCAGGCGATGCTGATCTGATGGCGGCGGACACGCCGCGTCAGCGGCTGGCCGAGGCCCGGCTGTACCTGTGCACCGACGCGCGCCGCGAGCAGGGCGACCTGGCCGAGTTCCTGGACGCGGCGCTGGCCGGCGGGGTCGACATCGTCCAGCTCCGGGACAAGGGCCTGGAGGCCAAGCAGGAGCTGGAGGCCCTGGAGGTCTTCGCGGACGCCTGCCGTCGCCACGGCAAGCTGCTCGCGGTCAACGACCGCGCCGACGTCGCCCACGCGGCCCGGCCGGACGTCCTGCACCTCGGGCAGGACGACCTGCCCGTCCCGGCCGCCCGGGCGATCCTCGGCGAGGACGTCCTGATCGGCCGGTCCTGCCACGCCGAGTCCGAGGTGGACGCGGCGGTCGCCGAACCCGGCGTGGACTACTTCTGCACCGGCCCGGTCTGGCCGACCCCGACCAAGCCGGGCCGCCCGGCCCCGGGCCTCGGCCTGGTCTCGTACGCGGCGAAGCAGCCCACCGACCGCCCGTGGTTCGCCATCGGCGGCATCGACCTGGGCAACGTCGACGAGGTGCTCGCCGCGGGCGCCCGCCGGATCGTCGTCGTGCGCGCCATCACGGCCGCGGACGACCCGCGGGCGGCCGCCGCCGAGCTCTCCCGGCGGCTGCGCCAGGCCTGACCCCGGCGGGGCCGCCGTCGGCCGCGAGGCTCAGTACTTGCGGACGGTGGCGGCCTCGGCCAGGGCCAGCAGCACCTCGCGGGCGCGCCGGTCGGCGAGCGGCGCCGCCTCCAGGGCGGCCAGCGACTGGCGCATCAGCTCGTCGATCCGGGCCTCTACCAGCTCCGGCGCCCCGCTGCGCGCGACGAGGTCCCGCAGGCCGGCGACCTCGTCGGGCGCGAGGTCCGGCGCGCCGAGCCGCTCGTCCAGGTGCCGCGCGTCGGCGGCCGGCAGCCCGCGCATCGCGTGCGCGACCAGCAGGGTGCGCTTGCCCTCGCGCAGGTCGTCCCCGGCCGGCTTGCCGGTGACCGCCGGGTCGCCGAAGACGCCGAGCAGGTCGTCCCGCAGCTGGAACGCCTCGCCCAGCGGCAGGCCGAACGCGCCGTACGCCGCGACCAGGTCGGGCCCGGCGCCGGCCAGCAGCGCGCCGACCTGGAGCGGGCGCTCGATCGTGTACTTCGCCGACTTGTAGTGCAGCACCGTCTGCGCCCGGTCCAGCGCGCCCTCGTCCGTCGAGTCGCCGGCGACCGGCTCCAGCACGTCCAGGTACTGGCCGAGCATGACCTCGGTGCGCATCAGGTCGAACGCCGGCTTGGCGCCCAGCACCGCGGCGGGGTCCAGACCGGAGCGCAGGAACAGCTCGTCGCACCAGATCAGCAGCAGGTCGCCGAGCAGCACCGCGGCCGAGGCGCCGTACTGCTCGCGGTCGCCGCGCCAGCCGCGCTCGCGGTGCATCGCCTCGAAGCGGCGGTGGATCGACGGCAGACCGCGTCGGGTGTCGCTGCGGTCCATCAGGTCGTCGTGGACCAGCGCGCTCGCCTGGAGCAGCTCCAGGGCCGCCGCCGCGTTCGCGATCCCCTCGCTCTCGGCCGAGCCGCCGGCGCCGCGCCAGCCCCAGTAGCAGAACGCCGGGCGCAGCCGCTTGCCGCCGTCGAGGAGGAAGTCGCGCAGCGCGTCGGCGGCGGGTGCCAGCTGGGGCGAGATCCCGCCGAGCAGAGCGGACTGGCCGTCCATGAACGCGGCGAGGGCGGCGTTGACGCGCTCGCGGACGTCCTCCACGTCAATGGGGTTGGCCGGCCGGTTGCTGGACGAGGTCACGATGAGGCTCCGGTGGTTCGCTTGGGGTGCAGCAAGCGTAGCGGGGCGGCCGGGAACACCCGTGCGAGCAGGGCGACGGGGCGGGCGGGACGGCAAGCGGAACGGCGTCCATTCTTTGTCTCAATCCGTGGAACCGAGTTGTCCCGGTCCTTCGGACGCCGGATAACCTGCCAGCATGGCTCTCGGTATCGCTTCCACCCGATCGGACCGCGCGTTGACGGTCCGCGAGCTGCTGGCGGCAGGCAAGCGGTCCTTCTCCTTCGAGTTCATGCCCCCGCGCACCGAGGTCGGCGAGCAGAAGCTCTGGGACGCCATCCGGCGGCTGGAGCCCCTCGACCCGAACTTCGTCTGCATGACGTACGGCGCCGGCGGCTCCTCGCGCGAGCGCACCGTCAACATGGTCGGCCGGATCGCCACCGAGACCACGCTGACGCCGGTCGCCCACCTGACCGCGGTCGACCACTCGGTCGCCGAGCTGCGCAACATCATCGGCCAGTACGCCGACCAGGGCGTGCGCAACGTCCTCGCGGTGCGCGGCGACCCGCCCGGCGACCCGATGGGCGAATGGGTCAGTCACCCGGAGGGCGTCACCTACGCCTACGAGCTGGTCGAGCTGATCAAGGGCATCGGTGACTTCTGCGTCGGCGTGGCGGCCTCGCCGAACATGCACCCGCGCTCGACGGACTGGGACGACGACATCCGGCACTTCGTGGCGAAGATCCGCGCGGGCGCCGACTACGCGATCACCCAGATGTTCTTCGAGGTCGACGACTACCTCCGGCTGCGCGACCGGGTGACGGCGGCGGGCTGCGAGACGCCGATCATCCCGGAGATCATGCCGGTCACCAACGCCAAGCAGCTGGAGCGCTTCCCGCAGCTGAGCGGCTCGGCGTTCCCCGCCGACCTGGAGGCCCGCCTGCGGGGCGCGATCGACGACCCGGCCGCGCTGCGGGCGATCGGCATGGAGCACGCCACCGCGATGGCCGAGCGGCTCCTCGCCGAGGGCGCGCCCGGCCTGCACTTCATCACGCTCAACCACTCGACCGCGACGCTGGAGATCTACCAGAACCTCGGACTGCACCAGCGCTGAGCGTTCACGGGCCCGTCACCGCGCCGATGGTGGCGGGCTCGGTCGTGTGCACTCCGGTGCCACGGACGGCGGGAACGCGATGCGGTACCCCGGCCGTTGAACCGGTACAGTCGCCGCACACGCGCGGCGCGCGCGGGCACGCGACTGGAGGTATCGGGCGGATGGGCATCGGATACCTGCTGCTGTACGCCGCGTTGGCGGTGGTGGCGCTCTGGCTGGTCGCCGAGCTGCTCCTGCAGAACCGGGCCCCGCTGCACTGGCGCGCGCTCGCCCTGGTCGGCTTCCTCGGGGTGGCCGGCGGGATGGTCCTCGGATCCGTCCCGGTGATCGGCGCGGGCGCGGCGCTCTTCGCGGTCGGCCAGACGTTCGTCACCCTCTCGGTCAAGCGCGGCTACAGCGGCGGCTGGTCGCTGCGTGCCGCCGACGGCTCCCTGCCGGGACCGCTCGCCAAGGTGCCGCTGCTCGGCGCGCTCACCGGCGGCGCGGCGGTCGCCGCCGTCGCGGTGGCGGCCCAGACGCGGGTCGGCGAGGTCAGCGCGGTCGAGGAGACCCCGGAGCCGGACCCGGTCGGCCCGGCCGGCGAGGCCGTCCCGGAGGTCGAGCAGACCGCCGCCTTCGAGATGCAGGAGCTCGCCGCGGACGGGGTCTACACGCCCGGCTACTACGAGCAGCACCAGCAGCAGGACCCGTACGCGGAGGCCTACCAGGCCGGTTACGACGTCCCGCAGCAGCAGCCCGCCTACGACCAGCAGCAGTGGCAGCAGCCGCAGCAGCAGCCCGCCTTCGCGTACGACCAGGGCTACGGCACCTACCCGCAGCAGCAGGACCCGTACGGCTACCCGCAGCAGGACCCGTACGGCGGCTACCCGCAGCAGGCTCCGGCCTGGGACCCGAACGCCCAGCAACAGCAACAGCAGCAACAGCAGTGGCAGCCGCAGCCCGAGCAGCACACCCAGGGCATCCCGCAGCAGCCGACGTACGACCACGGGTACGGCTACCAGCAGCAGAACACCTGGCAGCAGGGCTGAGCCCGGCTCCGTCGTTCGGGCGGGGCCCGCTCAGGCGGGGCCGACGAGGTCGGCCACGATGCAGGCCGACATGCCGACCCGTGCCAGCCCGCCGCCGGGGTGGGCGGCGCCGCCCACCAGGTAGAAGCCGGGGGCGTCCTCCGTCGGCGCCTGGAGGAACGCGCCACGGCCGCCGGGCAGCGCCGGACGGGGGACCGAACCCTGCCACGAGCCCGTCTCGCGCTCGGTGTCGGCCGGGGTCCGGACCACCCGCCACAGCGCGCGGCCGGCGAGGCCGGGGACCGCCGCCTCCGCCTGGGCGACCATCCGGTCGGCGAAGCGGTCGGCGACGCCCGGCTGTGTCCAGTCGACGCCGCCGGCCGGCACGGTGGCCGTCAGCACGGCCGTCTCGTGGTCGGCGGGGTGCAGCGACGGGTCGTCCGGGCGCAGCACCTGCACGGTCGGGCGCTCGGGGAGCGGGCCGGGGCCGAAGATCCCGGCGAGCTCGGCGGCCGGGTCGGCGGCGTGGACGACCGTGCGGTGCGCGGTGCCCGCCGGGCGCCCGCCGCGCAGGGCGAGCAGCACGACGGCGCGGCCGGGGACGCCGTCGGCGTGGGCCGCCGAGTCCGGCCAGTGGTCCTGGTCCCGCGCCATGCCCGTCCACTCGCGGTACTGCCGGTTCGCGTCCGCGGAGTGGATGACGACGTCCGCCTCGACCGTCCCGGCCGTCGTGACGACCCCGGCGGCCCGGCCGTCCTTCTCCAGCACCTCCTCGAAGCGGGTGTCGAAGCGGAACTCCACCTTGCGCTGCTCGCATCGCCTGTACACCGCGTCCGCCAGCGCGCGCATCCCGCCCTTGACGTACCAGACGCCGAACGACTGCTCCATGTACGGCAGGACGGTCGCCGCGGCCGGGGCGGTGCGCGGGTCGAAGCCGAACCGCACCGCGTGCTCGTGCAGCAGGGCGGTGAGCCCGGGGTGTCCGTCGAGCTCACGCGCCGCGACGTCGGCGAGCGTCCAGCGGCCGGACGGGCGCAGCCGGGCGAGGCCGCGCCGGGGCGGGACGGGGTACGGGTCGGCGTGCAGCGGCCTGGGGTCGGCCGGCAGCGGCTCCTCCAGCAGCGGGCGGCGGGTGGCCTCCCAGACCGTCCGGCCGCGGTTGACCACCGCGTTCCAGCGGGCGCCCGACCCGGCGCCGAAGGCGTCGTCCAGCGCCTGGGCGACGCCGCCGCGCGAGGCGTTGGGCAGGGTGAGGGCGGTGCCGTCCGGGAACAGGTGCCGGCTCTCCGGGTCCACCGGGGCCAGCCCGACGAGCTGCTCCAGCGGCTCGCGGCCGGTCTTCAGCGCGAGGTCGCGGTAGACCGCGGGGAGGGTGAGCAGGCCGGGGCCGGTGTCGAAGGCGAAGCCGTCGCGCTCGTACCGGCCGACCATGCCCCCGTACGTGCCGCTCGCCTCGCAGACCGTCACCCGGTGTCCGAGGGTCGCCAGCCGGGAGGCCGCCGCGAGCCCGCTCATTCCTGCGCCGATGATGACGATCCGTGCCATGGCACAGATCCTATGGCTGTCCCGCGTACACCCCCTGAGCCGCCCGCGCGCGGGCGGCCCTGCGCTCGCGACGGCGGGCGCGGAACGCGCGGATCCTGCTGATCGCCAGCCACACCAGCAGCACGCCGATCGCCAGCAGGACGGCCGAGATCGAGGCGGCCAGCCATGGGTGGAAGATCGCCAGGGTGACCAGGCCGGCCACCGAGAGGTCCTCGGCCAGGCTGACCGCGATGTTGCTGGCAGGCTCGGGGGAGGTGTTGACGGCCATCCGCAGCGAGGCCTTCACCAGGTGGCTGACCAGCGCCGTCGTTCCGCCCATCGCGCCCGCCGCGACCTCGCCCAGCGAGCCCGGGTGGCTGCTCGCGATCAGTGCGGCCACGGTGGCGCCGGCGACCGGGCGGATCACCGTGTGCACGACGTCCCACACGCTGTCCACGTACGGGATCTTGTCGGCCACCGCCTCCAGCAGGAACAGCAGGGCGGCCGCGACCAGCACGTCGGTGCGCTCCAGGGCGGGCGGCACCGAGTCGGCGCCCCCGAACCGGCCCAGCAGCCCGAGCAGCGGCACCACCGCGTACGCGTTGATGCCGCTGGCCAGTCCGCTGGTGAAGATCAGCGGCAGGATCGTCATCGGGTCGCCTCCTCGGAACGGCCGGGTCCGCCCGGCCTCGCCGTACCGTACCGGGACGCGGCCGGGCACCCCGCCGGTTCCGGCGCGGCGGCGCGGGCGCGGAACTGAGTACGGATACTCAGATCCGCGATTGAGTACTTCTGCGGATAGCCCGCCGACCTGCGCGGACGCCACAGTGGTGGCACCCGGGCTGCGGGGCGCGTCGGGCGCCGCGCACCCCGGACGGCGGACCCGTCCGTCCGCCGGCCCTGGGGAGCCGGCGGACGGTCGGCGCAGGGCCCGCCACCGGAGCCGGCCGGGACGCCGCGCACCGCCGACACGGGGCGGCGGAGCGCGGCGAGGGGGAGCCGGCCACCGGGGTGACCGCACCGGCGGGAATTGTCAGTGGTGCCGTTCACGATGGAGGAGCACGGACCACCCGGTCCGCGCGCTGCCTCGGAACGGGGGAGACCATGACCATCAGCCACCCTGAGCCCGTCACCGCCCGCCTCCACTCCGCCGCCCTGCCGCACTCCCCGGTCCCCCGCCCCGGCGGCGGGGACGTCCACCCGGTGCTGCGCCGGGTCGCCGCACCGCCGGCCGCCCTCGACCTGCTCGCCGACGCCCACCGCACCCTCGCCGGGGCCCGCGCCCTGGAGGACCCGCTGGAGCGGTACGCCACCGCGCACCTGGCCGCGCTGCGCACCGTCGCGGCCGTGCTCGCCGTGCGCGGGCGGCCGGAGAAGAACCCGCGCCGCCGAAAAGCCATCCGCAGCGCCTGGGAGGTGCTGCCCGAGGTCGCGCCGGAGCTCGCCGAGTGGGCCGTCTACTACGGCGCCGGCGCCCGCCGCCGGGCCGCCGCCGAGGCCGGCATCCGGAGCGCCGCCTCGGCCCGCGACGCCGACGACCTGGTCCGCAACACCGCCCTGTTCCTGCGCCTGGTCGAGCGCCTCCTCGGCCTGCACCCGACCCCGCCCGCCCCGCGCCTGCCCCCGGCCGGCGACTCCCCGCACGAGGCGTGACGGGCGGTGCCACCCACCCGGTCTAAGGTGGTGACGTTCCCGATCGATCTGCACGTGCCGAGGAGTCCCGCCTTGTACCCGACGCGCCCCCGCAGCGCCCTGCGCACCGCCGTGGTCTGGGAGGTGGTGCGGGCCGCCCTGGAGAAGCGGGCCGCCGAGCTGGACCAGCCCGTGCTCGACGTCGTCGACACCGGCGGCGGCACGGGCAACTTCGCCGTGCCGGTGGCCAAGCTCGGCCACCGCGTCACCGTGGTCGACCCGAGCCCGGACGCCCTGTTCGCGCTGGAGCGCCGGGCCGCCGAGGCCGGCGTCACCGACCTGGTCCGCGCCGTCCAGGGCGACACCCAGACGCTGCCCGAGGTGATCGCCCCCGGCACGACGGACGCGGTGCTGTGCCACGGCGTCCTGGAGGTCGTGGACGACCCGGCCGAGGCGCTCGGCAGCCTGGCCGGCACCCTGCGCCGCGGCGGCCTGGTCAGCCTGCTGGCCGCCAACCGCAACGGCGCCGTGCTGGCCCGCGCGCTGGCCGGCCACTTCACCGAGGCCCGCACCGTGCTGTCGGCCGCCGACGGCCGCTGGGGCGAGCAGGACCCGATGCCGCGCCGCTTCACCGGCGAGGAGCTCGCCCGCCTCGCCGAGGGCGCGGGCCTGCGGGTCGAGTCGGTGCACGGCGTCCGGGTCTTCTCCGACCTCGTCCCGGGGGTCCTGGTGGACACCGAGCCGGGTGCGATGGAGGCGCTGCTGAAGCTGGAGGAGGCCGCCGCCGCGCAGCCCGCGTTCCACGCCGTGGCGACCCAGCTGCACCTGCTGGCCACGCTCGGCTGAGCCCTTCGGCGGCCCCTCCGGACGGCCGTCCGGAGGGGCCCCGCCGTGTGCTCCGCACATCGTGCGGCGGCGGTTCGTCTCCCCTCCGCTTGCCGGCCACCCGGCGGTGATCGCCGCAGCTCCCCAGGTCCGGGCCGATTCCACCGGATCGGGCACTAGTTCGCCGTCCGCCGCGTTGGGAGGAGTGCGGTCGGCCCCGGCCGAAGTGGCCCGGCCCACGCGCCGCGGACCACCCCGGAACGGGCCCACGGACCGTATGATCTGGGTAAAGCCGGAAAGCATGACAGCCGGACGCATGGGGCATATGGACGACACGGGCCGGGTCCCCCGCACAGGCGTCCGACCGCGTGCCCCGAAGGCCGAATGGACTTGCCTCCCCGACCGGGGCGGCGGACCGGTCGCACCCGCGACCGACGAGTAGGAGGACTCCGTGCCGCTCTCGGAGCACGAGCAGCGACTGCTCGACCAGATGGAGCGAGCGCTGTATGCCGAAGATCCCAAATTCGCGTCGGCGCTTGAGGGAACCGGGCTGCGCACCTACACCCGCCGACGGGTCTACCTGGCCGTCGCGGGCTTCGTGGTGGGCGTCGTCCTGCTGATGGGCGGCATGGTCGTTCCGGACCAGATCTGGGTCAGCGTGGTCGGGTTCCTGGTGATGCTCGGGTGCGCGGTGTTCGCCGTGACGGGCTGGCGCCGCGGGCCCGCGGGCCAGGGCTCCGGCCCCAAGCACTGCACGCACCGACCGCCGGGGAACCCCGTCCCGTTGCCCCGCCGCCGGACCGGAGCGGGGGGAACGGTGGGCGGAACTTCTCGTTCCCGTAC
>NZ_JBEZGX010000030.1:0-103097 GCF_040650235.1 Kitasatospora sp. NPDC048722
TCCGCCCGCTACCTGCTGTTCGACATCCTGCGCGAGGCGCCCCGGCCGCGCCGGCTCCGGTTCCTCGGGGACGCGGGCTGGCGCGCGGTGCGGGCCCGGGCCCGAGGTCCGTCTCGGGCTCTTAGGCTGGAAGGACAGGACGACCGGGTCGAGCAACGGGGTGAACAGGGTGAGCGAGCAGGGACAGGGCCAGGCGGGGGGCCGGGCGCACGAGCAGGAGACGCCGGATCGGCCGGAGCAGGCCGCGCGGCAGCGGGAGGCCGAAGAGCAGGCCGCGCGGCAGCGGGAGGCCGAAGAGCAGGTCCGGGCGAAGGCGCGCCTCGTCTTCGGGGACCCGCTGGACCGGCAGTCCCGGGACGACACCGACTCCGGCTGGGGCGACCGCCCCGGGGCCGGGAGCGGACGGGGGCTGGACTGGTACCTGAGCCAGCGCCCGCCGCACCACGGAGACTGAGCGGGACGAGGGACGAGGGGCGAGGGACGAGGTCAGGCCGGGCCGCGCTCAGCGCAGCGGGGCGACCAGTGCGTCGCGGATCTCGGTGAGCAGCTGCACCTCCTTGGCCTCGGCCTCCGCCATCTCCTCGGCGAGGGGCTTGCGCCGCGCGGCCATGCGGTTCATGGGAATGATCAGGACGAAGTAGACGACGGCGGCGGTGATCAGGAACTGGAGCGCGGCACTGAGCACCGAGCCCCAGAGGATGAGGATCCCGGACACGCCGTCGCCGTTGGGGGACACCTCGCAGGGCCCCTTGAGGCAGGAACTGTAGGACGTGAGGTCCTTCGTCCCGAAGACACCGACGATCGGATTGATCACGCCCTTGACGAAGGCGTTGACGATGTTGGTGAAGGCCGCACCGATGACGACGGCGACGGCGAGCTCGACGACATTTCCACGCAGCAGGAATTCCTTGAAGCCCTTCATGCCGCCTCGAACGACGAAGTCGTCGACCGGTTACGGGTGATCATCCGAAGCACCGGATTGACAACCCGCCTGGCCCAGCGCGCCGCCGGACGGCGGCGGCAGCCCGGCCCGTGCGGGTCCGAACGCGAGCGCCGCGGCCACCGCGAGCAGCACCAGCGCCGGCACCCCGGCCCGCCGCCGGACGGCGCGCCACCAGCGGTGCCGCCCGCCCGCCCCGCGCCGGATCGGCCGGAAGCTCGGCACGGCTCGCCGGGGCGGAACGGTGGGTGCGGGCAGCGGGACGGCGTGGCTGAGGGCGTTCATCGGGAACCACCTCCGGGGTCGGTCGGTCTCTGGTGACCCCACGATGAGCGTCCGCGGCGAAAGCCGGAAGACGTTATCCGCAGCCTGTGGAAAACCCCGGCCCTGTGGACGATTCCGTACACCCGAACGAGCTGGCCGAGCCCGTCAACGTTGACCGGACCGGCCCCGAGGAGGCCCCGATGAGGCCCCTGAGGGCGGCCCCGGGAACGGCCGTGAGAACGGACCCGGGAACGGCCGTGAGAACGACGGAAGGCCCGCCGCCACCGCGTGAAGCGGGGCAGCGGGCCTTCCGGTGCGTGCTGGGGTCAGCCGGCGGCCGGAGCCGGGGAGGACGAGCCCGAGGTGGATGACGCCGGGGTCGAGGAGGCCGCGGACGACGAGGACGTCGTCGACGAGCTCGACGACGAGGAGCTCACCGAGCTGCTCGACGAGGAGCGGCTGTCGGTCCGGTAGAAGCCCGAGCCCTTGAAGACCACGCCCACGGCCGAGAAGACCTTGCGCAGCTTCCCCTGGCAGTCGGGGCAGGTGGTCAGCGCGTCGTCGGTGAACTTCTGCACCGCCTCCAGGCCGTTGCCGCACTCGGTGCACTGGTACTGGTACGTGGGCACTTGTCTTCCTCCTGGCACTCGCGCCTGATGAGTGCTAACGATGGTCAATGATGCGGCATTCCGCTGGATGAGTCCAGCGACTCCGGTGTGACGTGGGCCCGGTCGGGCCGCCGTCAGCCCTTGGCGGCGCCCACCAGCTGCGGCTCGGCGCCGGCCGGGACGGCGCTGCCGTCGGATCCGGCGACCACCGTGCTCGCCCCGCCCGACGGCGCCAGCAGGTGCCGCAGCGAGACCAGCGCGGCCAGCCCCAGCCCGGCGCCGACGGCCGGCACCAGGAACCCGGCCGAGGGCCCGTGGCCGTCGATCAGCCGCCCGGCCACCATCGAGCCGACCGCCAGGCCGAGGCCGATGGCGCCGGTCAGCCAGGTGAAGGCCTCGGTCTTGGCGCCGTCCGCGACCAGCGTCTCGACCAGGGTGTAGCCGCTGATCAGGGTCGGCGCGATGGCCAGGCCGCAGACCAGCCCGGCGATCGAGAGGGTGACCAGGTTGGGCATCGCCCACAGCGTCGAGCAGCCCAGCACCAGCAGGGTGTAGCTGGTGATCATGCGCTGCTGCACCGCGCGCCGCCAGGCGATCACGCCGTAGAGCACACCGGCCACCATCGAGCCGCCGGCGAAGATGCCGTACACGGTGCCGGCCGCGGCGTGCTGCCCGACCGAGTCGGCGAAGGCGTTGACCGAGACCTGCATGCCGCCGAACACGGCGCCGACGCCCAGGATGACGCCGGCCAGCAGCCGGACGCCGGGCGAGGCGAGCGCGGAGACGCGCTGCGCCCCGGGCTGCGGCACGATCCGGGCCGGCGCGGTGCGGCGCTGGGCGGCGAAGGCCAGGCCGCCGACGAAGGTGAGCGCGGCCTCCGTGATCAGGCTCGCGGAGGGGCTGACCGAGGTGGCGATCTTGGCGGCCAGGATCGGGCCGACGACGAAGGTGAGCTCGTCCGTGACGGACTCGAACGCGAACGCGGTGCCGACCTTGGCGGCGGAGGAGGCGGAGGCGCCCTCGGCGCCGAGCTTGGCCACCCAGCGGGCGCGGACCATCGCACCGATCTGCGGCACGCTGGCCCCGGCCGGGACGGCGGCCAGGCACAGGCTCCAGGCCGGCGCGTGGCCGTTCGCGAGGACGATCAGCGCGGCGACCGAGGCGGCGTGCACGACGACGGTCGGGACGAGGACGGTTGCCTGCCCGTACCGGTCGGCGAGCCGGCCGGTCTGCGGGCCGATCAGGGCCTGGGCGACGGCGGCGACCGCCGTGACGGTGCCGGCCGTGCCCCACGAGCCGCCGGTGCCCGTGACGAGCATCAGGATGCCCATGCTGAGCATGGCGTAGGGCAGCCGCGCGACGAACGCGGGTGCCAGGAACGTCCAGGCACCCGGGGTGCGCAGCAGCGCGCCGTACCCGACGCGCGCGGGGGCGGCGTCCGGGGCGGTGGGGGTGTCCGTGGCGTCGTCGACCGTTCGGCGGGCCGTCACGGTCGTCCTTCCTGCTGCCTGGTAGCGCGGCAAGGGCATGGGGTGGCCCCGACGGCGCCGAGAGTCGTCCTCTCGCGCGTCGACCGGGGTAGATACCGGGCCGCTCCGGCGTGGTTGCCGAGAGCCGGGCCGCAGCCGCCGAGCGGTCGCGCCAACTCTGCATCAGGCAGATGCTGGGTCGGTCAAAAGCGGTGTTCTTCCAGCATACAGTTACGCGCGTAGATAGCGCTAGATCCCAACGGATCCAAGCCAGAACGGGCTTCCGGGCCCCGAAAGGCCCGGCACCCCGCCACTGTACGGCTCACTTCCCGTACAGCCACCCCGCGAGCTTGCCGCCCTTGTCCACGGCTCGCAGCCGCTTCTCCGCCGCCTCGCCGACCTCGTCCGTCGTGACGACGAGCAGCTCGTCGCCGCCGCGCAGCACCGTCGCCCGGTCCGGTACGAAGGAGTTCCCCTCCCGGACCACCAGGGTGACCGCCGCCCCCTTGGGCAGCCGCAGTTCGCCGACCTCCACGCCGGACATCCGGGACTCGGGGGAGAGCGCGACGGACAGCAGGTGGCCGTGCAGCTTCTCCAGCGGCGCGGACTCGATGTCGAGGTCCTGGCCCATCGCGCCCTCGCCGATCTTCAGCTGCCTGGCCACCCAGGGCAGGGTCGGGCCCTGGAGCAGGGTGAAGACGACGACCAGGATGAAGACGATGTTGAACACGTCCTCGGCCTTGTGCGCGCCCGAGACCACCGGGATGGTGGCGAGCACGATGGGCACCGCCCCGCGCAGCCCGGCCCAGCTCAGCAGGGCCTGCTCCTTCCCGGGCACCCGGAACGGCGTCAGCGTGAGCACCACCGACAGCGGCCGCGCGAGGAAGACCAGCACCCCGCCGATGACGAGCGCCGGGATCACCGCGTCGCCCATCGTCTCGGGCGTGCACAGCAGGCCGAGCAGGACGAACATGCCGATCTGTCCGATCCAGGCCAGGCCGTCCGCGAAGCCGCGCACCGCCGGGCCGTGCGGCAGCTTGGCGTTGCCGAGGATCACGGCGCTGATGTAGACCGCGAGGAAGCCGGAGCCGTGCAGCAGCGCGCCGCCCGCGTAGGCGAGCACGGTCAGCGCCATGACCGCGATCGGGTAGAGGCCGGAGGACGGCAGGGCGACGTGCTTGATCCCGAACGCGCCGAGCCTGCCGACCGCGAGGCCGATCGCCGCGCCGATCGCGAGCTCGGCGACGATCGTGCCGAGCAGGACGTACCAGGAGTCCAGTTCGCCGGCGGTGGCGAAGGCGACGACCAGGATGACGACGGGCGCGTCGTTGAAGCCGGACTCGGCCTCCAGCAGGCCGGTGAGCCGGTGCGGCAGCGGGACCATCCGCAGGACGGAGAAGACGGCCGCAGCGTCGGTGGAGGAGACGATCGCGCCGAGCAGCATCGAGGTGCGCCAGTCCAGGCCGACCAGCCAGTGCGCGCCGGCGGCGGTGACGAACACGCTCACCCCGACGCCGACGGTGGCGAGCACGGTGGCCGCCGGCATCACCGGCTTGACCTCTCTCCAGCTGGTCTTCAGGCCGCCCTCGGCGAGGATCACCACGAGGGCCGCGTAGCCGAGCACCTGGGTGAGCTCGGCGTTGTTGAAGGTGACGCCGATGCCGTTCTGGCCGAGGGCGACGCCGATCCCGAGGTAGATGAGGAGGCTGGGTAGCCCTGATCGGGTCGATATCCGCACGGCGACCACCGCGACCAGGAGGATCACGGAGAACTCGAGAAGCAGCTGGTTCAGGTGGTCGACGTTCACGCAGGGGCACCTCGTGCAGGCATGGGGGCGGGCGGGGTGTCTCTCGGTGGTGCTGGTGTCTCGCGGTGGTGCAGGTGGTGCAGGTGGTGCAGGTGGTGCAGGTGGTGCAGATGGTGCAGTGGTCCAGGTCGTGCATTGGTGCAGGTGGTGCAGTGGTCCAGGTCGTGCCGGGGCGAGCCGCGGGCGCGTTAAGAAGCCGTCAATACTCCTCTTGCGGATCGTTACTCATTCTAACATTTTGCCATATCTTTAGTTGGGCTCCTCACGCAGGCCCCGTTCCGGGCCGTCCCCCGTGCACGCCGTGCCGTGGACTCGGCCTAATGTGGTGCCCTGTCACGGCCGCAGGCCCTGGACACGCCCGCCCGCCCCGAAGTCGAGGACCGCAAGGACCCAGATGCCCCGCTCCAAGAAGTTCCGGCGCGCCCGTCTGATCGTGATCGTGCTGGTCGTGCTGCTGGTGGCCGGCGTCGGCTACGGCGGTTACCGGGGGGTCGCCGCGGTCCGCGCGTCCTTCCCGACGGTCGACGGCACCGTGAAGATCGCGGGCCTGAGCGCGCCGGTCGACGTCAAGCGCGACGCCAACGGCATCCCGCAGATCTACGCCGACACCTCCGAGGACCTCTACCGCGCCCAGGGCTACGTCCAGGCGCAGGACCGCTTCTGGGAGATGGACGTCCGCCGGCACATCACCGCCGGCCGCCTCTCCGAGATGTTCGGCGACTCCCAGGTCGACACCGACTCCTTCATCCGCACCATGGGCTGGCGCCAGGTGGCGCAGAAGGAGTTCGACACCAAGCTCTCGCCGGAGACCAAGAAGTACCTCCAGGCGTACGCGGACGGCGTCAACGCCTGGCTGGCCGAGCACCCGGGCGGGGAGAAGGCCTCGCTGGAGTACGCGATGCTCGGCGTCGTCAACAGCGGCTACAAGCCCGAGCAGTGGACCCCGGTCGACTCGGTGGCCTGGCTCAAGGCGATGGCCTGGAACCTCTCCGGGAACCTCCAGGAGGAGATCGACCGCTCGCTGCTGTCCCAGGACTTCACCGCGGACAAGATCGCCGAGCTGTACCCGGACTACCCGTACGCCCGCAACGGCACGATCGTGAAGACCGGCACGGTCTCGGGCGACACCTACCGCCCGGCCGACGGCTCCACCGCGGCGGGCGCCGGCAACCCCGCGGCCCCCACCGCGCAGGGTGCGGCCACCACCAAGGCGCTCCTGCAGGGCCTCACCGACCGGGTCGACGCGATGCCGCAGCTGCTCGGCCGCCCGGGCCAGGGCATCGGCTCCAACTCCTGGGTGGTGGCCGGCTCGCACACCACGACCGGCCAGCCGCTGATGGCCAACGACCCGCACCTCGGCCCCGGCCTGCCCTCGGTCTGGTACCAGACGGGCCTGCACTGCCGCACCGCCTCGCCGGCGTGCCAGTTCGACGTCACCGGCTTCACCTTCGCGGGCATGCCCGGCGTGGTGATCGGCCACAACAAGGACATCGCCTGGGGCTTCACCAACCTGGGCGCCGACGTCACCGACCTGTACCTGGAGAAGGTCACCGGCCCGGACACCTACCAGGTGGACGGCAAGGACGTGAAGTTCGACCTCCGCAAGGAGACCATCAAGGTCGCCGGCGGCGAGGACCGCACCATCACCGTCCGCACCACCCAGACCGGCGCCCCGCTCATCTCCGACCAGAGCACCGAGCAGCAGAACGTCGGCAAGTACGCCCCGAACGGCAGCGCCGCCCCCGACCGCGGCACCGGCGGCTACGGCGTCGCCCTGCAGTGGACGGCGCTGAACCCCGGCAGGACGATGGACGCCGTCTTCGAGCTGGACAAGGCGAAGAACTGGGACGACTTCCGCAACGCCGCCAAGGACTTCGCCGTCCCCGCGCAGAACCTGATCTACGCCGATGCGAAGAACATCGGCTACCAGGCCCCGGGCGACATCCCGATCCGCGGCAAGGGCGACGGCACGCTCCCGGCCCCGGGCTGGGACTCCGCCTACCAGTGGAAGGGCTCGATCCCCTTCGCCGCCCTGCCGTACAGCTTCAACCCGTCCGCCGGCTACATCGTCACCGCCAACCAGGCCGTGGTCGACCCGACGTACAAGTACGGCCTCACCAAGGACTGGGAGTACGGCACCCGGGCCAAGGAGATCACCGACCAGATCGACGGCCTGCTCAAGAACAACGGCAAGATCTCGCCGGACGACATGCAGACGCTGCAGCTGGACAACACCAGCGTCATGGCCAAGACGCTCGTCCCGCTGCTGCTCAAGCAGCAGATCGACGACCCGTACGTGCGTGAGGCGCAGGACCTCCTGAAGGACTGGAACTACCACCAGGACGCCGACTCGGCCGCCGCCGCGTACTACAACGCGGTCTGGCGCCAGCTGCTCACCCTCGCGTTCGGCCAGAAGTTCCCGGCCGACATCCGCGCCAAGGGCAACTGCCTGCTGGTCCGCCAGCAGGACGACCCGACCAAGCCGGACAGCTCCAGCAAGATCGTCACCGAGTGCGGCACCCGCGACCCGGACAAGGCCCAGCCCGACGGCGGCGACCGCTGGACCGAGGTCGTGCGCCAGCAGCTGAGCAAGCCCGACAGCACCTGGTGGACGTACATCGACTCGCAGCACAAGGAGCAGAAGGGCCTGGACAACCTGCTCCAGGAGGCGATGAAGAACGCCCGCCAGGAGCTGACCTCGCTGCTCAGCAAGGACGTCTCCACCTGGAGCTGGGGCCGTCTGCACACGCTGACGCTGCGCGAGCAGACCCTCGGCACCGACGACTCGTCGATCGCCTCCGGCGCCGTCCACAAGCTGCTCAACCGCGGCCCGTACCGCCTCTCCGGCAGCTCGGCGGCGGTCGACGCGGCGGGCTGGAACGCCGCGGCCGGCTACCAGGTGGACTGGATCCCGTCGATGCGCATGGTCGTCGACCTGAGCGACTTCGACTCCTCGCGCTGGGTCAACGTCGGCGGCGCCTCCGGCCACGCCTTCCACGAGAACTACAACGACCAGACCGACCTCTGGCTCAAGGGCAAGCTGCTGACCTGGGCCTACACGCCGGACTCGGTCGAGAAGGCGACCAAGCACAAACTGGTCCTGACCAACGGCTGACGCCCGGAGGACCGGTGGCCCCGCTCGAACGCGAGCGGGGCCACCGCCGTTTCCGGGCCCGAGGGGCGGTCCGGGATCACCCGAGCCGGTGGCGCCCCGACGGCGTGACCGCCACGTCCACCGGACGGTCGTGCGGCTCGGCAGGCACCTCCGCCAGCAACTCGTGCTCGTACAGCAGCACCGCCAGCACCGGCCGTGCCCCCGCCCGCTCCAGCCGGGCCAGCACCCGGTCGTAGCTTCCGCCGCCGCGGCCCAGCCGCAGCCCGCGCCGGTCCACCGCCAGCCCCGGCAGCAGCACCACCGACGCCCCCACGACGGCCTCCGGCCCCAGCCGCGGACCGACCGGTTCCAGCAGTCCGCGCCCGGCCGGGGCCAGGGCGTCCACGCCTTCGTAGGCCGCCCAGTCCAGGTCGTTGTCGGCCAGCAGGACGGGCAGCAGCACCCGCACGCCCCGCGCCCGCAGCCCGTCCAGCAGCGGCCCCGTCCCCGGCTCGGCGCCGACCGAGACGTACGCGGCGACCGTGGCCCCCGGTGCGGCCAGCCCCCCGGCGTGCACGGCCAGTGCGTGCGCCGCCTCCGCGCGCTGTTCACCGGTGAGTGCACGGCGATCGGCCAGCAGCCGTGTCCTCAGCCCGCTCTTCTCGTTGTGCATGGGATCTCCCCTGCTCTCCTCTGAGGTCCTCCCGAACCCCGCCATGGCCCCCGCCACCGACGGGCCGAGCCTGACACGCGAAAGGGCGCCCCGATTGCCCACCCCGCTGCTGGTCCACGCCCTGGCCGCGCTGAGCGTCCCCGCGCTGGCCGGCGCCACCGTGCTCGGCCTGCGGCTGCGTCGGGCGCACGGCGAGGCCGCCGACCGGGAGGCGCTGCTGCACGAGCGGGTCGCCGAGCTGGAGGGCCGCTGCGCCGAACTGGAGCGCACCGCCTCCTGCGACCCGCTCACCGGCGTGTGGAACTACCGGCACCTCCAGCTCACCCTGGACCGCGAGATCGAGCGCGCCCGCCGCGCCGAGCAGTCCGACCAGCACGAGGGGCCGCGCCCACTGGCCGTGCTGCTCCTGGAGATCGCCGGCTTCGACGCGATCGTCACCGAGCACGGGCGCGCGCGGGCCGGCGCGATACTGCGCGACCTCGCCCAGCGCCTGGCGATGGAGATCCGCCGGGCCGACACCCTCGGCCGCTACAGCGGCGAGGAGTTCCTGGTGATCCTGCCGGACACCGGCGCCGAGGGCGCCGCGCACGTCGCGGAGCGGCTGGTCTGGTCGGTGCGCCGGCACCTGCTGCTCGACTGGTCCTCCGGCCCCCGCGAGCCCCGCCCGGCACGCGGCAACGGCCTCACCGCCGCCGTCGGCGTCGCCGTGCTCCCCGAGGACGGCACCCACGCGGCCGTCCTGCTCCGGGCGGCCGACCGGGCGCTCGCCGGGGCCCGCGCGGCGGGCGGCGACTGCTGGCGCGGCAGCCTGCCGGCCGCGCACCACGCGCCCGTCACTTCCGGTACGGAGGGCGGTCCGACTGCCGAACGTGACCGTTCGGAAAAGGCGGGTAGTCTGTCGCCCTGTGCCGGCGGGGACCCCCTCGCCCAGCCGGTCATTTCCCAGACGCCTGCCACCGCGGCCGGCCCCGGCGACGGGCACCCCGAGCCGTCCGACCGCGCCCGGACGGCTGAAAACGTGCCTTAGTAAGGTTTGCGCATGACGACGACCAACACTCGAATTCCGGTAACCAAGGCCGTGGTACCCGCGGCCGGACTGGGCACCCGCTTCCTCCCGGCCACCAAGGCCACGCCGAAGGAGATGCTGCCCGTCGTCGACAAGCCGGCCATCCAGTACGTCGTCGAGGAGGCCGCCGCCGCGGGGCTGTCCGACATACTGATGGTCACCGGCCGCAACAAGCGCGCCCTGGAGGACCACTTCGACCGCGCCTACGAGCTGGAGGAGCTCCTCGCCCGCAAGGGTGACGAGGACCGCCTGCGCCGCGTCCGCGAGTCCGTCGAACTGGCGAACATGCACTACGTCCGCCAGGGCGACCCGAAGGGCCTCGGCCACGCCGTCTCGGTCGCCGAGCAGCACGTCGCCGGCCAGCCCTTCGCCGTCCTCCTCGGTGACGACCTGATCGACCCCCGCGACCCGCTGCTGGCCCGCATGATCGAGGTCCAGCAGGAGCTCGGCGGCTCGGTCGTCGCCCTCATGGAGGTCGACCCCTCCCAGATCCACCTGTACGGCTGCGCCGCCGTCAAGGCGAACGGCTTCGGCGAGGACGTCTTCCAGGTGACCGACCTGGTCGAGAAGCCCGACACCGCCGACGCCCCGTCGAACTACGCCGTCATCGGCCGCTACGTCCTCGACCCCTCGGTCTTCGACGTGCTGCGCGAGACCCCGCCCGGCCGTGGCGGCGAGATCCAGCTCACCGACGCCCTGCGCGAGCTGACCACCCGTGACGCGGAGTCCGGCGGCCAGGTGCACGGCGTGCTCTTCAAGGGCCGCCGCTACGACACCGGTGACCGCGCCGACTACCTGCGCGCTATCGTCCGACTGGCCTCCGAGCGCGAGGACCTGGGCCCGGAGTTCCGCTCCTGGCTGCGGGAGTTCGTCGCCTCCGAGCTGCAGGACTGACACACCGACTGAGAGCGAGCCGCCGATGACCGGGTCCGAGCACAGCCACAGCGCCGCCGCAGCCTGCTGCGACGCCACCGCGGACCCGGCACCGGCGGCTCCTCGCCTGTGGACCGTCGACGAGCACCTCGCCGACGTCCTCGCCTCCGTCACCCCGCTGCCGGCCATCGAACTGGGCCTGCTCGACGCCCGCGGCTGCCTGCTCGACGAGGACGTGCTCGCGGACGGCGACCTGCCGCCCTTCGACAACAGCTCGATGGACGGGTACGCCGTCCGCACCGCCGACACCGTCCGCGCCACCGCCGAGTACCCCTCGGTGCTCGCCGTGGTCGGCGACATCGCGGCCGGCGCCGGTGAACTGCCCCGGGTCGGACCGGGCCAGGCCGCCCGGATCATGACCGGCGCCCCCGTCCCGCCCGGCGCGGAGGCCGTCGCCCCGGTCGAGTGGACCGACGGCGGCACCGGCACCGGCGAGGCGGCCGACGCGATGACCGCGGCCGTCGAGGACGAGGAGGTCCGGGTCCTGCGCCCGGTCGCCGAGGGCGCCCACATCCGTCGCCGCGGCAGTGACGTCGCGGCCGGTTCGCGCGTCCTGGAGTCCGGCACCCGGCTCGGCCCCACCCAGCTCGGCCTGCTCGCCGCGACCGGCCGGGCCACCGTGAAGGTCCGCCCGCGCCCCCGGGTCGTCGTGCTGTCCACCGGCAGCGAGCTGGTCCAGCCCGGCGAGCCCGTCGGCCCCGGCCAGATCTCCGACTCCAACAGCTTCACCCTCACCGCCGCGGCCCAGGACGCCGGCGCCATCGCCTACCGGGTCGGCGGGGTCCCGGACGACGCCGCCCGGCTGCGCGCCGTCCTGGAGGACCAGCTCGGCCGCGCCGACCTCATCGTCACCAGCGGCGGCGTCAGCGTCGGCGCGTACGACGTGGTCAAGGAGGTCTTCGAGTCCTACGGCGGCGTGGACTTCCGGCGGCTGCGGATGCAGCCCGGCAAGCCGCAGGGCTTCGGGCGGATCGGCGGCTCCGCGGGCTCGGCCGGCGTGCCACTGCTCGCCCTGCCCGGCAACCCGGTCAGCGCCTACATCTCCTTCGAGCTGTTCGTCCGCCCGGTCATCCGCACCATGCTCGGCGCCCCCGACGTGCACCGCCCGGTGGTCCGCGCGATCTGCCCGGTGGCGCTGCGCTCCCCGGCCGGGCGGCGGCAGTTCCTGCGCGGCCGGTACGCGCCGGACGGCACGGTCGAGCCGGTCGGCGGGGCCGAGTCCCACCTGGTCGGCGCGCTGGCCCGGGCGAACTGCCTGATCACCGTCCCCGAGGACGTCACCGAGCTGCCTGCGGGCAGCTCCGTCGACGTGGTCCTGCTCGACTCCTGAGGCCCGTCCCGTCCCGTGATCCGGCCCCTCCCACGCGGCGGGGCGGGGGAGCTGTACGGTAGCGCGGTATTCGATCTGCGCGCCCCTGGAGCCCCCGTGACCACACCTCCCCCCGGCGACCGCCTCACCCACGTCGACGACCAGGGCGCGGCCCGGATGGTCGACGTCTCCGAGAAGGCCACGACCGCGCGCACCGCCGTCGCGGCCGGTCGGGTCAGGGTCTCCCCGAAGGTGGTCGAACTGCTGCGCGGCGAGGGCGTGCCCAAGGGCGACGCCCTCGCGGTCGCCCGCATCGCCGGGATCATGGGCGCCAAGCGGACGCCCGACCTGATCCCGCTCTGCCACCCGATCGCCGTCTCCGGCGTGAAGGTCGACCTCGCCGTCGCCGACGACGCGGTCGAGATCACGGCCACCGTGAAGACCGCCGACCGCACCGGCGTCGAGATGGAGGCGCTGACCTCCGTGACGGTCGCCGCGCTGACCGTCATCGACATGGTCAAGGCGGTGGACAAGGGCGCCACCATCGAGTTCGTCCGGGTGCTCAGCAAGACCGGCGGCAAGAGCGGCGACTGGTTCGCCCCGGAGGTGGACGCATGAGCGGGCGGAGCGAGCTCACCATCGGGAGGCGCGGGTTGCCCGAAGGGCCTGCCGAGCGAAGCGGGGCGGGCGCATGAAGGCGCTGGCCGTCACCGTCTCCAACCGCGCCTCGGCCGGTGTCTACGAGGACAAGGGCGGCCCGCTGCTGGTCGCCGGGCTGACCGCGATGGGCTTCACCGCCGACGGCCCGCGCGTCGTGCCGGACGGCGAGCCCGTCGAGGCGGCCCTGCGGGAGGCCGTCGCGGCCGGCTACGACGTCGTGCTGACCACCGGCGGCACCGGCATCTCGCCGATGGACCTCACCCCCGAGATGACCGCCCGGGTCATCGACCGGCAGGTCCCCGGCATCGCCGAGGCGATCCGCGCGCACGGCCGGGACAAGGTGCCGACCTCGGCGCTCTCCCGCGGGCTGGCCGGCCTCGCCGGACGTACGCTGATCGTCAACCTGCCGGGATCGACTGGTGGCGTCCGGGACGGCCTCGCCGTGCTGGAGCCGCTGCTCGCCCACGCCGTCGACCAGCTCGGCGGCGGGGACCACCCCCGGCCCGACGACGCGGCACCCGGGAGAGCGCACTGAACGCCGGCTGGCCGGTAGAGCTCCACGAGGGGGAGGTCGCGCTGCGCCCGATCCGGGTGCGCGACCAGCGCGACTGGCAGGAGGTCAGCCGCCGCAACCGGGACTGGCTGCGCCGCTGGGAGGCCACCGTGCCGCCCGGCCCGGCCGGCCGGGCGGCCGGGCCGCGCCCGACCTTCCGGCAGATGGTCCGCTTCCTGCGCGGGGAGGCCTCGGCCGGGCGGATGCTGCCCTTCGTCGTGCTCTACGAGGGCCGGCTGGTCGGCCAGCTGACCGTCGGCGGCATCACCTGGGGCTCGATGTGCTCGGCCAACGTCGGCTACTGGGTCGACGAGGCGGTGGCCGGCCGCGGCATCATGCCCACCGCCGTGGCGCTTTCGGTCAACCACTGTTTCCGCAACCTCGGCCTGCACCGGATCGAGGTCTGCATCCGCCCGGAGAACCTTCCGAGCCGCCGGGTGGTGGAAAAGCTCGGGTTCCGTCCGGAGGGAATGCGCCCGCGCTATCTCCACATCGACGGCGACTGGCGCGACCACCTCGTGTACGCGCTGACGGCCGAGGAGGTCCCCGAGGGGATGCTGGAGCGCTGGCGGGCGCTCAGTTCCGCTGCAGGCCGCGATAATTGAATGTATGTTCGAATCAAATATCGATATGGCATCGACGCGGAGACGGACGGTCACAAATGCCGTCAAAATAGTCGGAGAATCAGCTTGATCACACGACACGCCGCGTCAAATTGCTGTCGGGCCTTCCCCGTCGCCCGTACGGTGTGAATCGTGAGCAGTAGCGGCCTTATCTACGCCGTCATCGTAGGGGCCTGGGCCGCCTATCTGGTGCCCATGTGGCTTCGCAGGCAGGACGAACTCAACGAGGCGCGCCCGACGGAACGCTTCAGCACCGCCATCCGCCTGCTGGCCGGGCGTTCGGCGCTGGAGCGGCGGGCGGCCCGGTCCCTGGGCGACGAACCGCGTGACGACGAGCAGAGCAGCGACGGCCCTCCCGCACGGGACGAGGCCGTCTCCGGCGACCCCGCGGACCGGGAGCCCGAGCCCCCGGTGGAACGGTCCGAGCGGCCCGAGCGGCCGGCCCCGGTCCCCGCGCCGCCCGGCGGGACGGAGCGCCGGGCGCGCCTGCTCGCCCGCCGGCGCCGGATGGTCACCGCCCTCTTCCTGGCCTTCGCGCTCGGCGCGGTGGTCGCTGCGGTGGCCGGACTGGCCTTCCTGTGGGTGCCGGCCGTGCCGGCGGTCCTCCTGACCCTCTACATCGGTCACCTGCGCAAGCTGGAGCGCCAGCGCTACGAGGTGAAGCTCGACCGGGTCCGGGCCGCGCAGGCCGCCGAGCGGCTGCGCAAGCGCGAGCAGCAGCGCGCCGAGGCCCGGGCGGCCGACGAGGTGCAGACCGCGGTCGTCGCCCCACCGGAGCCGTCGGCCCCGGCCGAGCCGCGCGTCGCCCGCCGCCCGCACCTGCGGCTGGCCCCCGGGCCCGAGGAGGCCCGGGGCGCGGCGCCGTCGGCCTCGGCGCTCGTGGAGGCGACCGAGCACGACGAGTGGGTCGACGGCATGCGCGAGCGCGGCGCGGCCGGCCCGGACTCCTGGGAGCCGGTGCCCGTCCCGCTGCCGACGTACGTGACGGCGCCGGTCGCCCCGCGGGTCTCCCGCGGCCTGGACCTGACGGCCCCGGGGACGTGGACCGCCGGGCGTCCGGCGGAGTCGCGGAACACCCCGCTGTTCGACCAGTACGCCGAGCCGCCGGCCCCCGAGACCCGCCCGCGCGCCGCCAACGAGTGAGCGGCCGCGGGCCCCGGCCGGCACCGGGACCGGGGGTGGTCACGGACCCCCTCCGAAAGGTGCTAGAGTTTCTTCTCGTTGGGGCTGTGGCGCAGTCCGGTAGCGCACCTCGTTCGCATCGAGGGGGTCAGGGGTTCGAATCCCCTCAGCTCCACCCAACAAGGGCCCCGCCCGGTCGACAAGACCGGGCGGGGTTCCTGCTTTGTGGCGGCGTTCGCGTCAACTGCCCGTGGGGGCGGGCGTCCTGACGGTCGGTCCGGCCCTGGAAGCTTCCTGTGAAGAAGGTCACACGACGTCGCTCCCGCCTGTTCCGGAGCCACGGTCGGCCCTCAGGGGGGTCGGTTATGGTGGGTTGGCCCAGACGGCGACGAGGGAACGATCTGGTCTATCTCAACGGGGTGCCATCGCGGTGCGCGAGTTCGGTCTGACACGGTGGGCACGACGGACGGACGCGAAGGACCGCGGCACCGATCCAGCCCCCGGAGGACCGGCTCCGAGCGTGGTCGTCGCGGGCTGCCTCGCGGCGCTCTCCCTGGCGGTGTACGCCGTGGTGCGCCACTTCCACGGCCAGACGATGGTCGACATGCTCGTCTACCGGGCCGAGGGCGCGGCCGTCGTGCACGGCCAGGACCTGTACGCGATGCGGCTGCCCGGCTGGGACCTGCCCGCCACGTACCCGCCGTTCGCCGCGATGCTCTTCGTGCCGAGCACCTGGTTCGACGTGAGCACGCTGCGCGTCCTGGTGCAGCTGCTGAACCTCGGCCTGCTGGCGCTCGCCGCCCACCTCTCCTTCCGCCTGGTCGGCTGGCCGGCCGCGCGGCACCGCACCGCCGCCGTGCTCCTCGCGACCGGGTTCGGCGTCTGGCTGGAGCCGGTCTTCACCACGTTCCAGTACGGGCAGGTCAACCTCGGCATCCTGTGCCTGGTCCTGTGGGACCTGTCCCGCCCGGACCGCAGCCGCGCCAAGGGCGTGGGCATCGGCCTGGCCACCGCCATCAAGATCACCCCCGGCCTGTTCGCGGTGTACCTGCTGCTCACCGGCCGGATCAGGGCCGCGCTGGTCTCCGGGGGCGCCTTCCTGGCGGCCGGACTGGTCGGCTGGCTCGTGCTTCCCGACGCGACCTTCGGGTTCTGGACGAAGTACCTGTGGGACCCGAGCCGGGTCGGGGTCACCGTCATCGCCGACAACCAGTCGCTGCGCGGTGCCGTCTGCCGACTGCTCAGCAGCAACGAGCCCGGCCTCGCCGGACTGGCCGCGTGCGCGGCCGTCGGCGTCCTCGGCCTCGCCGTGGCCGTCCTGGCCGGGCGCTCGCGCTCGCTGCGGCGCGCCGACGCGTGGGGCGCCTTGTGCACCGCGTTCACGGCGCTGCTGGTGTCGCCGATCAGTTGGACCCACCACTGGGTGTGGTGCATCCCGCTGCTCGCCCTGCTGGCCGTGGAGGCCAGGACCACCGGGCGGAAGGTCCTGCTCGGGGCGGCGCTGGCGGTGTTCCTCTCGCACGCGATGTGGACCGTGCCGCACCGCTGGGGGCTCGGCGTCGCCTGGTACTGGCAGCTGCCGTCCTCGGTCTACGCGCCGTTCGGCCTCGCCCTGCTGGTCGTCGTGGCGCTGCGGCTGTACCGCCTGCGCGGCGGCCCGGGCGAGCTCGGGGCCGAGGCTGACGAGGTGCTGCGCCGCGCCGAGCTCGGCGCGGACGCGGCCCTGACGAAGCAGGCGTGACCATGGCCGTCGACACCCGCTCCGCGACACCGGTTCCCGCGCGGCTGCCGGGCGCCGCCGTGCGCTCGGCGCTGGCCGGCAGCCCGGCCCGGCGCACCGTGCTGCTCGCCGTCCTGTGCTTCGCCGTCATGTGCGCCATCGGCATGCAGGGCTGGACCTCGGTCGCGCTCGGCGGCTTCGACCTCGGGATCTTCGACCAGGGCATCCGCGGCTACGCCCACTTCGGGCTGCCCGTCTCGACGCTGAAGAGCTACCACCACGAGTTCCCGCCGGGCTTCTCGCTCCTCGGCGACCACTTCTCACCGGTCCTCGCGCTGCTCGCGCCGCTGTACTGGATCTGGGACGACCCGCGCTCGCTGATCCTCGGACAGGCCCTGCTCTTCGCGTCCGGCGTACCGCTGATCCGGCGGATCGCCGCCCATGCCTTCGCGTACACCGCCCCGGCCACCGCCCGGCGCGCCGCCGACCTGGCGGGCCTCGTCTACGCCCTCGGGTGGCCGCTGCTGGTCGCCTCCCGGGTGGGCTTCCACGAGGTCGCCTTCGCCGTGCCGCTGATCCTGCTGATGCTGGAACGCGGACTGGCCCGCAAGTACTGGGCGGTGTCCCTGGCCGCCGTCCTGCTGTGCTGCACCAAGGAGGACCTCGGCCTGATGGTGGCCGCGTACGGGCTGGTCCTGCTGCTGCGCCTGCGCGGCTCCGGGGACCGCGCCGGCCGGTACACCGGCGTCGGGCTGTTGGTGGGCGGACCGCTCGCCTCGGCCGTCGCGATCAAGTGGCTGATCCCGGCGATGGGCGGCGAGCCGGGCTACTACTGGAACTACGGCTCGATCGGCAGCGACGCCGGGGACGCCCTGCACAACCTGCTGGGCAACCCGTTCCTGCTGGTCCAGGCCGCCTTCGACCAGCCGCTCAAGCCGCTGCTGCTGCTCTGGCTCTTCGGCACGATGCTCCTGCTGCCGCTGCGCTCGGCGACCGTCCTGTGCGCGGTGCCGCTGCTGGCCGAGCGGATCCTCTCCAGCAACCCCAACCACTGGTCGATCGCCCGCCACTACGACTCCATGCTGTGGCCGGTCCTGCTCACCGCGGCCGTCGAGGTGACCGGCCGGCTGATGGCCGAGGAGCGCACGGCGCGGCGCGGCCGCCTCCTGGGCCTGGCCGCGGCGGGCTGCGCCCTGGTCGCCGCCGTGCCGCTCGGGCTCGCGCAGCTGGCCGTGCCGTCCTCCTGGCAGCCCAAGACGAGCGAGGCGGCGCTCGTCCGGGCGGCCGCGCTCATCCCCGACGGCGCTTCGGTGGAGGCGGACAACCAGATCGCCCCGCGGCTCACCGCCCGGGCGGACGTGGTGCTGGTGGACGGCACCCCGCGCGGGCGCGAGTACGTGCTCACGCGGTCGGACAAGCGCTCGTTCCCGTTCGAGACGGACAAGCAGCAGGCCGAGCGGATCCGGCTGCTGCTGGCCCACGGGTACCGGCAGATCTGGGCCGAGGACGGCGTGGTGCTGCTGCACCGGGAGGGCGCCGAGCCGATCCCGGGCGAGCACGTGCCGGGCGGGGACAGCGAGCCCGTCCAGGACAAGGTGCCGTCGGACGTGGGGCACAACCTCTTCCGGGGCTGATGCTCAGGCCCGGACGACCACGACCGTGCACCCCGCGTGGTGGACGCAGTACTGGGAGACGGTGCCGAGCAGGGCCCCCGGCGGGGCACGGCGGCCCCGGCTGCCGACGACCAGGGCGGCGGCCCCCTCGGCGGCGGCCACCAGGGTGGGGCCGGGCGCTCCGGCCGCGAGGTGGCGGCGGACGGCGAGCCCGGCCGGGCAGGCGGCCAGCGTCTCGTCGAGGATCTCGGCGGCACGGCGCTCGGGCCCGAAGCCGTCCAGGGCGGGCGGGACGAACCCGTGCTCGCCGTACAGGCAGGGGAAGTCCCAGACGGTCACGGCCTCCAGCGGGGCGCCGCTCAGGCCGGCCAGGCGGGCCGCCCAGCGGACGGCGGCGCGGGAGGCCGGGGAGCCGTCCACGCCGACCACGATCCTGCCGTCGGGCTGCCGGGCCATGTTTCGAGCGTAGGACGACCGAGGGCCGGCCGGAACTCGTCCGGCCGGCCCTCGGGTGCGCGACCGGGTCAGTTGCGCTGGGTGTCCGGGTACGCGCCGTGCTGGTGGGCGCCGGCCTGGGGCGGCACCGAGCCGTAGCGGCCCGGGCGGCGACCGCGCGGGTGGCGGGTCAGGTGGAAGCCGAGGACGCCCGCGACGGCGGCCAGGGCGCCGCCGCCGATCGTCCAGTACCAGCGGCTGTTCCAGCCGGAGAACCAGCCGGTGTACCAGTGTTCCTCCGGCTGCACCGGGGCCGCCGCCTTGGCGGTGCTCGCGCCGCCGCCGGCCGGCGGGACGAGCGGCGCCTTGAGCTCGCCGCCCTCCGGCTGGGCGTTGTCGGCGTCGCCCTTGGCGGCGACGTGCAGCTGGACGGAGGCGGGGAGGCCGAGGTCCGGCTGCGGGGTGTCGGTGACCGCGAGCTTCACGTAGTACGTGCCGGGCAGCGGGTCGCCGGACCACGGTTCGGCCCAGGTGCGGACCTCGCGCAGGGTGCAGCTCAGGGCGAGCGTGGCGGTGTTCTGGTCGCCGGTGGCGTTCTGGGTGCCGGCGGTGCAGGCCTGGCGGCGGCGCAGCCCGTCGAAGACCTCGACGGCCCAGGTCTGCGGGCCGTGCCGGTCGGTGCCGGGGGCCAGGTTGACGGTCACCGAGACCGTCGGGGTCTGGCCCTCGGAGGCCCCGAACGCCCAGTACAGGTAGTCGCCGGTGGAGGCGGCGACGTTGGCGTCCTGGCCGGGGGAGAGGTTGACGGCGGTCAGGAAGGAGGTGCCGGCCTTGGTCGCCGGTGCCGCGGTGCCGCTCGCGCTCGGCGAGGGGGTCGGCGAGGCGGCGGAGGCCGCCGGGGCGGCCAGTGCGAGGGCGGGCAGCAGGGCGGAGGCGGCGAGCAGGCCGCGAAGAGTCCTACGCATGGTCAGTTCTCCCGCCAGACAGCGATCCGCCAGCGGGCGATCCAGCCGGCCACCAGGCCGGTCAGCAGGCCGGCGCCGGTGAGGGTGAGCAGCAGGATCCAGCCGCGTCCGAGGCCCATCGCCGCGCCCTCGGGGGCGGGGGAGGCGGAGGCCAGGTCGACGGTCAGCTCCAGCGGCAGGCCGGGGTCGGCCTGGACGCCGGGCTGCGCTGCCAGCGAGTTGCTGACGACCAGGCAGACCGTGGTCGGCGGCTGCTCGCTCGGCGACGCCGTGGGCCTGGTGATGACGTAGCCCTTGGAGTCGTTCGTGGACCAGCGCAGGCCGGTGGAGATCACGTCGTTGCGGCCGTTGTCGGCGTCGGCGCCGCGGACCAGCTCCTGGCCGGTCGCGCTGGTGGCCTGGAGCAGGACGCCGTAGTCCCGGGCGACGGCCCGGTCCAGGGAGACGCTGACCGAGGCGCGCAGCTCCTGTCCGGACTTGACCGGGACCTTGTAGACGCGGTGCTCGGAGAACTTCTCACGGTCGCTGTAGACGCCGGGGGCGAGGACGGGGGCGTTCTCGCACTTGTCGGTGCCGGCGGTCTTGACCGGGTTGACGGTGTAGGTGTCGTCGCTGCGGTCGATCAGCTGCTTCACCTTGTTGGTGAGCTGGTCCTGGCTGCGGACGTCGGTGTAGGTGCCGCCGGTCGCGTTGGCGATGCAGAGCAGCTGCTGGCGGGTCTTGTCGTCGTGGGCGAGGCCGAGGGTGTCGACGACCAGGTGGATGCCCTGGGCGGCGAGTTCGCGGGCCACGTCGCACGGGTCCGGCGGGGCGCAGTCGTCCTCGCCGTCGGTGATCAGGACGATCCGGCGGGTCGCGTCGCCCTTGCCGAGGTCCTGGGCGGCGCCGCGCAGCGCCAGACCGATCGGGGTGAAGCCGGTGGGGCGCAGGGTGGCGACCGCGGTCTTGGCCTCGACCTTGTTGGTCTTGCCGACCGGGAAGAGCTGCTTGGTGTCCTGGCAGCCGATCGTCTTGTCGGTGCCGGGGTAGGTGGCGCCGAGCGTGCGGATGCCGAAGTCGGTCTCCGCGGGCAGGGCGTCGATCACCTCGCCGATGGACTGCTGGGCCACCGAGATGCGGCTCTTGCCCTGGATGTCGGAGGCGCTCATGGAGCCGCTGACATCCAGGATCAGGTCGACCCTGGGGGCCTCCTTGGGGGCCGGGGCGGAGCCGCCCGAGGGTTCGTCGGCGTGGGCTGGCAGGCCGAGGAGCAGCGAGGCTCCCGTTATCGCCGCGGCGGCGAGCAGGCCGCCCAGCCTGGTCGTTGGTCGTCGTCGTCCGGTAATCACGCGGCCGATCCTAGGGATCATCAGTTCGCCATGGCCAAACGAGTCCGCAGCATGGCGAGGGTGCGCCCCCGGGCGAACTCCCGCGCGCGGGCGGGGTTTCGCGGGCGCGGGGCTCACGCGGCGCTTATGCGCGGTGGTTAGCCTTCCGTGCGGACCGGTCGAGCGGATCGGTCGAGCGGGCCGGACCGGGCGGGCGGGCGAAGGGGGCGCGGTGGAGCTGACGGGTGTCGGGAAGCGGTACGGACGGGGCGGGCGGTGGGTCCTGCGCGGGGTCGACCTGGCCGTCCGGCCGGGGGAGTTGGTGCGGATCGCGGGGGCGAACGGGACGGGCAAGTCGACGCTGCTCAGGCTCGTCGCGGGGATCGAGCGGCCGAGCGCGGGACGGGTGGTGCGGCCGGGGGCGGTGGCGTACGTGCCGGAACGGTTCCCGCCGGCGCTGCCGTTCGACGCGGCCTCGTACCTGCTGCGGGTCGGCCGGGTGCACGGGCTGGCGGCCGCGGAGGCGCGGCGCAGGGCGGGGGAGTGGCTGGACCGGTTCGGCATCGCGGACCGGGCGGGTACGCCGCTGAGCCGGCTCTCGAAGGGCACCTGCCAGAAGGTCGCGGTCGCGCAGGCGCTGCTGCCCGGAGCGCGGGTGCTGCTCCTGGACGAGGCCTGGACCGGGCTCGACCCGGCGGCCCGGACGGTGCTGGACGAGGCCGCCGCCGAGCGGGCGGCGGGCGGCGGCGCGGTGCTGTTCGTCGACCACGACCCGGCGCGGCTGGCCGGACTGACCACGGCCGCCTACCGGGTCGGCGAGGACGGCGGGCTGCGGCCCGCGGAGGAGCGGGCCGTACGGGCGGACGGCCCGCCGGTGGAGGTGGACGTGGACGTGGACGTGGACGTCGTGGACGGTGATCCGCTGCCCGCCCGGCTGCCCGGCGCCCCGGACGTCACCGTGCTGGAGGGGACGGCGGTGCGGCTCACGGTGGCGGCGGCGCACTCGGACGCGCTGCTGCGCCGCCTGTTGACCGGCCGTCCGGCCGTGAGCGTGCTGGCCGTCCGGCGGCGGGAGGGGGAGCGGTGAGGCAGGTCGGGGCGCTGACCCGGTACCACCTGGAGCTGCTGCTGCGCGGGCACGGATGGCTGCCGCCGTTCCTCGCGTACGCGTTGCTGCTGGTGCTGGGCGTGACGGCGGGCGATCCGCTGCTGGGCGGGCTCGGCTACGGCGCGGGCGTGCTGCTGCCGGTCAGCGCGTGGTCCGTCCGCAGCGCGCTGAACGCCGAGCCGCCGGCCTCGCGGGCGTGTCTGGTGGCGGCGGCGGGCCCGGCCCGGGTCCAGCTGGGCGGGCTGCTGGCGGCGCTGACGGTCGGCCTGGTCCTGGCGGTGGCCGAGGTGGCCGGGCTCTGGTGGGTGAGCGGGCCGGTCGCCAACCCGAAGGCGGACCAGCCGCCGGTCGGGGTGTCGTTGCTGGCCGGGCTGCTGGCCTCGGCGGTCTCCGTGCTGCTGGGGGTGCTGGTGGGGGCGCTGTGCAACCGGCCGGTGCTCGCGCGGGCGCAGTACGGCATCCCGTCGGCGCTGGCGCTCTCGACGGCGGTACTGGTGGCGCCCGGTTCGCCGGCGAACGCGGCGGTGAGCGGCCTGGTCGCCGCGGCCCGGTCCGGGCGGGTCGGGCCGCCCTGGCCCGAACTGCTGGCGGCCGCCGGGCTGCTGGCGGCGGTCGCGGCGGGTTCGGCGGCGCTGGCGGGGCGACGGCCGGAGTGAACCGGCGGGCACGGACCCCGGCGATTCGGACAATCACTGACACACCGTGAAGAAGAGACGATACATATGGATAGTGCTCGTTAGGGTGGCGAATCGGGGCGCGGGCGCTACCGCGCCCCGGTACGTCCGACGCGCGGGAAGGACCCGCGGTGAGCACCCCCAGGACGGTCCGTGGCGACACCCTCCGCCGTGACCAGAACCGCCGCCCGGCCGGCCCGGCCGGTGCCGACCCGGCGCACCACCGAGCTCGTGCTGGTGCTGGCCGCGGTGCTGATCGCCGTGTTCGGCTACGCCGAGGTCGGCGTCAACCTGGACGGCACGGTGCCCGCCGACACCGCCGGGTACGGGGCCGCGCTCGGCGTGCTCGCGCTGCTGGCGCACGGCGTCGTCCGGTGGCGGGCCCGGTACGCGGACCCGCTGCTGCTGCCGATCGCGGTGCTGCTCAACGGGATCGGACTGGTGGTGATCTACCGGCTCGACCGGGCGACCTCCGGCCCGGGCGCGGTCTCCACGCAGTTGCTGTGGTCCGCCCTCGGGGTGGCGCTGTTCGGCGCGGTGGTGCTGCTGGTGCGCGACCACCGGCGGCTCCGTCGCTACGCCTACGTGGGTGCGCTCGCGGCGCTCGTCCTCCTGGTGCTGCCGATCTTCTCCCCGCCGGTGTACGGATCCCGGATCTGGATCGTCGTCGGGCCGCTCTCCTTCCAGCCGGGGGAGTTCGCCAAGGTCCTCCTGGCGGTCTTCTTCGCCGCCTACCTGGCCGTGCACCGGGACGCCCTCGCGCTCACCGGGCGGCGGGTCTGGCGCTGGCAGCTGCCGCGCGGGCGGGTGCTCGGGCCGGTGCTGCTGATCTGGGCCGCGTTCGTCGGCGTCCTGGTGCTGGAGACCGACCTCGGGACCTCGTTGCTGTACTTCGGGCTGTTCGTCGTGATGCTCTACGTCGCCACCGCGCGCACCGGGTGGATCGCGATCGGGCTGGGCCTCGCGGCGGCCGGCGCGGTGGCGGTGGGTTTCTTCGAGGCCCACGTGCGCAGCCGGGTGGCGGACTGGCTGGACCCCCTCGGCTCGATCGCGGCGGGCAAGGGGGCCAACCAGATCGCCCAGTCGCTGTTCGCCTTCGCGTGGGGCGGGGAGCTCGGGACGGGCCTCGGCAACGGGCACTCGGTGTTGATCGGCTTCGCCGCCAAGTCCGACTTCATCCTGGCGACGATCGGCGAGGAGCTCGGCCTGACCGGGTTGGTCGCGGTGTTCCTGCTGTACGCGCTGCTGGTCTCGCGCGGGTTCCGGACGGGCATCGCTCTGCGCGACCCGTTCGGGCGGCTGCTGGCGATCGGGCTGGCGGCGATCGTCGGCCTGCAGGTCTTCGTGGTGGCGGGCGGGGTGCTCGCGCTGATCCCGCTGACGGGGATGACGCTGCCGTTCGTCGCCCAGGGCGGCTCGTCGGTGGTCACCAACTGGATCGTCGTCGCGCTGCTCGTGCGCATGAGTGACATCGCCCGTCGGCCGGCGCCGGTCCCGGCGCCGGGGGAGGCCTGATGGCGCGCTTCCGGCCGGCCCGGGGGAACGGGCCGCAGGGGCTCCCGGGGATCTCCGTCACCGGCCGCCGCGCCGGCACGTTCTGCCTGCTGCTGATCGTCGCGCTGTGCGTCCAGGCCACCCGGGTGCAGGTGTTCGAGGCGAAGGACCTCGACCACAACAGCGCCAACCAGCGGCTCGCCGTCGAGCGGTACGGGCAGCCGCGCGGGAACATCCTGGTCGGCGCGGACACCGTCACCGGCTCGGCGCCCACCGGCGGCCGGTACGCCTACAAGCGCACCTACACCGACGGCCCGACGTACGCGGCCGTCACCGGCTTCGCCTCGCAGGCGTACGGCGACACGCAGCTGGAGGGGATCGAGGACGACCTGCTGACCGGGACGGACAGCCGCCTGGCCGGCTGGGCGGTCTGGGACGCGGTCGCGCGCCGGCAGAACCCCGGCGGGGACGTCTACACCACCCTCGACCGGGCCGCCCAGGCGGCGGCGATGCGCGGGCTGGGCGCGCAGAAGGGCGCGGTCGCCGCGATCGAGCCCGCCACCGGACGGATCCTGGCGCTGGCCAGCACGCCCTCCTACGACCCGGGGAGCTTCGCCGGGTCCACCTCGGCCGACCAGACGGCCTGGAACCGGCTGCAGACCGACAGCGGCCAGCCGATGCTCAACCGGGCACTGCGCCAGACCTACCCGCCGGGCTCGGCCTTCAAGGTGGTGACGGCCGCCGCCGCGCTCGCCGGCGGGGTGGTCACCGACATCAACGCGCCCACCGGCGCGCCCTTCCCGTACGTCATGCCGGGGACGACCACGCCGCTGGTCAACGACACCGCGGCCTGCGACCGGGCGGGGCAGTCGCTGGACACCGCGATGACCTACAGCTGCAACAGCGTCCTCGGCTACCTCGGCGTGCGCACCGGCCTGGACGCGATGGCGGCGATGGCCGGGAACTTCGGCTTCAACGACGCCCGGCTCGACATGCCGGTGCGGCCGTCGCGCTCCAACTTCGACACGACGATGAACGAGTCGCAGCTCGCGCTCTCCTCGATCGGGCAGTACGACACGGCCGCGACCCCGCTGGTGATGGCGATGGTCGCGGCCGGGGTCGCCAACAACGGGACGGTGATGCGTCCACAGCTTGTGGACAAGCTGACCAAGAGCGACGGGACGGTGGTCCGGTTGATGAAGCCGGCCGTCTACAGGCGGGCGATGGCGCCCGGGGTGGCCGCGCAGGTGCAGCGGCTCATGACGGACGTCGTGGACAACGGCACCGGGCGCAACGCCCGGATCGCGGGCGCGGTGGTCGGCGGCAAGACCGGCACCGCCGAACACGGCGTGGACAACAGCGGGACGCCGTACGCCTGGTTCGTCTCGTGGGCCAGGCCGGCCGCATCGGACGGGGTGCCGCCGGTGGCCGTCGCCGTGGTGATCGCGGACAGTGACGCCACGGACGTGACCGGTGGCGGGCTCGCGGCGCCGATCGCCCGCTCGGTGATGCAGGCCGTCCTCGAGCGGTGACCGGGTCGACGCCCTGATCTGCGGCTTTACCTCGCCCGAGAGGGATCCGCCGTTTACGAAGCGTCCGGTTTGTCCCTACTCATTCGACAGTTCGTATAATGCGGAAGCTCGGACTGTTCGTTTGCGACACTGGTGCATTCGCGCGGTACTGTCCCATCTTTGTTCGGTTGGTCCCCGATGACACCCCGTATCGCGTTCAGTGACCGACCGCTAGGACACCCTCCCTCGCCTAGAAAGACCGCGGTTTTGGCCAGCAACTCCCTCGGTGCGCGTCTGCTGCGACGCAAGCCCGTCTCGACACTGATCGCCGAGAGCGAGGGCCGGGACAGCCTCCCGGCCGGCGCACCGGAGGAGGGCGGACGCTCCGGCATCCACCTCCGCCGCTCCATCGGACTCTGGCAGCTGTCCTCGATCGGCATCGGCGCCACCATCGGTACCGGCATCTTCTTCGTGCTCAACACCGCGGTGCCGTCGGCCGGACCGGCCGTCATCCTGTCCTTCGTCATCGCCGCCGTCACGGCGGGCCTCACGGCGCTGTGCTACGCCGAGATGGCCTCCGCGATCCCGGTCTCCGGCTCGTCCTACTCCTACGCCTACGCGACCCTCGGCGAGGGCGTCGCCTTCGGCGTCGGCATCTGCCTGCTGATGGAGTACGGCGTCTCCGCCTCCGCGATCGCGGTGAGCTGGGCCGAGTACCTCAACAAGTTCCTCGACCTGGCCTTCGGGTTCAAGATCCCCGAGCAGCTGGCGGGCGCCCCGGACAGCACCCACTGGTTCAACCTGCCGGCGCTGCTGCTGGTCGCCATGGTCTGCTTCCTGCTGATCCGCGGCGTCAGCGAGTCGGTGAAGGTCAACGCGGCGATGGTCGCGATCAAGATCCTCATCCTGGTGCTGTTCATCGGCGTCGCGCTCACCGGCTTCCACTCCGGCAACCTGACCCCGTTCATGCCGCTCGGCATCGGCGGCGTGCAGGTCGCGGCGTCCAGCATCTTCTTCTCGTTCATCGGCCTGGACGCCGTGTCCACGGCCGGCGAGGAGGTCAAGAACCCCCGCCGCACCCTGCCGCTGGCGATCATCATCTCGCTGGTCGTGGTGACCCTGCTCTACATCCTGGTCGCGCTGGCCGGCATCGGTGCCCAGCCGTGGCAGAAGTTCGACGGTCAGGAGGCCGGGCTCGCCCAGATCCTCCAGGACATCACCGGCCAGAGCTGGCCCGCGATGGTCTTCGCGGTCGGCGCGATCCTCTCGATCTTCAGCATCACCCTCGTGGTGATCTACGGCCAGACCCGCATCCTGTACTCGATGGGCCGCGACGGCATGCTGCCCAAGCGCTTCGCCGAGCTCTCGCCGCGCACCGGCACCCCGGTCTGGAACACGATCGTGGTCGGCGTCGGCGTGGGCGCGCTCGCCGCGTTCGTCCCGCTCAACATCCTGGCCGACATCACCAGCCTCGGGACGCTCATCGCCTTCTCGGTCGTCTCGGTGGGCGTCATCGTCCTGCGCCGCACCCAGCCCGACCTGCCGCGCGGCTTCAAGGTGCCCGGCTACCCGGTCGTGCCGCTGCTCAGCGTCGGCTTCTGCGGCTACCTGATCACCGGCCTGCACGCCGACACCTTCCGGGCCGGGGCGATCGCCCTCGCCGTCGCCGTGGTCGTCTACTTCGGCTACAGCATCAAGAACTCGAAGCTGGAGCGCGGAGCGGAGCAGCAGACCGCCCCGCTGGACAGCCACACCGGCTGATCCGTCTCACGCTCCGAATCCGGCTTCGGTCACCGCCGGTTGCTACGGACACGAAGGGCCGCCCGTTGGTAGGACGCCGGGCGGCTCTTCGCGCGTAGACCGCGACTCTCCGTCGATCCCGGTGGCGACAGCGCGGGGCCCCCACCCATAACCTTCCACCATGGTGAGCACCCGCACGCCCGGCTTCTCCCGCCCGCGCGGCCGCTTCACCGGCCGTTCCAGAACGCCGGCCCCCCAACCCGTCGGACCGCCCTCCCGGCCCGACCGCCCCCTGCGCGGCCTGGTCCCCAGGGCCGTCCCCCGCCAGCGGCGTGAGAACACGTTTCCGCCCACGGCCGCGAGGACGGACCCCGCCCGGCTCGCCTCCCTGCGCAGCGTCCAACTGCTCGGCTGCGCCGTCGCGGCCGGCTGGGCGGCCGCCTTCCCGCTCGTCTCCGACCTGCCCAACCAGCGCGTCTGGGGCATCATCGCGGCCCCCGCCTATGCCCTGGCCGGGCTGCTCTGCCTGATCCTGCCGCGCCGGTTCGCGGCCCGTTCCGCCGCGGCGGTCGCCCTCCTCGGGGCCGTCGTCGTGCCGCTGGCGCTCCTCGCCGTCCAGGGCCGCCACCAGTCCGAGGTGATGGTGGTCGAGCGCTCGGCGCACCTGCTGCTCACCACGGGCAGCGCCTACCTGCAGCACCCCGTCGTGGTCACCGACTACAACCCGTACCTGCCGGCCATGTCCCTCTTCGGGATGCCCCGACAGCTGCTCGGCAGCGACGACGCCTTCACCCGGGTCGCCGGGGACGCCCGGATCTGGTTCGCGCTCACCTTCTTCGCCTGCCTGCTGGCCAGCTGGCGCCTGCTGCGGCCCTCCCGGGACCGCGCCCCGCTGTTGCCGCTGGCGGTGCTCACCGCCTCGCCGCTGATAGCGCTCGCCCTCGCCGTCGGCGGTGTCGACCTGCCGCTGATCGGCGTCTGCTGCCTGGCCATGGCGCTCGCCGAGCGCGACCGCACCGTCGGCGCGGGGCTCGTCCTCGCCCTCGCCTGCACGCTCAAGTGGACGGCCTGGCCGGCGCTGCCCGTCGCGGTCCTGCTGCTGTGGCGGCTCTACGGGCGGCGCCCGGCGGCCCGGACCGGGCTGATCGCGGTCGGCACGAGCCTGGCCGTGCTCCTGCCGTCCGTGCTGGGCAGGGCGGCCGAGCTGCGCGAGCAGGTGGTGCTCTTCCCGCTCGGGATGACCGCGATCCGCACCCCGGCCGGCAGCCCGCTGCCCGGCAAGGTGCTGGCCGGCTTCGGGCCGACCGGGCACACCGTCTCGCTGACGCTGATGACCCTCGGCGGCGTCGCGGTGGCGATCTGGCTGCTGGCCCGGCCGCCGGTGACCGCGACCGGCGCAGCCGACCTGCTGGCCGCGGGGCTCGCGATCGCCTTCATGCTGGCCCCGGCCGGGCGCTTCGGGTACCTCGCGCTCCCGGCCGTCCTGGTGATCTGGCCCCGGCTCGCCGCCCGGCGGTGGAGCAACCGGCCGACCGCCGTGGTGCGGCGGCGCCCGGAACGGCAGGAACCCGCTCTGCCGAGAGGCTGAGCGGGCTCCTGGGGGGCGTTCCGGGGCCGACCCCTCGAGGTCTACCGGTTGCCGAAGGACTTGAGCAGCGAGGCGACGGCCGGGCCGGCCGCGTCGACGCCGTGGCCGCCGCCCTGCACCTCGGCCGCGACAGCGATGTTGCCGCGGTAGGCGGTGAACCAGCTGTTGGTGGTGGACGCGCCGGCGACCTCGGCGGAGCCGGTCTTGGCGCCCGCGTTGTCGGTGATCCCGGCCATCACGGCCTGGGCCGTGCCGCCGGTGGCGGTGGCGTTCATCATCGCGCGCAGCTTGCCGGCGACGTCCGGCGAGATCTGGCGGGCGGCCGGCTGCTGCGGCAGCCCGGCGACCAGGATGGGCTGCTTGAACGCGCCGCTCTGCACGGTCGCCGTGATCGAGGCGATCGCCAGCGGGTTCATCTGGACCTTGCCCTGGCCGATGTAGTTCATCGCCTGCTCGTCCTTGCTGCCCGGGGTGGCCGGGATCTTGCCGTCCGAGTTCGGCAGGCCGGTCTTCCACTCCAGGCCGACGCCGTAGACGTCCTTGGCGGTGGCCGCGAGCGTCTCGGGCTTCAGGCTGGTCAGGCCCTGGTTGATGAAGGCGGTGTTGCAGGACATCATGAAGTCCTGCTGGAGCGTGTTGTTCGGGAACGCGCCCGGGAAGTCGTTCGGGATCGCCACCGGGTTGCTGCTCTTCTCCGGGCAGGCCACGTTCGAGTCCGGGTTGATCCCGGCCTCCAGCAGCGCCGTCGACGTGACGATCTTCATCGTCGAGCCGGGCGCGAGCAGGCCCGAGAAGGCCCGGTTCTGGCCGTTGGACGGCGCGTTGGCGAAGGCCAGCACCTGACCGGTGCTCGGCTCGATCGCGACGATGGAGCCCTGCTTGCCGCCCAGGTCGGTCATCGCCTTCTCGGCCGCGGCCTGGATCGCGTTGTCGATCGTCACCTTGAACGGCTTGCCCGGCTTGGGCTCGACGATCGTGAACAGCTTGTCCGGGGCGGTCTTTCCGGCCGGGTCGCTGATGACGACCGCGCTGCCCGCGTCCTGGTCCTTGTTCGGGTCCGGCGGCAGCAGCTTGCGGGCCGTGTCCTGCAGGGAGTTCATCAGAGCCGGGGTGAGCGAGGCGCCCTGCAGCGGCTTGCCGTTGCGGTCCACGACGGTGGACGGCGGGGCGAAGACCTGCTGGGTGGCGATCGTCTCGTTCCCGGACAGGTGCGGGTGGAGCACGCTCGGGGCCCAGTGCACGGCCGGGGTGTCGTCGCTCATCTTCACGACGCTGAGGAAGCCGTTGTAGTCCCAGACCCGGGCGGTGCCCTCGAACTCGGCGCGCGCCTTGAAACCCATCAGCACGCCGGTGGGCGCGGGGGTGGCAGCGGCGGACGGCGAGTCGCTCGCGCCCGGCGTGCCGGCGGCCGAGGGGGTCGCGGACGCGGCGGGTGCGCCGGACGGCTTGGCCGGGGTGGGGGTGCCGGTGGCCGAGGCGAAGGCCTGCGGGGTGGCCGGGCCGGACGGGGTCAGTGTCAGCGCGCTCGGCTTGACCTGGTCCTTGAAGGCGGTCAGCGCGGCCGTGGCGGCGTCCGGGTTGTCGGTCAGCGAGGCGGCCTTGGCCACGTCGCCGGCCGCCCAGGCCGCCAGGAAGTCCTTGGCGCCGCTGGCCGCCTGGTCCGCGGAGGGGGGTTCGGCGACCACCGTGCGGGGCTTCTTGGCCGAGCCGGACCCGTCGCCCGAGCCGCCCACCAGGCTGTACGCGCCATAGCCGCCGCCTGCGAGCACGGCGAGGGACACGCCGGTGATGATGCCGATTTTCGCGCCTTTGCGCATGGTGCTGCTCCCCCAAGGGTCGGGCGACTAACGCGGTACTGATCCCCCACCCTAGGCAGGCCGACTCGGTGCGCCGACGAAACGCCCGGGAGTTGTGACGGTTCTGGTACGTGTCGAACACCGTATGCGTACGATCTCCGCACCCTCGGCCGATCCGGGCCGGACCGGGGCGGGCGGACCGGGGCGGGGCACGCCGGGCCGGACCGGAGCCGGCTCAGATCCAGCTGTTGAACCACATCCGCTGGCGCCAGTCGTCCATGGGGATCGTCTGTCCGGAGAACAGCGGGAAGAAGAACAGGAAGTTCCAGACGATCAGGAGGACCAGCAGACCGGCCGACGTGCCGCCGATGATCCGGCGGTCCCGGGATGCACCCGGAGGCCCGATCATCGCGCCGAGCATCATCGTCACCGCGAGCACCAGGAACGGGACGAAGGCGACCGCGTAGAAGAGGAAGATCGTCCGCTGCTGGTACTCGAACCAGGGCAGGTAGCCGGCCGCCAGGCCGCACAGCACCGCGCCGGCCCGCCAGTCCCGCCGGGCCGCCCAGCGCCACAGGCAGTACACCAGGGCGATGCAGCCGGCCCACCACAGCAACGGGGTGCCGAGGCCGAGCACCTCGCGGGCGCACTCGGCCGCGGTGCAGCCGTCCTGGCCCGTCTTCGGGGACTCGTAGTAGAAGGAGACCGGCCGGCCGAGGACCAGCCAGCTCCACGGGTTCGACTGGTAGGTGTGCGGGTCGGTCAGGTGGGTGTGGAAGTCGTACATCGTGGAGTGGTAGTGCCACAGGGCGCGCAGGCCCTCCGGGATCCACGGGTAGTCGGTGCTCCGGCCGGCCGCCCAGTCACGGCCCCAGCCGCCCTGGCCGGGTGTGTCGCTGCTGGCGAACCAGCCCCACCACGAGGTGACGTAGACGCCCAGTGCGACCACGACGATCGAGGCGAAGGCCGGCAGCGCGTCCCGGGTGAGCGCCGCCAGGTACGGGCGCGGGGCCCCGGCCAGGCGGCGCGCACCCGCGTCCCAGAGCACGGTCATCAGGCCGAAGGCGGCCGCGACGTACAGGCCGCTCCACTTGGTCGCGCAGGTCAGGCCGACGCAGACGCCGGCCGCGATCCGGTACGGGCGCCAGCCCAGGCGCACCCGCTGGGCGAGCGCGGCGTTCGCGACCCCGTCGAGCCGGGCGGCCAGCAGGGCCCTGGTGCGGTCCCGGTCCAGGATCAGGAAGCCGAAGGCGGCGAGGATCCAGAACATCACCACGAGGTCCAGCAGGGCCGAGCGGCTGAGCACGAAGTGCAGGCCGTCCACCGAGAGCAGCAGGCCGGCCACGCAGCCCAGCAGGGTGGAACGGAACAGGCGGCGGGCGATCCGGGCGATCATCAGCACGGACACCGTGCCGAGCAGGGCCACCGCGAAGCGCCAGCCGAAGGGGTTCATCCCGAACAGCCACTCGCCGAAGCCGATGATCCACTTGCCCACCGGCGGGTGGACGACGTAGCCGGCCATCGGGCGGTAGGGGGCCGTCCCGTCCTTCATGATCTGCTCGTTGGCGCCGTCCGGCCAGTTGATCTCGTAGCCGCCGTGCCAGAGCGCGTACGCGTCCTTGGCGTAGTACGTCTCGTCGAAGATGATCGCGTGCGGCTCCCCGAGGTCGGTGAACCGCAGGATCCCGGCGAAGACCGCGACCGCGACCGGGCCGAGCCAGCCCGACCAGCGGCACAGGAACGCCCACAGGGCCGGGGGCACCGGTATGCCCAGGCGCAGCAGCAGCGGGGACGGCGGGACGTCGTCCGGCGTCACCCCGGGGCCGTCCGGCATCGGCGGCACGAGGCGTTCGGTCAGCGGCGCGGCCGGCCGCGCCGCGTAGCCGAAGCCGGCCAGGCGCTGCCGCCAGGCGGCGGGCCGGTCGGCCACCGGCGGGCGCGGGGCCGGGACGGCGGGCACGGAACCGGACGGCAGGTCCGTCGCGCCGAGGCCACCCGGTGTGGTGCGGTCTCTACCAGTGGGCGTCTGCGCCGCCGTGTCGCCGTTCATCCGCCACATCGTAGGGGCGCGGTCCTATCGTCGGACCGGCCCCTCGGAAGCTGCCCGAATCGTCACCATAAGCACGCGGGCTGGAAGGATGGGGTCCGTGACAGGAGTACTCGTTCTCGCAGGCACCCCCATCGGCGACGTCTCGGACGCCCCGCCCCGGCTGCTCACCGAACTCTCGACCGCGGACGTGATCGCGGCCGAGGACACCCGGCGGCTGCGCCGGCTGACCCAGGCGCTCGGGGTGACCCCCGCCGGGCGGGTGGTCTCCTACTTCGAGGGCAACGAGGTCGGCCGCACCCCCGAACTGGTCGAGGCGCTGCTCGGCGGCGCCCGGGTGCTGCTGGTCACGGACGCCGGGATGCCGTCCGTCTCCGACCCCGGTTACCGGCTCGTCGCCGCGGCCGTCGCGGCCGACGTCAAGGTCACCGCGGTGCCCGGGCCGTCCGCGGTGCTCACCGCGCTCGCCCTGTCCGGGCTGCCCGTCGACCGCTTCACCTTCGAGGGCTTCCTGCCGCGCAAGACCGGCGACCGGGCCCGCCAGCTCGCCTCGATCGCCGCCGAGCCGCGCACGATGGTCTTCTTCGAGGCGCCGCACCGGATCGCCGAGGCGCTCGCGGCGATGGCCGAGGCCTTCGGGCCCGAGCGGCCCGCGGCGGTGTGCCGGGAGCTGACCAAGACCTACGAGGAGGTCAAGCGCGGCCCGATCGGCGAGCTGGCGGCCTGGGCGGCCGAGGGCGTCAAGGGCGAGATCACCGTGGTCGTCGCCGGGGCCCCGCCGGCCGCGCCGCAGGAGCTCACCCCGGCCGAGCTGGCCCGTCTGGTCGCCGTCCGCGAGGAGGCGGGGGAGCACCGCAAGGAGGCCATCGCCGCCGTCGCGGCGGAGCTGGCGCTGCCCAAGCGGGAGGTGTTCGACGCCGTCGTCGCGGCCAAAAGGGACGGCTCCGGGACCGGGAAGTAGGGGCCGGCGGGTACGGGAAGCGGGCGCCCGCGGGTGCAGGGAAGCGGGTGTCGGCGGGTACGGGTTCGACAAGCCGGTAATTCCGGGGGTTGCGTGGCGGGCGGTGCGTCGTACCTTGGAGTGAAGGCCCCGGTAAACGCCAACTGAGCTGAAGCTTTGGCCGCGGTTTCCGCAAAGGATCCGACCTTTCGTCTAGGGATCCCCAACCCGCATCCAAGTCTTCACAAGCAGGGCATCGCCAGGGGCGGTCCGGGCATTTCCTGGAATGGAAAGACCCAGCCGGGCGAGCGCCCGGCGGGCGCTGGGAGACGGCTATGAGCGAGACGATCGGTAGCCCCCTCGGTGGCAACGCGCTGAGCGACCCCGTCCCGGCCGGGCGGGCGCACACTCCCGTCGAGACCGTTCGGGAGGCCTACTCCTTCGCGTGCCTGAAGTGCGCGTACGGGTGGGAGCAGGCGTACGACATCGAGCACCACGTCGCCAGGGACGGCCACGTCGTGTTCGAGTACCACGCCAACGGTGTCCGGGTACCGTCCCCGCTGCTCAAGCCGACCTGCCCGGGGTGTGGTGGACACACCGTCCGGATCATGCGCGAGGGCCGGGTGGCCGTCGCCGACCAGCCCTGGCAGAACGCCCCCGGCTACCCGGCGCACGCCGAGCCGGCCGGGCCGCCCGCGGTGTCCGGGCTCGCGCAGCCGCGCGGACGCTGGGCCCGGTTCTGGTCGCGGCTGCTGGGCTGACACCGGGGCGCGCGCCGGGGCCGCCCTCGCGTGAGCGCCGGGGGCGGCGCCGTGCGGTCGGTGCCCGTGGTGGGTGGGGCGGCCCCCGCGTCCGCGCTGCGGAACACGGTCGAGGGCCGCCCGCGTGCCCGACTAAGCTTTCCGACCATGGCGGCCACTGCAGACCACAGCACCACCGGGGCGAGCGCCCCGGCGTACTACGTATCCACCCCGATCTACTACGTCAACGATCGCCCGCACCTGGGCCACGCGTACACCACCGTGGCGGGCGACGTCCTCACCCGCTGGCACCGCCAGCGCGGCGAGAAGGTGTGGTACCTGACCGGCACCGACGAGCACGGTCAGAAGATCATGCGGACCGCCGAGGCCAACGGCGTCACCCCGCAGGAGTGGTGCGACAAGCTGGTCGAGGAGGCGTGGAAGCCGCTCTGGGAGCACCTGGAGATCGCCAACGACGACTTCATCCGCACCACCCAGCAGCGCCACACCGACCGCGTGCAGGAATTCGTCCAGGACCTGTACGACAAGGGCGAGATCTACAAGGGCGGTTACTCCGGCCCGTATTGCGTCGGCTGCGAGGAGTTCAAGCTCCCGGCCGAACTGCTCGACGGCGCCACCGCGGACGAGAAGCTCTGCGCCGTGCACAAGCGGCCGGTGGAATGGCTGGAGGAGGAGAACTACTTCTTCCGTCTCTCCGCCTACGGACCGAAGCTGCTGGAGTTCTACGCCGCCAACCCGGACTTCATCCAGCCCGCCTCGGCCCGCAACGAGGTGCTGCGCTTCGTCGAGCAGGACCTGAAGGACCTGTCGATCTCCCGCTCCACCTTCAACTGGGGCGTCCCGCTGCCCTGGGACGAGAAGCACGTCCTGTACGTGTGGGTCGACGCGCTGCAGAACTACATCACCGCCGCCGGCTACGGCAGCGACCCGGAGCGCTTCGCCGAGCTGTGGCCCGCCTCCGTCCACCTGGTCGGCAAGGACATCCTGCGCTTCCACGCGGTGATCTGGCCCGCCATGCTGATGGCCGCCGGACTGCCGCTGCCCAAGCGGGTCGTCGCCAACGGCTGGCTGATGGTCGGCGGCGAGAAGATGTCCAAGTCCAACCTGACCGGCATCGCGCCCACCGACCTCACCTCGCACTTCGGCGTGGACGCCTACCGGTACTACTTCCTGCGTGCGATCCCGTTCGGCACCGACGGCTCCTTCTCGTGGGAGGACTTCACCGCCCGGTACACCTCCGAACTCGCCAACGACTTCGGCAACCTGGCCTCCCGCGTCGCCGCCATGGTCGGCAAGTACTTCGACGGCGTGCTGCCCGCCGCGACCGCGTCCGGCGAGGCCGAGAAGGCCGTCCAGGACGGGCTCGCCGCCGCCGTCGCCGCGGCCGACCGGAAGATCGGCGAGGACCTCGACTTCGCGGGCGGCCTCGCGGCGATCTTCGAGTTCGTCAAGCAGGTCAACGGCTACATCAGCGACCAGGAGCCCTGGAAGGTCGCCAAGGACGACTCGGCGGAGGGCCGGGCCCGCCTGGCCACCATCCTGTACACCGCCGCCGAGTCGCTGCGCGCCACCGCCGTCCTGCTCAACCCGGTGATGCCGTCCACGGCCGAGAAGCTGTGGGCCTCCCTCGGGGCCGAGGCCGGACTGGGCGCGCTCGCCGCGCAGACCGTCGCCGGCGCGGCCGACTGGGGCCGGCTGCCCGCCGGTGCCACCGTCACCAAGGGCGCGATCCTCTTCCCGCGCCTCGAAGAGAAGCCCGCCTCCTGATGGTGAAGAAGGACGACGACCGGTCGACCCCGCCGCCGCTGCCGGAACCCCTGGCGGTGGCGGTGGCCGACTCGCACACGCACCTGGACATGCAGTCCGGCACGCCCGAGGAGGGCCTCGCCCGCGCGGCCTCGGTCGGGGTCACCACCGTCGTCCAGGTCGGCTGCGACGTGCCCGGCTCGCGCTGGGCCGCCGAGCTGGCGGCCCGGTTCGAGCAGGTCCACGCGGCCGTCGCGCTGCACCCCAACGAGGCGCCGCGGATCTTCCTCGGTGACCCCGACGGCTGGTCCGGCCGGCAGCGCCCGGCCGGCGGTGCGGCGGCGCTGGACGAGGCGCTCGCCGAGATCGACGCCCTCGCGGCGCTGCCGCAGGTGCGGGCCGTCGGCGAGACCGGACTCGACTACTTCCGTACCGGGCCCGAGGGCGTGGAGATCCAGAAGGAGTCGTTCCGCCGGCACGTCGAGATCGCCAAGCGGCACGGCAAGGCCCTGGTCATCCACGACCGCGACGCCCACGAGGACGTCATCGCCGTCCTGCTGGAGGAGGGCGCCCCGGAGCGGACCGTCTTCCACTGCTACTCGGGCGACGCGGAGATGGCCAAGGTCTGCGCCGAGCACGGCTGGTACCTGTCGTTCGCGGGCCCGGTCACGTTCAAGGCCAACCAGCCGCTGCGCGACGCCCTGCTGGCGACCCCGCTCGACCGCGTCCTGGTCGAGACGGACGCGCCCTTCCTCACCCCGCACCCCTACCGCGGCCGGCCCAACGCGCCGTACCTGATCCCGGTCACGGTCCGGTCGATGGCGGCGACGCTGGGGCTGCACGAGGACGAGCTGGCGACGGCGATCGCGGCGAACACCGCGCGGGCGTTCGGGTACTGAGCCGGGGGCGCCCCGTTCGTGCGTGCCGGGGCCGGGTGCCGCCCGGCCTGCGGGCGGCGAAGCCGGTGCGCGCGGTTCGGGGGCGCCGAAGCCGGTGTGCCCGGTCTGCGGGCGGCGTCGGGAACCCGGCCGTCGGGTCCGGCGCGTCCGGGCGCCGGGGTCCGCGCCCGTATCCTTGGCGCGTGAGCACCACCGAACCCACCCCTGACAGCCACCTGCTGGGCGCCGCCGACATCCGGGAGCTGGCCGCCGCGTTCGGCGTGAAGCCGACCAAGCAGCGCGGGCAGAACTTCGTCATCGACGGCAACACCGTGCGGCGGATCGTCCGGGCCGCCGACGTGACGGAGCAGGACGCGGTGGTGGAGGTCGGCCCCGGGCTCGGGTCGCTGACGCTCGCCCTGCTGGAGGTCGCGCGGCACGTCACCGCCGTCGAGATCGACCCGGTGCTCGCGCAGCACCTGCCGGACACCGTCGCCGCCCGGATGCCGGGCAAGGCCGACGCCTTCGACCTGGTGTTCAGCGACGCCATGGAGGTCACCGAGCTCCCCGGCCCGGCGCCCACCGCGCTCGTCGCCAACCTCCCGTACAACGTGGCGGTGCCCGTCCTGCTGCACATGCTGGCCACCTTCCCCAGCATCGAGCGCACGCTGGTGATGGTGCAGAGCGAGGTCGCCGACCGGCTCGCCGCCAAGCCCGGCAACAAGGTGTACGGCGTCCCGTCGGTCAAGGCCAACTGGTACGCCGACGTGAAGCGGGCCGGTGCCATCGGGCGCAACGTCTTCTGGCCCGCCCCGAACGTCGACTCCGGCCTCGTCTCGCTGATCCGCCGTGAGCCTCCCAGGACCACCGCGAGCCGCGAGGAGGTGTTCGCGGTGGTCGACGCCGCGTTCGCCCAGCGGCGCAAGACCCTCCGGGCCGCCCTGGCCGGCTGGGCCGGCTCCGCCGCCGGGGCCGAACAGGCGCTCGCCGCCGCCGGGATCGACCACAAGCTGCGCGGCGAGATGCTGACGGTGGAACAGTTCGCCGCCATCGCCGAGCACAAGCCGAAGGCTGGGAACGAGTGATCACCGTACGGGTGCCGGCCAAGGTCAACGTCCAGCTGGGGGTCGGCGGCCTGCGCGCCGACGGCTTCCACGACCTGGCCAACGTCTTCTTCGCCGTCGCCCTCGGCGACGAGGTGACGGCCACCCCGGGCGACGGCCCGGGCGTCACGCTGACCTGCTCCGGTCCGGACGCCGGCGCCGTCCCGCTCGACGAGGGCAACCTCGCCGCCCGCGCGGCCCGGCTGCTCGCCGCCCACCACGGCATCGCCGACCCCGCCGTGCACCTGCACATCGCCAAGGCCATCCCGGTCGCCGGCGGCATGGCCGGCGGCAGCGCCGACGGCGCGGCGGCACTGGTCGCCTGCGACGCGCTGTGGAAGCTGGACACCCCGGCCGACGTGCTGCTGGAACTCGCCGCCGAACTCGGCTCCGACGTGCCGTTCGCCCTGGTCGGAGGCGTCGCCCTGGGCCGCGGCAGGGGCGAGATCCTGGAGCCGCTCCCGGTCGAGGGCACCTACCACTGGGTCTTCGCCGTCGCCGACGGCGGCCTCTCCACCCCCGCCGTCTTCCGCGAGTGCGACCGCCTGCGCGACGAGGCCGGCACCGGCTCCAGCGCCGTCGACGTCCCCACCCCCGACGCCGACCCCGCGCTGCTCGCCGCCCTGGCGGACGGCGACGCCGTCGCCCTCGCCGCCGCGCTCTCCAACGACCTCCAGGCCGCCGCCCTCTCGCTGCGCCCCGCCCTCGCCGCCACCCTGCGGGCCGGCACCGAGGCGGGCGCGATCGGCGCCCTCGTCTCCGGCTCCGGGCCGACCTGCGCGTTCCTCGCCAAGGACGCCGACGGCGCCGCCGCCATCGCCGCGGCCCTGCGTGCCTCCGGCACCTGCCGGACGGCGCACGCCACGTACGGGCCGGTCGCGGGGGCCGCGGTGGTGGATCGGCCCCGGTAGCGGATCGACCCCTGGGGTGGATCGACCCCGGGGTGGACCGGCACCTGGGGTGGACCGGCCCCTGTAGTGGGGCCGAGTGCAGCGGTGCGGGCGCCGAGTGCAGCGGTGCGGGCGCCGAGTGCAGCGGTGCGGGCGGTGAGCTCGCCGGTGCGGGCGCCGAGTGCATCGGTGCGGGCGGTGAGCTCGCCGGTGCAGGCGGTTCGACGGGCGCATTAGGCTGGGGAGATCGGGGCGTCCCCGAGAGGGGTGCCCGGCCGGGGAACGGCGGGCCGCCCCGGCACCGCCGAACCCCCCAGGAGCGCAGCACACGTGGCCGTCAACCTCGCCACCATCGAGTCCGTCACGAAGGTCTACGGCACCCGCACCCTGCTGGACGCGGTCAGCCTGGGCGTGAGCGAGGGCGACCGGATCGGCGTCGTCGGCCGCAACGGCGACGGCAAGACCACCCTGATCCGGATGCTCGCCAAGCTGGAGGAGCCCGACGGCGGCCGCATCACCTGGAACGGCGGCCTCGAACCGGCCGTCCTCACCCAGCACGACTCGCTCGACCCCAAGGCCACCATCCGGCACGAGGTCATCGCCGACCGCGCCGACCACGAGTGGCTCGGCGACGCCCGCATCCGCGACATCATCGAGGGCCTCTTCGGAGGCCTCGACCTGCCCGGCTTCGTCGACGGCCTGGACACCGTCATCGGCCCGCTCTCCGGCGGCGAGCGCCGCCGGATCGCCCTCGCCAAGCTGCTCCTCGGCTCGCCCGAACTGATCATCCTCGACGAGCCCACCAACCACCTCGACGTCGAGGGCATCAACTGGCTCGCCCAGCACCTGCAGAAGCGCCGCTCGGCCCTCGTCTGCGTCACCCACGACCGCTGGTTCCTCGACCAGGTCTGCACCCGGATGTGGGACGTCCAGAACGGCTCCGTCCACGAGTACGAGGGCGGCTACTCCGACTACGTCTTCGCGCGCGCCGAGCGCTCCCGCATCGAGGCCGTCGAGGAGCAGAAGCGTCAGAACCTCGCCCGCAAGGAGCTCGCCTGGCTGCGCCGCGGCGCCCCCGCCCGCACCTCCAAGCCGCGCTACCGCATCGAGGCCGCCAACGCCCTGATCGCCGACGTGCCGGAGCCGCGCGACAAGTCCGAGCTGATGAAGTTCGCCAACGCGCGCCTCGGCCGGACGGTCTTCGAGCTGGAGGGCGTGACCATCAAGGCCGGCCCCAAGCTGCTCCTGGAGAACCTCACCTGGCAGCTCGGCCCCGGCGACCGGATCGGTCTGCTCGGCGTCAACGGTGCCGGCAAGACCTCCCTCCTGCGCGCCCTGCGCGACGCGTACGCCTCCGAGGGCGACGTGCAGCCGGACTCCGGCGTGATCAAGGTCGGCAAGACCGTCCGGCTCGCCTACCTGTCCCAGGAGATCGCGGAGCTGGACCCGGAGGTCCGCGTGCTCCAGGCCGTCGAGCAGGTCCGCTCGCGCGTCGACCTCGGCAAGGGCCGGGAGATGAGCGCCGGCCAGCTGTGCGAGCAGTTCGGCTTCGGCAAGGACAAGCAGTGGACGCCCGTCGGCGACCTCTCCGGCGGCGAGCGTCGGCGACTGCAGCTGCTGCGCCTGCTCATGGACGAGCCCAATGTGCTCTTCCTCGACGAGCCGACCAACGACCTCGACATCGAGACGCTCAACCAGCTGGAGGACCTGCTCGACGGCTGGCCCGGCTCGATGGTCGTCATCAGCCACGACCGCTTCTTCATCGAGCGGACGACCGACGTCGTGCACGCGCTGCTCGGCGACAAGCGGATGCGGATGCTGCCGGGCGGCGTCGACGAGTACCTGGAGCGCCGGGCCAGGATGGCCGCTACGGCCGCCCCTGCAGCCCCCGCCGCCCCTGCCGCCGAGGACGGCGCCGCGGCCGGGCTCTCCGGCGGGGACCTGCGCGCCGCCAAGAAGGAGATGCAGAAGCTGGAGCGGCAGATCGCCAAGCTGGACGAGAAGGAGTCCAAGCTGCACTCCCAACTCGCCGAGCACGCCGCCGACTTCTCCAAGGTCGCGGAGCTGGACGCGCAGCTGCGCGCCGTCCGCGACGAGAAGGAGGAGCTGGAGATGAGCTGGCTGGAGCTGGCCGAGCAGGTCTGACGGCCCTGTGTGCCGAGCAGGGCTTCGGGCTCCTGCTCGGCTTCGGGCTCCTGCGTGGTTTCGAGCTCCTTCGTGGCTTCCGGCTCCTGTGTGGCTTCCGGTTCCTACGTGGTGAGCAGGGCTTCGAGCTCGTCCGCCGCACGGCCCAGCGCGCTGCGCGCCGGGTCGTGCGGCTTCGTCGGGCGGGACGCGGGGCCCGTCGGCGGTCGGTGCTCGCGGGCGGCGGCGGTCAGGTCGTCCAGCGCCCGGCGCACCCGGTCGACCTCGGCGGGGTCCGGGACCCGTCCGCCGTACCGGATCTGCGCCGCGTACGCCGCCACCGCGCCGCCCAGCCGCTCCAGCGCCGCCGTCGCCGGCAGCCACTGCTCGGCGAGCCGGCCGGTCGGGGGCGGTTCGGCGAGGCCCTGCTGCACCTCCAGGCGGGCGTCCGCGAGCGACCGGTACGCGGTGCGGCGCAGCCATACCTCGGCCCGTCCGGCCGTCGTCACGGAGTCCAGGTAGGACCGGAGCGTCGTGGCCGCGTCGACCACCCGCGGCTCGATCCGGTGCCGCGGGCGCTCCGGCCACAGCAGGTAACCGAGCAGCAGGACGATCGCGCTCGCCAGGGCCGTGTCCAGCACCCGCGGCCAGAACTCGGCCGCGCTGCTCTGGCCGCCGAGCTGCAGCAGGAGCAGCGCCATCGGCGTCATCGCGACCGTCGTCAGCCCGTAGTGCGCGGCCGTCGCGTACGGCAGCAGGGCCACGCAGAGCGCGGCGACGGCGGTGAGGATCCACTCGTCGGTGGTCACGCCCACGATGGCGGCGGTGAGCGCGACGCCCAGCACGGTGCCGACCGAGCGGCTCACCGCGCGCAGGAACACCGATCCGAGGTCCGGCTTGAGCACGAACGCGATCGTCATCGGGACCCAGTAGCTCTTGCTCAGCGGGTAGTTGGCGGTGACGACCGCCCCGACCGCGATGCACAGCGCCACGCGCAGCCCGTACGTCACCGAGCCGCGCGACAGCAGGCGCGCCCGGATGCGCCACGGGTCGGGCGGCGGCGCGGGCGCGGTGCCGAGCACCACCTCGCGGCCGGCCACCGTGTCCGCGGCGGAGCGCAGGGCGGCGTCCAGGGCCCGGCGGGCGGGGGTGTCGGGGCGCCAGTCGGGGACGGTCGGTGATCCGGCTTCCGTGTGTTCTATCGCGCGTGCGAGGCGGACGGGGACGTCGGCGACCTCGGGCGGGACGGGGCGGCGCGCCCACAGCAGGCCGGTGGCCGCCTCGGAGGCGGCCAGGGCGGCTTCGTACCGGGGATCGCTCCGGTCCGGGTGGAAGTCCTGTACCTGGTTCAGCCGGGCCGTCAGGACCCGGCGCGAGGCCGGACCCTGCGGGGTGCCGAGATCGGCCAGCATGCGGCCGAGCGCGTCGTACGCGGCGGCCAGGGCCCGGTTGCGCTCGCCGCCGGGACCGGCCAGCAGCCCGAGGACGAGGACGAACGCCGCACCCGTCAGCATCATCGGCGCCGCCGCCCACCACGGATGCGGCAACGGCATCCCGCTCCCCAGCGCCGTCGACACCAGCAACAGCATGCCGGCGGCGGAACCGCGCGGGCCGGTGGCGCTGAGGGCGCCGGACACGAACGCGGTGGCGGTGAGCGCCGCGCCGAGGACCAGCGGCGAGACGTGGGCGTGCTGCAGTACCGTCCCGATCAGCATTCCGAGGGCGGACGCCAGCACGGCCGTCCCGATCCGCCGCACCCGCAGGCCGTTCGGCTCGGCCCGGTCGTTCATCGTCGCGTGCATCGCCCCGAGCCCGGCGAACACCCCGAGATCCAGTCGGTGGGTGAGGAGGCCGGCGGCGAGAGGCACCCCCATCCCGGCAGCCGCCCGAGCCACCAACGCACCCGGGAACACCACTCGCGACGGCCTCACCGCACGGGCCCACCAGGCGGTGGCGGGGATCTCCTCGACAGGCATGCGGTCACGTCCGTTCTGCGGCCAGGGGGTCGCTGCTGTGCGACATTGCGCGGCAGATCGGGTCGTACGCAGCGATTCTACCGGCCCGCGCCCGGCCGCCCGTTCGTACCGATCGCACCCAAGCGCACCAAGGCTGACGGTGCCGATCGCTAGCATGACCCCGTCGGCAACCCGTCGGGGTGGTGGCGTCGCCGACAGTGACTGCACCGCTTGGCAGTTGACGGTATGTTGCGGACCGCCGTCCGCAGCGGGGGAGAGGTGTTCGCTGTGCCAGGAGAAGTCCCGCCCGGTCCGAGGCCGAAGCCGGACCAGCCCGCCGCGGTGCCGGAGACGCCCAACGTCGCGGATCTCGTGTCCGCGTTCGGCAAGCAGGACGTCAAGGTGGAGCTCGACACGCTCACGACGTTCGCCAACAAGATCGAGCTACTGCTACAGACGATGGAGGGCTCGGCGGCGGCACCCGACAAGCTGCAGGCCCAGAAGCTGGCCGGAAAGGCCCTGATCAGCGGTGCCTACAGCGAGCACGTCGTGGAGGCGGTCGCACTGACCACCGCCTACGACAAGGTTCACACCCAGCTCGTCAAGCTCCACTCGGACTTCGCCTCCCAGATCGAGGCGATGAAACTCGCGGTGGCCAAGACGGCCGGCAGCTACGCGGGCAACGAGCAGGCCACGGCCGACGCGCACAAGACCGTGGCGGCGAACCTGGGCGGGGCGGGCGGGGCGCCGCCTGCGCCCAAGTCAGGCCAAGACATCTGATGGCGCGGTGGGCGATTCGGAGACCGACAGGGGAGCAAGTGGTGGCAGGTGGAACGAACTTCGAGCAGTACGACCACGCCCAGCTCAGGGACATGGTCAGGTCCGCGGACGCGACGACGGTGTGGGACCGAAGCACACATCTACAGGCGGCCGGTCAGGTCCTGAAGGACCTCAGCGCAGCACTGAAGTCGCATGTCGACAACGTCGTATGGGAAGGACCGGCGGCCGAGAACTTCAAGACCTGGGCCGGTAACCTGCAGAAGTCGGCCGCTCTGCTCGGCGACTACTCCAGCAAGGCCGGCGATGCGCTGCAACAGGCGGGCGAGGCTCTCAGCATTGCAAAAGTCGCCGTGCCCGAACCCCCACACGCAGAGATCATGTTGCTCGCCACGGCCAGGAGCCAGCGGCAGGACCTGTCGGTTAACGTGAAGCCGCAGACCATCCAGCCGTCTGACTTCAGCTTGAAGGGCAACGGGGATTGGATCAGCGACACTCGGGTCGATTATGCAGAGACTACGATCAGAAACGAGCACCAGGAAGCTCTCCACCAGATGGAGAAGCTGGCGCAGGCCTACTCTGCGGCCACTGCGACGCTGAACTCGCTGGAGGAACCGGCGCTACCGGGAACGCCGGGTCAGGACGCGACGCGCCGGACCGATATGGTCGAGTACTCAACCGGTGGCGGGGGCACCACAGGTTCGGCTGGCGCTGTACGGAGTCCTCGCGGGAGCGTCGAAAGTGGGGGCCGGACCTACAGCCCACGTGGCGGTAGCTACGGCGGTGGTTCGGTGGCGAGCCGACCGCCAGTGTCAGGTCGGCAGGTATCGGATATGCCGGTTCATATCGAGCCGAATGCTTCGTACGGCGATGGGTACGTGGCGTCGTTGCAGGAGACCGGAGCCTCAACCTCTCCGTCGATTTCCGTGGACCGTCCTGGTACAGGCCTCGACAGCCTGCCCACCATTCCGACTCTGCCGAGCCCGAGCGGCCTGGTCGGTCCCATCGGGGGCACCCTGCCATTCGACGGCCTGGGAGGGTTCCCCGGGCTCTCGGGTGGGACCGGGGACGGCGGAGGCAACCCCGGTTTCCCGATCGGTGGTGCGGGTCCGGTGGGCGGTTTCCCGGGGAAGGCCGGGTCGGGTCCGGTTGGGGATTGTGGTTCGATCCTTGGCAGGAGCGGTGATTCGGTTCCCGGCCGTCCAGCCCCTTTCGGTGGCGATGCCCTTCCGGGGAAGACTGGTGCTCCTGAGTTGCCCGCCGGAAACGTCTTCGGTTCCCGCGAGGCTCAGCCGGGTCGTGCAGGGGCATCCGGCCAGCCTGGCATGGGCGGCATGCACCCTGGAGCCGCTGCTCACGGAGTGGGCGGAATCGGTGGTGGCACGCGAGGCCGCGGTTTGACCTCAACCGGCGGCGGGATCGTTGGAGGACGTAAAGGTCCCTCCGTCAGCGGCGAGTTCACCCCTGGTGGGACCGGCTTGCGCAGGCGGGCTGGAGCTATGGAGAGTGCCGCTCGTGGCGGCCAGAACGGTCTGATGGCTCCAGGCCCACTTGGGGGTGGAACAGGGAGGAACGGTGGAGACCGTCGCCAACGGGTCGACTATCTGTACGAGGACGAAGAGACCTGGACCAACGGAACTCCGCACAGTAACCCGAACGTGGTTGAGTAGATCTGGCGTGACTGCCCGGTCGTTGGGACATCTTGGCAGACGGGCAGACCCGTCCGGGGCGCAGCCCTCGGCTGGCGGGGAGACTGATGAGGAGTTGCGATGCGGCGGGTGAACGGGCGGGCATTTGCCGGAGCACTCTTGGCGGCGAGCGTTGTAGTCGGCCCAGCTGTGGCACCGGCGGCTGCGGACGGTTCAATCCGTGACGATCAGTGGCATCTCGACGCGATGCATGCTCCGGAGATGTGGAAGACCTCTACCGGCCAGGGCGTCACAGTTGCGGTGATTGATGGTGGGTTCAAGTTCGATCACCCGGACTTGGCCGGGCAGTTGCTGCCTGGAAAGGACTTCAGCGACAGTCCTGGTGGGGTCGGATCAGATCCTGATGGTCATGGGACAGCGATGGCTAGCCTCATTGCAGGGTCTGGCAAGGGTATGGGCGGTAAGGGGGCTTATGGCCTGGCCCCTGGTTCCAAGGTCCTTCCCGTGAAAATCAAGACAGGGGTCGACGGAGGCGCCGTCTCCTCGGCTGTCTTTCTTGATCAGATTGGGCAGGCTGTCGACTATGCGATTGGCCAGGGCGCCAAGATCATCAGCATCTCGCAGGGAATGGCTGCAGTCGTGGCATCTCCTGACAGTGTCGCGAAGCTGAACAACGTGATCGCGCGTGCGGCGTTGAAGGGCTTGTTGGTCGTCGCCAGTGTCGGGAACAGTGCACAAGATGGGAATTTGGTCGAATATCCGGGGGGCCTGCCCTATGTCGTCGGCGTTGGAGCGATCGGCAAGAATTTGGCGACGACGGCAGAGTCCCAGCAAGGGCCGCAGGTTGATCTAGTGGCACCCGGTGCAGAAATCGTTGAGGCATGCACTGCGTCAACGGGGTACTGCAAGACTCACGGCACGTCCGATGCGACCGCGTTGGTTTCCGCCTCGGCGGCCTTAGTCTGGGCTGTGCACACCGATTGGACGGCGAATCAAGTACTGCGGGCGCTCATCAACACGGCGGGTAAGCCGACGGACGGCTCCGATCGCAACGATGGCGTCGGATATGGCATCGTGCGGCCGCGCGTCGCGTTGACCACGCCGGGCGATCCGGGGCCGGCGGATGTGTACCCGATTCCGAGCAAGACGGCTCCGATGCCCTCGGCCGCTGCCGCTTCTGCTCCGGCGACCTCACCCGCTACAGTGCCCGCAGCGCCGACGAATGTCGGTTCTCCGGTAGCAGCGCCGGTCACGGAGAAGGCATCCGATTCGGGCAGTGCGGTGCTGTCGATTGCGATTGCCGTGGTCACCGGATTGGTGCTGATGGCAGGTGCGATGTTCTTCGTGGCGCGGCGGCGAAATGCGGTCAGCAGGGTTGCAGCTGATGGTTCGCCTGTGCTGCCGCCTCCGACGTCTTTGTGAGTCGCCGGTGGCGCCGAGAGACAACCCGTACGGGAGGTAGTCGGCGGCCGAGTTCGACCCGACAGCGACCTCACCGCCTGAACGAATGCAGTGGCGGCCTCTCTGGTTCGCGACATGAGCGGGAGGCCGCCGGGCAATGCACCGTCGTGCGAATCAGACCACCTCGGGCGCCTTCGCCGGGAAGTGAATCGGGTTCACGCACTCGTTCGTGCTGGCCGCCGTCTTGGCTGTTTTCAGTGCAGTGTCCAGACGGGCCTGGCGAACCGAGGGCAGTTCGGGGTCGACGATTTCGGAGTCTCCCCAGACCACGACCTCCAGGTATGTGAGATGCGTCAACGCCGCCGCTGGGTTGTCGCACGGAAACGCGAGCCGAATTCTGCCGTGTTCCTCCCACAGTCCCTGGACGTCGGGGCCGAGGTTCGACTGCCGCTGTGCCCGTGGGTCCGCGTTCGCTTCGTAGACATCGTGGTAGGTGAGCTTGTCCCACAGGCGGACCGTCACCCCTATGAGTACGTGGTGATCGTCCGCCACTGTGCAGGTCTGACTCTGTAGGCCTGCCTGGAGCGTTTTTTCGTCCCCAGAATGCTCACCGTAACGAACGGTGTACGTCCCCTGCGTCGCACCGGCCAGTGAATGCAGGTCATTCTGATCCAATATCGACCAACAGGCACTTTCGGGCAGGTTCAGCGAGTCGCGCGAGGCCCATCGCCACACGCCGCCGCCCCCACCGACGACCACCGCCAGCACCACCGCGAGTACCAATCGACGTCGCCGGTACCAGACTGCTTTTCGTTCTGTGCGGGAATCCTCGAGGCGATCCTCCGGGGCGTCAGGCATTGATGGCCTTTGTCAGGATGCTTCCGTCAGAAAGTCCCTGCTTCGCCCCGTTGGCGGCCGTATTGGCCAAGGCGTTGAGGTACGTCGGGTCGATTCCCTTGCCCTTCGCCGTCTCCCTGATGGCTGCTTCTGCCGCGTCCGACGCGGCGTTTCTCCCGCTGTTGAAGCAGTCCGCGGCGGCGTCGCTCGGATATTTATTGATGTGGTAGCCCTGGGCTATGTTCTCAAATATCTTGTCGGTGGGGAGTGTCAGAAGCTTATCGGCCCCGGGGATTCCCTCCATAGCCTTGCCTGCGGTTGCCGTCCATACCTGCTTGGCCCAGCCGACCTTCTCGTCGACGCTGTTGTTGTAGTCGATCATTTCCTGCAGCTTCTGGTTGTAGACCTCATCGGTTGCTACAGCGTTGAGGATTCCGGCCACCTCGCCTCCCGGGCGGGCGGCGTTCGTGATGGCCTCGCCGAAGAGTTCCCCGTACTTGTCCCTCTGCAGCATGACGTCCTGCAGGTGAGCCGTCGTGTAGGCCTGTTGTGCCTGTGCGATTGTGCCGAAGGCGTCCGGGTTCCGGCCGAGCACCCCCAGCAGCTTCTGGGTGGCGCCTTGGTCGAGGCCGGCCGGGTTCCCGTTGGTCGGCATTGAGTGGTTGTTGTGGTCGACCGCGATCTGGACGTCGCCCATGTACGAGGCCACCATGTGGCCGAAGCTCGGGTCCATGGTGGCGAATATCCCGTCCTTCTTGAGCAGCCCGGGGCCGTCCGTGTTCCCGAACCGATCGACGACGTCCTTCATCACTGCGCTCATTTCGCGCGAGTGTGTAGGCATCGGACCGTCGGTCGCGTCGTAGGCCCGCCCGGTGGTGGCCGCCTCCAGGGCATGGCCGAGCGCGGTCGCGTCATGTGGTGCGGCCCGGTAGTGCGGAGTGAGGTGGTCCGGCTCGAAGTCCTGGAGGACGGAGTTGAGGCCCGGGTCGGTCAGTTGTTTCAGGTAGGTGTTCGGCTGACCGGTGGCCTTGACCGTTCCGTCCTCGTTGTAGGTGGTTGCCAGGTCGTGGAAGTACGCGGTCGCCGCCTCCGGCCTGTGGCCGAGCGCCTCCAGGGCGCCCGCCATCGGGTTGAGGCCTGAGCCGTCCTTACCTAGGACGAGTACCTGCTCCAACGGGTTGGCCTTGCTGACGGCGTCCTCCCAACGGCTCGGGTTCGCCGCACTGAGCTGGGTGATGTGCTCGACCACCGGGTTGAGGAAGCGCGGGTCGTACGTGCCGGTCCGGAGGATGTTGGACAGGATCTGGTAGCCGTACGGGTTGCCGCCTTGGAGCTGGTCCGGGAGCAGTTGGTACTGGCTGGCTCCCGCCTTGCGCAGTCCCGCCTGCCACGCGTCGGACAGGTGCGGTTGCCTGTTCCCGTCCGTTGCCGTAGCGAGGGTGAGGCCGAGATTGGCCTGCACATCGGTCAGGGCCCGTTTCGTCGCGTCGTTGCCGTAGTAGCCGCTGTACTCGGCCATTGCGCCGAAGGACGTGAGGAAACCGTCCGGCCCCAGGGAGTCGAAGAAGAGACCGGCGAACCGCGAATCGCTGGAGTGCGCCTTCAGCAGGGCGTCGAGCTGGGCGATCTGCGCGGGCGTGGCCTTGTCTCCGAGACGCATCAGGTCCACTGCCTGTTTTGCCTCCTGCTCGGAGACGCCGCCCACCGGCTTCTTGTTGAACGCCTTCCGGTCAGTGCCGGTGTCCGCTGCGAGAGCTGCTGCTGCGGCAGCGTCCGCTTCGGCGGCCCGGGACAGTGCTCTGGCTATCGCGTCCGCGGCGTCGGTGGCCTTCTGGCGGTAGGCCCCGGCGTAGTCGGGGTCCTTCTTCTCCTCCGGGGTCGTCGCCGGGGGCCAGTGGACGGTTCCGTCGTCGTCGACCGTCAGCTTCTGGTCGGTCGCCGATCGGATCGCTGCTTCCAGGTCGGCCTTTGCGGCGGTGATCTCGGTGTGGGCATCACGGAGGGTCTGGGCGATGCCGCTGGCCTCTTCGAAGGCCGCGTCGATTTCGTTGCGTATCTTCGCGATGTTCTCAGCCGCGGTCTCGGCCGCGAATCCGCGCCAACCCGAGCCCTGCAAGGGCGTGATGACGTCGCCGGTCAGCTCGGAGGAGAAGTTCCACTGCCGAAGCATCGCCTCGAACTCGCCGGCCAGGGTGTCAAGGCCGGTCACCTGCACGTTCCTCAGTTCTTCGAACTTCATGCGGTGCCTCAACTCCTGCCGAACGCATGGGTATTCGCCTGGTCCGTCTGCGCATACCGGTCGGCGTTGAGGCGTAGGTTCCCGGCCACGTTTCCGATTGCGTCCTCAAGGGCCTTGACCTGGTCCGTCCAGATGCCGGTCGCGTTGGTGATCGCAGCGCGCAGCGTCCAACCGGTCGGGAGTTGCCCGGAGGCCGCGGAGGCGTGCGTGGTGGGCTGCTTGCACGCCTGCCCGAACTTGGTCTTCAGGGTGTCGCTGTTGGTTGCCGCACGCCTCAGTGCTTCCGGACTGACGGCTACGGTCGGCGCCGACGCTCCGGGTGCGGGGGTGCTCGGTGCGTAGGCCGGTGCCGGCACTCCGGACTCGACGGCGGCCAGGTCGGGAAACTGTTTCTTGGCCGCGTCCGTCAGTTTTCCGGTGCTGTCGAAGAGCCACGGGTTCATTCGGCGCTCGAAGTCCAGATCAACCATCAATCCCCCCTCAGGAGTGGGCTGAGCGACCCCCGCCGTGCGCGGAGTGTCGCCACTTCGTCGCTGCGAGTCTGCCATGGGGCGCGTGCGGTGAGCGTGCACTACCCGTGCTCACGCCATGCCCCGGGGTCACTCGGGTGGGGGCTGGGGGTGGGGTGGGTGGGGTTGGCAGGGTTGGGGGCATGGGTGTGCAAGTGCGGCGGGCGGCGGCTGCGGCTCTGATCGGGACGGCGATCGAGTACTACGACTTCTTCATTTACGGGACTGCGGCTGCGCTCGTGTTCGGGACGGTGTTCTTTCCCGGGCTGGGGGCGGTCGGGGCGCTGCTGGCGGCGTTCTCGGTGTACGCGGTGGCGTTCCTGGCGCGGCCGTTGGGGGCCGTGCTGTTCGGGCACTTCGGGGACCGGTTGGGGCGCAAGGCGACGCTGGTGGTGTCGCTGCTGTCGATGGGGGTGGCCACGGCGGCGGTGGGGGTGTTGCCGGGGTTCGGGGTGTGGGGGTGGTGGGCGCCGGTGGCGCTCGTCGTGTTGCGGGTGTGTCAGGGGGTCGGACTCGGCGGGGAGTGGGGTGGGGCTGCCCTGTTGTTGGCGGAGCACGCGCCGGCCGCGCGGCGCGGGCGGTACGGGGCGTTCCTTCAGCTGGGGCCGACGGTCGGGTTCGTGCTCGCGAACGGGGTGTTCCTTCTGGTGCAACTCGGCCTGGAAGAAAGGGCGTTCAGGGAGTGGGGGTGGAGGGTCCCGTTCGTCGCCTCGCTCGCGCTCGTCGTGGTCGGGCTGTTCGTCCGGCTGAAGGTCGAGGAGTCTCCGCTGTTCCGCGGGCAGGAGGCGGGGCCGGCCGGGCTGCCGGTGGCGGAGGTGCTGCGCGGGCACCGGCGCACGGTGCTGGTGGGCTGTGGCGTGATCACCGTGGGGTACGCGTTGTTCTACCTGACCACGACGTACGCGCTGGCGTACGCGGCGACCGGTCTCGGGGTGCCGAGCACCGTGCTGCTGCCGATGTTGCTGGTGGGCGCGGTGGGCATGGGCGTGGCCGGGTGGACGACTGCGGGACGCAGTGACGGCTGGGGGCGGCGGCGGACGATGCTGTGGGCGACGGCGTTCGCGACGGCCTGGTCGCTCGTCGAGTTCCCGTTGCTGGAGACGGCGCGCCGGCCGCTGATGTTCGTGGCGCTGGCCGGGGCGATGGTGGTGCTGGGTGCCGTGCTGGGTCCGGTCGCGGCATTCCTGCCGGAGCTGTTCCCGACCCGGGTGCGCTACACGGGCGCGGCGCTGACGTACAACCTGGGCGGCGTGGTCGGCGGGGCGCTGACGCCGCTGGTGGCGACCCGGCTGACGGCGGCGTACGGGACGGCCGAGCTGGTCGGCTGGTACGTGGCGGCGCTGGGCGTCGTGGCGATGCTGTGCCTGCGGCTGCTGCCGGAGACCTGCGGTGCGGAGCTGGCGTCGGTGGACGGCGAACGCCGCCGGGCGCCCCTGCTGGGGACGGATCCGGCGGCGTAGCCGACAGGCGTTGCGGGCGGTGCGGTGCGGTCAGCCGGCCAGGGCGGCGCGGCCGGCCAGGACCACCGCGGTGTGCTTGGCGACGCGCTCGCCGAGGTGCTCGGCGGTCGCGATGTCGGCCTTGTGGACGGCCTCGGCGCCGGCGTCGGCCGGCGAGGAGGCGGCGGCGCCGCTGAAGAAGCCGAGGCGGTTGAGGTCGTTCTCGCTGGCGGTGGTGGCGTTCCAGCCGGGCTTGAGGCCCAGGTTGACCCAGTTCATGCCGTGCTGGGCGGCGAGGGTCTGGAAGTAGCCGAGGGTGCCGGCCTTGTCGCCGCTCTTGGAGGCGGAGTTGGTGAAGCCGGCCGCGACCTTGTCCTGCCAGACGTCGCCGAACCAGCGCTTGCTGGTGGCCTCGGCGAAGACGTGGAAGGCGCCGGACGCGGTGCCCATGTAGGTGGGGGAGCCGAAGACGATCGCGTCGGCGGCGTCGAGCTGGGCCCACTGCTCGTCGGTGATGGTGTCGACGGCGATCGAGACGACCTCGGCACCACCGGCGGCGGCACCGCGGGCGACGGCTTCGGCGATGACGGCGGTGTGGCCGTAGCCGGAGTGGAAGGCGATGGCGACGGTGGGGCGGATGGCGGTCATGGGGGAACTCCTGTACGGGCGGCGGTGGCCCGGGGGCGAAGAAAGAGGGGGACGGCGGGCCGGAGCTCGCTCGGTCTCCAATATAGACCAAGTCTCCAATGGTTACCAAGGGTGGATTGGAGACCGGCAGGGCTACCCTTGGTGTCATGACGACGGAGGAAACGGCCCGCGCCGGCATCGGGTGGCACCAGGAGTCCCAGGGGCCCCGGGACTCCCAGGAGCACGAGCAGCGGGAGGAGCTGGAGCACGACGTCTTCGCCCAGCTCTGTCCCAGTCGCGAGATGTTCGCCGAGCTGGCCGACAAGTGGTCGCTGCTGATCCTGATGAGCCTGGCCCTCTGCGGGCCGCAGCGGTTCTCCGAACTCCAGCGGGGGATCGGCGGGGTCAGCCGCAAGATGCTCACCCAGTCGCTGCGCACGCTGGAGCGCGACGGCCTGGTGCGCCGCACGGTCCACCCGGAGACGCCGCCGCGCGTCGTCTACGACCTGCTGCCGCTCGGCCGGGAGCTGGCCGAACTGGTCTCCCCGCTCGGCCGCTGGACGGAGCGGCGCGCCAAGCAGATGCTCGCGGCCCGCGAGGTGTTCGATGCGGCGCACGCCGGGGCCTGAGGGCGACGGAAGGCGGTGGAGGGGGCGGGTCGGAGCCGATTTCCCTTCCGGGCCGACGGCCGTGTAATGTCTTCCTTGTTCGACCGGCCCGGCGGAAACGTCCGGCAAGCCCCTATAGCTCAGTCGGTAGAGCGTCTCCATGGTAAGGAGAAGGTCTGCGGTTCGATTCCGCATGGGGGCTCCACTCGAAGACCCTCGCCTGAAGGCGGGGGTCTTTCGCGTTCCCGGCACGGCCGGGCCGCCGACACGCGGTGGCCTAGCGAGTCGGGTACGGAATGCGCTGTGATGGTGCGTCATCGGCCGCCCGCCCGTGGGGAGCGGGCGCGAGCCGGACCCCGACCGGGAGGGCGTCATGGGCGTTCGACTCGTGGTGGTCGACGACCACCGGCTGCTGGCCGAGGCACTCGCGACCGCGCTCCAGCTGCGCGGTCACCGGGTGCTCGCGGTCGGCACGCCGGCGGGCGTGGCCGCCGACCTGGTGGCCGGGCGCAGGCCCGAGGTGTGCCTGCTCGGCGTGGCCGCGCCGGCCGAGCCGGGCGCGTTCGACGGGCTGCGCCGGATCCGCCGGGAGCGGCCCGAGGTGGCCGTCATCGTGCTCGGCCCGGTGGGTGAACTGCGCGGTGTGGCCGGGGCGTTCGCGGCCGGGGCGGCGGGCTACGTGCCGAGCGACGAGCGGATCGAAGTGGTCGAGCGGGCGATCGGGCGGGCCCGGGCGGGCGAGGCGGCGGTGGCCGTGGACGTGCTGCGGGGGGCCTTCGACCAGCTGCTGCGGCCGGCCGCCGAACCGGACGACGAAGCCGTCCGGCTGCTGCGCCTGCTGACCCGCCGTGAGGTGCAGGTGCTGGCCCGGATCGCGGACGGCGAGGACACCGCGGCGATCGCCGCCGGGATGCGGATCGCCGCGAGCACGGCCCGGACGCACGTCCAGCGGGTGCTGATGAAGCTGGGCGCGCGGACCCGGCTGGAGGCGGCGGCGGTGGCCGCGAGGACCGGTCTGCTGGAGCGGATGGCCTCCGACTGACGGCGACGGAGGGCGATGGAGGTCACCGGAGGGAGCTGCGGAGAGCGGTCGCGGAGACCGCGGACCGTGGTCCGGAGCACCCCCGGAGGGCAGGGAGAATAGGCGCCAGTCGTTCGCACGTTTCCGATGGCGCCGCCGATCCGGCGGCCCATCGCCCGCTGGAGGTCTCATCATGAGTAAGTACCTGGTCACGGGTGGCGCCGGCTACGTCGGCAGTGTGGTGGCCGCCCACCTGCTGGAGGCGGGGCACCAGGTGACCGTCCTGGACGACCTCTCGACGGGTTTCCGCGAGGGCGTGCCGGCCGGTGCCGAGTTCGTCGAGGGCCGGATCCAGGAGGCCGGCAAGGTGCTGGACGGCTCCTTCGACGGCGTGCTGCACTTCGCCGCCTCCTCGCAGGTCGGCGAGTCGGTCGCGGACCCGGAGAAGTACTGGCGCAACAACGTGGCCGGCTCGCTGGAGCTGGTCGGCGCGATGCGCGAGGCCGGCGTGCGCAAGCTGGTGTTCTCCTCGACCGCCGCCACCTACGGTGAGCCGGAGGTCGTGCCGATCGCCGAGACCGCCCGCACCGCGCCGACCAACACCTACGGCGCCACCAAGCTCGCCGTCGACCACCTGATCACCAGCGAGGCCGTCGCCCACGGCCTGGCCGCCGTGTCGCTGCGCTACTTCAACGTGGCCGGCGCCTACGGCGCCTACGGCGAGCGGCACGACCCCGAGTCGCACCTGATCCCGCTGGTCTTCCAGGCCGCGCTGGGCCAGCGCCCGCACATCGCGGTGTACGGCGACGACTACCCGACCCCGGACGGCACCTGCATCCGCGACTACATCCACGTCGCCGACCTGGCCGACGCGCACCTGCTGGCGCTGGACGCCGCCAAGCCGGGCGAGCACCTGATCTGCAACCTGGGCAACGGCAGCGGCTTCTCGGTGCGCGAGGTGATCGAGTCGGTCAAGCGCGTCACCGGCCGCGAGATCCCGGTGCAGGTCTCCGGGCGCCGCGCCGGCGACCCGGCGGTGCTGGTGGCCTCCGCCGAGCGCGCCCACGACGCCCTCGGCTGGACGCCGCGCCGTCCGAACCTGGACGACATCGTCGCCGACGCCTGGAAGTTCACGCTGGAGAAGAACGGCCTGTAATCCGGCTGGGCCCGACCGAACCGCAGGCGCCGCCCCGGCCTCCCGGGGCGGCGCCTCGGCGCTTCTCCGGCACGCGCCCGCGACACCGGTCGGAAGACGGCGCGGACGGATCGAATCCATTCACGTGCGCACCTCCTGACGGAACTTCACCAAACCGCCACGAGCGCGTCCCCAGGCCCGTACGCTGAATGCGGTACCGGTTGGGGGCGGCGCGCGTCCGGCCCCGCCGGCCACCGGTGGGCGGGCGGAACGGAGTGCCGCATCCGCGGGCGCCGGGGCCGGTCCCCGCCCCGGGCTCGGGCCGGTCTGAGCAGGGGGGTAGTGACGATGGGGCGGATCCGCGTCCTGGTGGTCGACGACCACCGGATCTTCGCCGAGGCCCTGGCCGCGGCGCTCGCCGCCGAGCCCGACGTCGAGGTGGGCGCGGCGGGCAGCGCGGCCGCCGCCGAGCGCGCCCTGGAGCGCGCCGCCGTCGAGGGCCGGGCCTTCGACGTCGTCCTGATCGACGCCGACCTGGGCTCCGAGGCGGCCGTGCCGCCGGGCCCGCGCAAGCCCGTTCGCGCGGGACCCGAGCCGCTGGACCCGGGCCGCCGGCGCCCGCCCCCCGTGGTGGCGCCGCGCCGCCCGGCCGTGCCGCCGACGGGCCCGGGCGGGCGCTCGGCGGATCCGCTGCGGCCCGATCCCCAGCGCGCCGAGCACGTCCGCACCGAGCACGTGCGCACCGACCAGCTGCGGCCGGTCGCCCCGCCGCCGGACGGGATCACGCTGCTCGGCAGGGTCCGCCGCAGCCACCCGGGGCTGCGCGCGATCGTCCTGGCCACCGCCGACGACCCGCACCGCGCCGCCCGGGCCCTGCACGCGGGCGCCACCGGCTGGGTGGCGAAGGAGAGTTCGCTCGCGCGGCTGCTCGCCGTCGTGCGCGGCGTGCTGCGCGACGAGACGCACCTGCCGCCGGCGCTGCTCACGGGGGTGATCCGGGAGCTGACCACCGCCCGGCGCGACCGCACCGAGAGCGAGCGCCTGGTGGACACGCTCACCCCGCGCGAGAAGCAGATCCTGCGCTGCATGGTCGCGGGCCTGGGCCGGCAGGCGGTCGCGGAGCGGCTCTACCTGTCCCCGCACACCGTCCGCACGCACATGCAGAACGTGCTCGGGAAGCTCGGCGTGCACTCGACCCTGGCCGCCGTCGCGGTCGCCCGCAGGGCGGGAGTCAGCCCCGCGGAGCCCGCCGCGCCGCCGCCCGTCGCCTCCACCAGCTGAGCCTGGCCGGGGCCGGGGCGGTCCGACCGGCCGGTCAGCCCGGGATGTTGTCGAAGGGGGCGACCAGCAGCCGTAGCAGGCCGGCCAGTTCGCCCTGCTGGGCGGCGGTGAGCTGGGCGAGGAGTTCGCGCTCGTGGGCGAGCAGTCCGGCGAGGGCCTGGTCGGCGCGGTCGCGGCCGTCGTCGGTCAGGCGGACCAGGACGCCGCGGCGGTCGTCCGGGTCGGGCAGGCGCTTGACCAGGCCCTTGCCGGTGAGCCGGTCGATCCGGTTGGTCATGGTGCCGGACGTGACGAGGGTCTGGGTGAGCAGCTGCCCGGGGGAGAGCTGGTAGGGGGAGCCGGCGCGCCGCAGGGCCGTCAGGACGTCGAACTCCCAGGGCTCCAGGCCGTGCTCGGCGAAGGCGGTGCGGCGCGCACGGTCCAGGTGCCGGGCGAGCCGGCTGACCCGGCTGAGCACCTCGAGCGGCTCCACGTCGAGGTCGGGGCGCTCCCGGCGCCATGCTGCGACCAGCCTGTCGACCTCGTCCTCCATGACGATCAGTGTATCGGTGGATGTGTCGATGTGAAGTCTCTTGACATCGAGAAATGTGCCAGCGAGGCTAAAAGCGGATATCTTGATGTCGAGATACTTTCGAGGTGTGCCATGCCCGCTCCCACCTGGGACCCGGCCCAGTACCTGCGCTTCGCCGACGAACGGACGCGTCCGCTGCGTGATCTGCTCGCCCGCGTCCCCGCCCTGCCGCACGAGCCCGCCGCGACGATCCTGGACATCGGCTGCGGGCCCGGCAACTCCACCGCCGTCGTGCGCGAGCGCTGGCCGCAGGCCCGGATCACCGGCGTCGACAACTCCGCCCCGATGCTGGAGGCCGCCCGTACGCAGGGCGAGCCGAGCGCCGCGTACGTCCTCGCCGACGCCGCGGAGTACGACCCGGCCCCGGCCAGGCCCGACCTGATCGTCTCCAACGCGGCCCTGCAATGGATCAACGTGGAGAAGCGCCGGCCCCGACAGGGTTCCTCCTGGCCGCAGGCGGGCGAGGAGGAACGGACCGACGGCCACCTGGCGCTGCTGCCGCGCTGGGCCGAGGCGCTCAGGCCGGGCGGCGTCATCGCCTTCCAGGTGCCCGGCAACTTCGACGCGCCCAGCCACACGCTGCTCGCCGGGCTGCGCCGCAGTCCGCGCTGGGCCGACGTCCTGGGCGACGACGCCACCCGCAGCGGCGTCCACGAGCCCGGGCGGTACCTCGACGTACTCGCCGGGGCCGGCTGCGCCGCCGACGTCTGGGAGACCACCTACAGCACGCTGCTGACCGGCCCGGATCCCGTCCTGGAGTGGGTCAAGGGCACCGCCCTGCGGCCCGTGCTCGGCCGGCTCGCCGACCCGGAGCGGCGGGCCGCCTTCCTCGCCGAGTACGGGGCGCTCCTGCGCGAGGCCTACCCGGCCGGGCCGCACGGCACGGTCTTCCCGTTCCGGCGGATCTTCGCGGTCGCGACGAGGCGGTAGGCGGGCGGGCAGGCGGAACCCGGTCGGCGCGGCAGGTCAGAGCTTGCGCTCGCCGACCAGGTTCGGGTGCCGCTCCAGGCCCTCCAGCCCGTGCCAGGCCAGGTTCACCAGGTGCGCCGCGACCTGAGCCTTGTCCGGCTTGCGGACCTCGAGCCACCACTGCCCGGTCAGCGCGACCATCCCGACCAGCATCTGCGAGTACATCGGGGCCAGTCGCGGGTCGAACCCGCGGGACTTGAACTCGAGCCCGAGGATGTCCTCCACCTGCGTCGCGATGTCGCTGATCAGCGAGGCGAAGGTGCCCGTCGACTGGGCCACCGGCGAGTCCCGGACGAGGATCCGGAAGCCGTCCGTCGAGGTGTCGATGTAGTCCATCAGCGCGAACGCGGCCTGCTCCAGGAGCTCGCGCGAGTGCCCGCCGGTCAGCGCCCCGGTGACCATGTCCAGCAGGAGCTGCATCTCGCGGTCCACCACCACCGCGTACAGCCCCTCCTTGCCGCCGAAGTGCTCGTACACCACCGGCTTCGACACCCCGGCCCGCTCGGCGATCTCCTCCACCGACGTGCCGTCGTAGCCGCGCTCCGCGAAGACCGTCCGGCCGATCTCCAGCAACTGCTCGCGCCGCTGCTTGCCGGTCATCCGCACCCGCCCGCCGCGGCGGCGCGGCCCCGGCGCTGCCGCACCCCGGGGCGCGGCCCCCTCCACCGGGGCAGCGGCACGCGGACGGGCCTGCGCCGCTCCGGGCGCCGCGTCCGTCCGCGTTCCGTCGTGACCGCCTGTGCTGTCTGCGCTGCTCCCGTTCACCCCTACATCATGCTGGAAGCGCGCCCTCATGCGGCGCGGCGGGCGGCGATCCGCTGCGCGTCCGGCCAGCGGACGTCCCGGACCCAGCCGGCCAGCTCGAACCAGCGGATCAGTCGGGCCGAGGAGTCGATCTGTCCGCGCAGGACGCCGTGCCGGGCGGAGGTCGGGTCGGCGTGGTGCAGGTTGTGCCAGGACTCGCCGCAGGAGAGGACGGCCAGCCACCAGACGTTGCCCGAGCGGTCCCGGGAGCGGAACGGGCGGCGGCCGACGGCGTGGCAGATCGAGTTGATCGACCAGGTCACGTGGTGCAGCAGTGCGACCCGGACCAGCGAGCCCCAGAAGAAAGCGGACAGCGCGCCCTGCCAGGACAGCGTCACCAGCCCGCCGACCAGCGGGGGCAGCAGCAGGGAGATCGACGTCCAGAGCCAGAACAGCCGGGAGATCCGCCGCAGCGCCGGGTCGTTGACGAGGTCCGGCGCGTACTTGGCCTGCGGGGTCTGCTCCTCGTCGAACATCCAGCCCATGTGTGCCCACCACAGGCCCTTCAGCAGCGCAGGCAGGCTCTCCCCGTAGCGCCACGGCGAGTGCGGGTCGCCGTCCTTGTCGCTGAAGCGGTGGTGCTTGCGGTGGTCGGCCACCCAGCGCACCAGCGGGCCCTCGACGGCGAGGCTGCCCGCGACGGCGAGGGCGAGGCGCATCCGGCGGCCGGCCTTGAAGGCGCCGTGGGTGAAGTAGCGGTGGTAGCCGACGGTGATGCCGTGGCAGGTGAGGAAGTACATGGCGACGGTGACCGCCACGTCCGTCCAGCCGAGGCCCCGGCCCCAGGCGACCGGGACGGCCGCCAGCAGGGCCGCGAACGGCACGACGATGAAGAGGGCGAGCGCGAGGCGCTCGGCGAGGCCCTGGCGCTCCCCGCCACGGGTGGCGGGCAGCATCGCGGGGGACGGTTCGGAGGAGTCGCTGGGCGGCGCGGCGGAACCGGCGCGCGCCTCACCGGCCTGGATGGTCATGTTCTCGTCCCTCGGCGGGGGCCCTCGGCGGGCGGGGTGGGAAGGCTACGGTGCCGTAACCTACGGCATCGTAGGTTGCGCTCCGCGGCGAAGGGAACACACCGCCGCCCGGCGTTTGAGTGAATTCACCCGACTGGATGGATGAACCGCCGCCCGTGCGGCGGAGCGTCACGCGCGCCGGAGGCGGACCGTGCGCCGGCGGGCGCGGGTCGGCCCATGGAGGTAGATGTGGAGCCGCATTCCCCGTAGTCTTGCCCCAGCGCGCCTCCGGCGACCTTCGGGCCGGCGTGCCGGTCCCGGATCGTCTAAGGGCAGGACAGCTGGTTTTGGTCCAGCTTATGGGGGTTCGAATCCTCCTCCGGGAGCAATCTGAGTGGCCCCGGCCCGGTATTGCGGCGGGCCAGGGGGTGGCTTTTCGGTCACTTTCCTCGCACTATCCTCGAACCGCCAGGGCTTATGTGCGGATCCTCGCCCCTGGCCGCTCTGCCCTCTCTGTGAACCGACCGAGGAGCCTCCCCGCATGGGTGCCAATTCGCTTGCCGCCGTTGTCGTTCTTGCCGCCGGTGGCGGGACACGGATGAAGTCGAACAAGCTGCCCAAGGTGCTGCACGAGGTGTGCGGACGGACACTGGTCGGTCACGCCGTCTCGGCGGCGCAGGAGTTGACGCCGGGGCAGCTGGTCGTCGTCGTCGGCCACCAGCGGGAGCAGGTCGAGGAGCACCTCGCGGCGCTCTACCCGGCCGCCCGCCCGGTCGTCCAGCACGAGCAGAACGGCACCGGCCACGCGGTGCGCACGGCGCTGGAGGCGCTCGCCGCCGACGGCGTGGTGCTGGACGGCACCGTGATCATCACCGCCGGCGACTCGCCGCTGCTGACCGGGGCGACGCTGCGGCGCCTGGCCAGGGCGCACGCCGAGCAGGAGAACGGCGTCACCGTGCTGACCGCCGTCGTGCCCGAGCCGTTCGGCTACGGCCGGATCCTGCGCGACGAGGACCGCTCGGTGGCCGCGATCGTCGAGGAGAAGGACGCCACCGACACCCAGCGCCTGATCACCGAGATCAACTCCGGGGTCTTCGCCTTCGACGCCAAGCTGCTGACCGCCGCGCTGGCCGAGCTGACCACGGACAACTCGCAGGGCGAGGAGTACCTGACCGACACCCTGCGGATCCTGCGCGAGGCCGGGCACCGCGTCGGCGCCGTCGTGGCCGAGGACCCCCGGGACATCCTCGGCATCAACGACCGCGTGCAGCTCGCCCAGGCCCGCCGCCTGCTCAACGACCGCCTGCTGGAGCGCGCGATGCGCGAGGGCGTCACCGTGGTCGACCCGGCGACGACCTGGATCGACGTCCAGGTGACGTACGAGGCGGACGCCGTCGTGCTGCCGAACACCCAGCTGCAGGGCGCCACCCACCTCGGCGAGGGCTGCGAGGTCGGTCCGAACTCGACCCTGCGGGACACCCGGGTCGGCGCCGGCGCCGTTGTGAGCAACACCACGGCCGACCGTGCCGAGGTGGGCGAGCTGGCCAGCGCCGGCCCGTACGCCTACCTGCGCCCGGGCGCGAAGCTGCTCCGCAAGGCGAAGGTCGGCACCTACGTCGAGGTCAAGAACTCCGAGCTCGGCGAGGGCGCCAAGGTGCCGCACCTGTCGTACATCGGCGACGCCACCATCGGCGAGGGCACCAATGTCGGCGCGGCCTCCGTCACGGTGAACTACGACGGCGTCAACAAGCACCGCACGGTCATCGGCGCGCACTGCCGGACCGGCTCGGACAACATGTTCATCGCACCGGTCACGATCGGTGACGGCGCCTACACCGCGGCCGGCTCCGTCATCACCTCCGACGTCCCGCCGGGCGCGCTCGGCGTGAGCCGGGCGCAGCAGCGCAACATCGAGGGCTGGGTGGAGCGCAAGCGCCCCGGGACCGCATCGGCGCAGGCCGCGAAGGTTGCGACGGACGGGGCGGCTGAGGCCTGACGGGACGCGCGGGCGTCCGAGGGGCGGTCCCGGGGCGGACGGTTTCTGCGCGGGCGCGTAACCTTGGGGACATACGTGCGCCACTGGGCTTACCGCCCGTGTCCAGGCGTACCGACATTCCCCGAACCCATCTTGCGTGCGGGCTGCGCCTGCTCGCGTTGGATGGTCGGGGTTCAGCGTCCGCAACGCGAGGAGACGGTGCAGTGAGCGGGATCACGACGTCGGGTGAGAAGAAACTGAAGCTCTTCTCCGGCCGTGCCCACCCGGAGCTGGCGAAGGAGGTGGCCGCGGCGCTGGGGACCGAGCTGGTCCCGACCAAGGCCCTGGACTTCGCCAACGGCGAGATCTACGTCCGCTTCCTGGACTCCGCGCGCGGTGCGGACTGCTTCGTGATGCAGAGCCACACGGCTCCCATCAACCAGTGGATCATGGAGCAGCTGATCATGATCGACGCTCTGAAGCGGGCCTCCGCCAAGAGCATCACCGCGATCCTGCCGTTCTACGGCTACGCCCGCCAGGACAAGAAGCACCTCGGCCGCGAGCCCATCTCGGCCCGCCTGGTCGCCGACCTGCTGCGCCAGGCCGGCGCCGACCGCCTGATGGCCGTGGACCTGCACACCGCGCAGATCCAGGGCTTCTTCGACGGCCCGGTCGACCACCTGTTCGCGCTGCCCCTGCTGGCCGACTACGTGGGCGAGCGGGTCGACCGCTCCAAGCTGACGATCGTCTCGCCGGACGCCGGCCGGGTGAAGGTGGCCGACCAGTGGTGCGACCGCCTGAACGCGCCGCTGGCGATCATCCACAAGCGCCGCGACATGACCCAGGCCAACACGATCCTGTCGGCCGAGGTCGTCGGTGACGTCAAGGGCCGGGTCTGCGTCCTGGTCGACGACATGATCGACACCGCCGGCACGATCTGCGCCGCCGCCGACGCGCTGTTCGACAACGGTGCCGCGGACGTCCTGGTCGCCGCCACCCACGGCGTGCTCTCGGGCCCGGCCGCGGACCGCCTGAAGAACTCCCGGGTCAGCGAGTTCGTGTTCACCAACACGCTGCCGACCCCCGCCCAGCTCCAGCTGGACAAGATCACCACGCTGTCCATCGCCCCGTCGATCGCCGCCGCGATCCGCGAGGTGTTCGAGGAGGGTTCGGTCACGAGCCTCTTCGAGGGCGTGCACTGACGAAGGCCCGCGCAGGCGGCCCCGGTCCGGAACGGGCCGGGGCCGCCGCCGATTTCGCGGGAGGGCGCAGGTGCGGTTAGACTCGTGAAACTGCTCGGCGAGGGATGCCGTGTGCCCGTTCGAAGGGTGCCCGCTCCGTGATCGACGCGCTGCCGGTGCCGGTTCCCCGGACCCTGGCAGAGGTCGTTGCCGCCGAGTGACCCCCAACGTACTGAGGGTGTGGTCCCGGCGGTTTTTCGCGTTGCCTGCACCCCCGCGCCGTTCTTCACGAGGAGTGCAGTCGTGTCCGAGATCCGCCTTGCCGCTGAGACCCGTACCGAGTTCGGCAAGGGTGCCGCCCGCCGCGCCCGCCGCGCCGGTTTCGTCCCCGGTGTCGTCTACGGCCACGGCCACGCCCCGGTTCACCTGAACCTGCCCGGCCACGACCTGATGATGGCGCTCAAGACCCCGAACGCCCTGCTGGTCGTCCCGATCGAGGGCAAGGACGAGTACGTCCTGCCGAAGGCCGTCCAGCGCGAGGCCATCAAGCGCACCATCGAGCACGTCGACCTGCTGCTCGTGAAGCGCGGCGAGAAGGTCACCGTCGAGATCCCGGTCCACACCGAGGGCGAGCTGGCCCCGGGCGGCAACCTGCTGGAGCACGTCCTGCAGGCCCTGCCGATCGAGGCTGAGGCCACCCACCTGCCCGAGGCCGTCACCGTCTCGGTCGAGGGCCTGGAGGCCGGTGCCTCCGTCCACGCCAAGGACATCGCCCTGCCGGCCGGCGTCACCCTGGCCGTCGACGCCGACGCCGTCGTGCTGCAGGTCATCGCCGCCCAGGCCGCCCCGGCCGAGGAGGCCGCCGAGGCCGAGGGCGCCGAGGCCTGAGCCTCGCGCTGACGACTGCTTGAGACCGCTGCCCCGGTCGCTCCCGCTGGAGCGGCCGGGGCAGCGGTGCGTCCGGGAAGATGGCGTGGAGCGCGATGGTGAGGAGTGGAGACATGGCGGAAGAGGCGTACGAGGGGCCGTGGCTGGTCGTCGGGCTGGGGAACCCGGGCGAGCAGTACGCCCGGAACCGGCACAACATCGGCTTCATGGTGGTCGACCTGCTGGCGCAGCGGATGGGCGCCAAGTTCAAGGCGCACAAGAGCCGGGCGCAGGTGGCCGAAGGGCGGCTGGTCGGCAAGCGGGTCGTGCTCGCCAAGCCGATGTCGTTCATGAACCTGTCCGGCGGTCCGGTGACGGCGCTGCGTGACTTCTACAAGGTCCCGGCAGCCGGGATCGTGGCGGTCCACGACGAACTGGACATCGACTACGCGACGCTGCGGCTCAAGCTCGGCGGCGGCGACAACGGGCACAACGGCCTGAAGTCGATCACCAAGTCGCTCGGGCCCGACTACCACCGGATCCGCTGCGGCATCGGCCGCCCGCCGGGCCGGATGGAGGTCGCGGACTTCGTCCTCAAGGACTTCTCCGCCACCGAGCGCAAGGAACTGGAGTGGTTCGTCGACCGCTCGGCGGACGCGGTGGAGGCCCTGCTGTCGGAGGGCCTGGAGCGGGCGCAGGGGACGTACAACTCCTGAGGGTGTGACCGGGGGTCAAGGCGGCGCGCCGGGTCGGCAACAGTCGTACAACGCTTGACGTTCCACACCTGAATAGGTGTGAGAACCCCGTGCGCGATCGGATAGCGTCGGTCCCGATACGCGAACGGGTCCTGGGGAGTTGCTCGATGCGGAGATTGCGTCCGGTCCGCCGACTGCGGCGGATCCGGGTGATGCGGTTGCGGCGGTTCGGCCGGCGGATGGGAACGGCCGGTGCGCTGGGGGCGGCGGGGATGCTGCTGTCCAGCGGCGTGGCGCACGCCGATCCGGTGGCGGAGCCCGACCAGGCGGCGTCGCCGGAGCCTGCGGCGGCCCAGTTCGCGCCGGTGCTCGGCGATTCGGTCGGGCCGGACGCCGGACTGCTGGCGGTCGGCGGCGGCCTGGTGGTCGTGGCCGGCGGTGCCGCGCTGTGGCTCAAGCGCCATCGCGCCGGCGGATCGCCCGAGTAGGGGGAAGAACGGCTCACGGGGCCGGGGTCCACGCAACGTGGGCCCCGGCCCTTTCGCGTGCCCGGAATCCGGGCGCCGGCTTGTCATCCGTTTCCGCCGGGCGGGGCGTCCTGTGGGTATGAAGCGCGAATCGATGAGCCCGGGGGGCGTCGACGGGGACCCGTTCGACGAGTTCGTCGCGGCGCGGTACCAGGCGTTGCTGCGCAGTGCCTTCCTGATCACCGGCGACGTCCACGACGCCCGGGACCTGCTGCACGACGCGTTGGCGCGGGTGTACGCCAAGCGGTCGGCCATCCGGGAGCCGGCGGCGACGGAGGGGTACGTGCGCCGGACGATGATCCGCACACACGTCTCGCGGTGGCGCCGGACCAGGCGCGAGGTGCTGACCTCCGCACTGCCGGACGGGCCGGCGGCCCAGGAGGCCGAGCGGGACGAGGAGTTGGCGGCGGCCCTGGGCGCACTGCCGCGGCGCCAGCGCGCGGCGGTGGTGCTGCGGTACTACGTCGACCTGCCGGTGGCGCAGGTGGCGGAGGAACTGGGCTGCACGGTGGCGACGGTCAAGACCCACCTGGCGCGGGCGGTCAGGACGCTTCGGCAGGAACTGGAACCGGCTAAGGAGTTGGTGGGACGTGAGCGCTGAGGACGGGTTCGAGGAGGAGCTGGCCCGCCGGCTCGGGCTGCGGGCTGCGGCGGTGGGCGGCAGCCCTCCGCTGGCCGCGCTCAAGGCGGCCGGGCGGAGGCGGGCGCGGCAGCAGGGCGCGGTGCGGGGCGTGACGGCGGTCGCGGTGCTGGCCGTCGGTGCCGGGGCGCTGACGCAGCTGGGCGGCGGGGGGACGTCCTCCGGGGAGGGCGTGGGCGTTGGCGGAGGACCGGCCGGGGCGCCGGCGGGAGGAGCGGCGTCGCCGTCGGCCGGACGGACCTGGGTCAGAGGGCAGGAGATGATCTTCGGCTGCAACGCGGGGCCGTCCTCGCTGCGGACGCCGGGCATGCATTTCCACCCGACCGCGCCGCCGCCCTCGTTCACGCCGTCGTCCGTCGTCCCGTCGTCGGGGCGGCCGGTTTCGAGCGGGCCGCCGGTCCCGCCACCGACGATCCGGTTCACCCCGACGGCGTCGGGCTCGCCGTCGCCGCTGTCGTCGGCCCAGTCGGTGCAGATCGACCTGGTGCGGGCGGCCGAGGCCGTCGACCGGATGGCGTCGGACGGCTACCGGGACCACTACTTCGGCGTCTGCCACGACCCGCAGAGCGCCGTCCTCTACGTGATGCGGGTCCCGGGCAGCGGTGACCTCGATGCCGCCGTGGCGCGGGTGCTGGCCGACTGGCCCGCGGTGAAGCTGCGGTTCACCGACGCGGCCGGATCGCTCGACGAACAGCGCCGGCTCGCGGACCGGATCAACTCCGATCGCGGGTACTGGCAGGACAAGGGGGTACAGCTGGCCGCGCAGGTCGCCAACGACGGCTCCGGGCTGGTGGTCGACACCCCGCAGTGGGAGTCCGCCGGTCCGGAGATCAAGGCGAAGTACGGCTCCCTGGTGGTCGAGGTCCGTTAGCGGAGCGCGAGCGAAGGGGCCGGTGTCCGACGGGGTGGACACCGGCCCCTTCGACGCGTCTGCCGTCAGCCGGTGTTGCGCAGGCCGGCGGCGATGCCGTTGACGGTCAGCAGGAGCGCGCGGGCGCGCAGCGGGTCCTCCTGGCGTCCGGCCGCGACCTCCTCGCGCTGGCGGCGCAGCAGCGCGACCTGGAGGTAGGAGATCGGGTCGAGGTAGGCGTCGCGGACGGTGAAGGTCTGCTTCAGCACCGGGTTGTGCTCCAGCAGTTCGCTCTCGCCGGTGAGCCGCAGCACCTCGCGCAGGGTGAGCTCGTGCTCGGCGACGATCTGGTCGAAGACGTGCTGGAGGTCGGCCGGCACCAGCTGCTCGACGTAGTGGCGGGCGATCCGCAGGTCGGTCTTGGCCAGCGTCATGGCGACGTTGGACAGGAAGTTGCGGAAGAAGTGCCACTGCCCGTGCATCTCGTCCAGCACGTCGCCGAGGCCGGCCGCGCGGGCGGCGGCGAGGCCGGAGCCGACGCCGTACCAGCCGGGGACGATCTGGCGGGACTGGGTCCAGCCGAACACCCACGGGATGGCGCGCAGTCCGTCCAGGCCGGCGCCGGAGTCGGGGCGGCGGGACGGGCGGGAGCCCAGGTGCAGGGACGCGAGCTGGTCGACCGGGGTCGAGGCGAAGAAGTACTTCGGCAGGTCCTCCTGCTCGACCAGGGCGCGGTAGGCGGTGTGGGCGGCCTCGGACACCCGGTCCATCGCGGCGTCCCAGCGGGCCAGCTCCTCGGGGGCCTGGCGCGGGGCGGTGTGCAGCGCGGAGGCGGAGAGCGTCGCGGAGATGGTCAGTTCGAGGTTCTCCCGGGCGAGGGAGGGCAGCAGGTACTTGTCGGAGATGACCTCGCCCTGCTCGGTGACCTTGATCTCGCCCTCCAGGGTGCCCCACGGCTGGGCCAGGATGGCCTCGTGCGAGGGGCCGCCGCCGCGGCCGACGGTGCCGCCGCGGCCGTGGAACAGGCGCAGCCGGATGCCGTAGCGGTGGGCGACGTCGCGCAGCCGGCGCTGGGCGCGGTGGATCTCCCACTGGGAGGTGGTGATGCCGCCGAACTTGGAGGAGTCGGAGTAGCCGAGCATGACCTCCTGGACGTCGCCGCGCAGCGAGACGAGCAGCCGGTAGGAGGGGTCGGAGAGCATCTCGTCGAGGATGCGGTCGGCCTGCTGGAGCTCGTCGGTGGTCTCCAGGAGCGGCACGATGCCGATCTTCGCGATGCCGCCGTGCAGGTCGATCAGGCCGGCCTCGCGGGCCAGGACGGTGGCGGCGAAGACGTCGTCGGCGCCCTGGCACATGGAGATGATGTAGCTCTCGACGATCTCGTCGCCGAAGCGCTCGAAGCCCTGGCGGATGGTGTTGAAGACGCCGAGGGTCTTGGTGCCGGCCTCGTCCAGCGGGGCCGGGGTGGGGGCGAGCGGGCGGCGCGAGCGGAGCTCCTTGGCGAGCAGCCGCTGGCGGTACTCGCGGGGCATGTCGGCGTAGCGCCAGGCCTCCTCGCCGAGGCGGTCGAAGAGCTGGCCGAGCGCGTGGTGGTGGGCCTCGGCGTGCTCGCGGACGTCCATGGTGGCGAGCTGGAGGCCGAAGGCCTCGATGGTGCGGATCGCGCGGGCGAGGCGCCCGTCGGCGATGAGCTCGCCGCGGTGGGCGCGCAGCGACTCCTGGATCAGGCGCAGGTCGGCGATGAGTTCGCGGGTGCCGAGGTAGTCGCGGCCCTCGACGTGCGGGGTGCCGCCGGCCAGGCGCTCGCGGGTGTTCTCCAGCTTGAGCCGGATGCAGGTGGCCTTGAGGCGGTAGGGCTCCTCGGCGTTCATCCGCTTGTAGCGCGGGCTGAGTTCGGGGAGCAGGTGCAGGTCGGTGTTGAGCGAGGCGAGCAGCTCGGCCGAGGCGCCGGCCAGCCGCTCGGAGGTGGAGAGCGTGTTGCGCAGGTCGTCGATCGCGGCGAGCGCGTCCTTGATGCCGTACTCGTGCTGGAGGTTGAGGACGTCCCAGGTGACCTGCGGGGTGACGTTGGGGTTGCCGTCGCGGTCGCCGCCGATCCAGGTGCCGAAGGTGAGCGGGCGGACGCCGTCGGGCAGGCTGAGGCCGACCCGGGCGAGCTCCTCCTGCAGCTCCTCCAGGACCTCGGGGACGGCCTCGCGGTAGAGCTCGTCCAGGTAGTAGACGGCGTTGCGGGCCTCGTCGGTGGGCTCGGGGCGGGCGATGCGCAGCTCATCGGTCTGCCAGAGCAGGTCGATGACCTCGGCCAGGCGGCGGTCGGCGGAGCGCTTGGCGCTGGAGGTGCGGGCCGGGCCGGCGGCGGCGAGGCCGGAGCTGAGCTGCTCGCGGTGGATGCGGTCGAGGAGTTCGCCGATCCGGCGGAGCTTGTTGAGGACGCTGCGGCGGGCGGCCTCGGTGGGGTGCGCGGTGAAGACCGGACGGACCGCGAGGTGGGCCAGGGTGTCCTGGAGGTGCTTGGGGTCGGCGTCGGCGAGCTGGTCGGCGGTCTGCGCGAGCAGCGAGCCCTCCCGGGCGCGGCGGGTGGCGAACTCCCGGCCGCGGTGCACCTGCTCGGTGACGTTGGCGAGGTGGAAGTAGGTGGAGAAGGCGCGGACGAGCTTCGCCGCGGTCTCCAGGTCGATGCCGGAGAGGAGTTCGGCGGTGGCCTCGCCGTCCGTGCGGCTGAGCAGGCGGACCTGTTCGACCAGGCCCAGTAGCTGGGGGCCCTCCTGACGGACCAGCGTTTCGCCGAGCAGGTCGCCGAGGCGGCGGATGTCCGCGCGCAGGGCCGCGTTGTCTGCGTCTGGGCCGGCGGCGGCGACGGAGGTGGGGCTGTCGGCCGGGTTGGGGACCGGAGCGGTCACGGCTGGGCTCCCTGTGGTGGTGGGGTTCGGCAACGGCTCATCGTCACAGGTCCGCCCGCGTGTGGCAGGTGTGACGCGTGCGGACCGCGCTGTCCGACGCGACCAGCATAGGTGTCGGGGAGGTCGGTGTCCGCGAGGTGGCCGGATGGCGGACAGGATCACCGCGGCCGCCATGTGGTCTGGACCACTTCAAGGTCTGGGGAAGTTACCGGGGCCATCCCGGTGGGGAGGGGACGGGGTTGCGCCTTAGGCTGTCGGGCATGAGCAAGTCGCCTGGGGAGCGCGCGCCGGTCCGGTCGTTCTGGTGGTGGGAACGGCCGCGCAGCGCATTCCTCGACATCGGGCTGGCGCTGCTGGCCGCGGTGGAGTGCTCGCTCAGCACCATCGCCTTCCTCTCCGCCCGCGCGCACCTGAGCGCCGCCGGCGCGGCCGGCATCGCCGTGCTCGGCGCGCTGGCGGGCGGCTCGCTGGTGCTGCGCCGGCGCTGGCCGGCCGTGCCGGTGCTGGTGACGCTGGTGGCGATGCCGGGGATGCTCGGCGTCGTGCTGCTCGTGGTGGCCCTGTACACGCTGGCCGCGACCTGGGAGTGGCCCTCGCGGCGCCGGCGGGTGGTCGCGCTGTCGGCGCTGGCCTTCGCGGAGGCCGTCACCGTCATGCTGGTGTCGATGCTCCTGCCCGGCCGCGACGGCCCCCCGGACCCGACGCCGCTCTGGGTGCAGGTGCTGGTGGCCGTCCTGGTGGCGGTCGGCCTGACCGTCCCGCCGGTGGTGACCGGCCTCTACGTGGGTGCGCGCAGGCGGCTCATCGAGTCGCTCAAGGACCGCGCGCACGGCCTGGAGACCGAGCTGGACCTGCTGGCCGAACAGGCCCAGGAACGCGCCCGCCGGGCCCGGCTGGAGGAGCGCACGCGGATCGCCCGCGAGATGCACGACGTGGTCGCACACCGGGTCTCGCTGATGGTGGTGCACGCGGGGGCGCTGGAGCGGATCGCCGCGAAGGACCCGCAGAAGGCCGCGCAGAGCGCCAAGCTGATGGGCGAGGTCGGCCGGCAGGCGCTCAACGAGCTGCGGGAGATCCTCGGCGTGCTGCGGATGGACGACGAGCGCCCGGCCGAACCGGACTCGCTGGCCGCGCTGCCGCGGCTGGTCGACCAGTCCCGGGCGGCCGGGATGGCGGTCACCCTGACGGTCAGCGGCAGCCGGCAGCAGTTCACCGGCGAGGCCGAGCAGACCGCGTACCGGGTGGTCCAGGAGGGCCTGACCAATGCGCACAAGCACGCCGGCGGCGCCGACGTGTCCGTCCTGCTCGCGTACGCGCCGAACGGGGTCCGGGTCAGCGTCGTCAACGCCTGCCCGGGCGTCGAGCTCGGCGCGGCGAAGCTGCCGAGCGGGGGCAACGGGCTGGTCGGGATGCGCGAGCGGGTGATCGCGCTCGGCGGCACCTTCTCGGCCGGGCCGGAGGCGGACGGCGGGTTCCGGGTGGAGGCGGTGCTGCCCTCCCGGCTGGCCGTCCGCGCCGAACCGCTGCGGTAGCGGTGCCGTCTGCGGTAGCGGTGCCCGTCCCTAGTACTCGTCCGCGGTGCGCAGCCGTTCCGGGGCGGTACCGAGGACCAGGGTCGTGATCGCCTGGTCGATCCCGTGGCCGAGGAACCACTCTCCCGTGTGATCCAGGCTGTAGACGCGGCCCTCCTCGTCGACCGCCAACAGGGCCTGTCCGTGCGCCTCCTCGCCGAGCGGCGCGACCTTGCTGCCCAGCGCGCGGCCGAGGTCGGCCAGGGTGCGCGGCTGGTGCAGCCCGCACATCGGGTCGATCAGGAACGGCGTGCGGGCCAGCTGGCGACCCGCGCCGGACAGGTCGAAGGCGAGGCCGCCGAACTCGGCCCAGGCCTCCACCGCCGCCGGGAACACCGTGTGCGGAACGCCGGTCGGCTCGCCGTAACCCACCAGGGTGTCGGCCCATTCCTCGGCCCGCCGGATCTCCCAGCGGCCGGGGTGCCAGCCGGCCGCCTTGAGCTCGGCGGCGACGTCGGCGGGGAAGCGCGGGCGGGTCCGCCCGGGGGAGCCCACGGGCAGGGTGGCCGGCGGGGGCGGGGGCGGGCTGGGCGGATTCAGGACGGGCTCCGGTGGTTCGGGGACAGGACGGCGGCTGGGACGCGGCACCGCGCCGGCGGAGGGCGTCGGCGCGGGCCGGCGGTCAGCGGGCGGGCGGCCCGACCGCGACGCTCTGCACGGTGAAGTGCTCCAGCATCGGGACGCACGAGCGGCACGGCGGCGCGTGGGTGCCGTGCGCCGGGTCGTCCTCCTCGCGGATCCGGACGGTGGTCATCCGGGAGCCCTTGAGCGCCTTGCGGGCCTCGTGCAGGCTCATCGGCTTGCGGGCGGCGCGCTTGGAGCGCTTGCCGTCCACCGTGGCCAGGTACTGCGACAGCAGCACCGCCTCCGGGCAGCGGCCGGTGAAGCGCTCGCGCAGCTCGATCGGCAGGCCGTCCAGGAACTCGCCGACCAGCGGGTGCAGGACGGGGCGCCGGGCTGACTTGTCCCCGGCCAGGGTGTGCACCTCGCCGCCCTTGAGCGACAACGCGGCGGCGACGGCGGGCAGCAGGCTGTCGCGGAGGTGGCGCAGCACGGGCGGGCCCGCCGGCTCACCGGTGGTCATGCGTCTGCCTCCTCGTCCGCGCTGACGGCCGGACTGGTCGGTCCGGTCCGGGGGCAAGCCTGTCAAACGACACCGACATCCGTACAACCGGGGTGCGGGGGTGCGCGAACGGGTGCCGGGCCCCGGCGGGTTCAGGATGCGGTCCCGACGGAACACTGGCTCAATCTGCACGCCGCCGTCACGACTTGTCCGCCGATTTACCGAAACCGCCCCGGTGCCCCGGTGGCGGCCGGTACCGTTCCGGCAGCGAGCCGAGGGGACGCGGCCGCCCGCCCGGAACGCCCGGCGGCGGGCCCGGACCCGGTGCCCGCGCCGACCGTTGGGGCCGCCGGGGTGCGCCTGCCCGGTGCCGGAGCGAGGGGGCTCGTGCGATGACTTCTCCGACGTCGGGACGGGACGGGGGACGCGCCGGCGGACCGGACGCGGCCGGGGACGCCAACGAGGCGCCCGGCGGGCACGTGCCCACCCCGGGCGAACCGCCCCGGCCCGTCCCCGCCAGGCCGGTCGGCATCGCCGTGGTCGGCGCCGGCTACTGGGGTCCCAAGCTGGTCCGCAACGCCCAGCACACCCCGGCGCTGCGGCTGCACTGGCTCTGCGACCTCGACGAGGCCAAGGCCCGTACGGTGCTGGGGGAGTACAGCACCGTCGGCGCGACCTCCTCGTACCGGCGGGTACTGGAGGACGAGCGGGTCGGGGCCGTCGCGGTGGCCGCGCCCGCCGCCGCGCACCACGGGCTCGTCCGGGCCGCGCTGGAGGCCGGCAAGCACGTGCTGGTCGAGAAGCCGATCACCACCTCCGCCGACGGGGCCGCCGAGCTCGTCGAACTCGCCGAGCGGCGCGGGCTCGTGCTGATGTGCGACCACACCTTCTGCTACACCCCGGCGGTGCGCCGGATCCGCGAGCTCGTGCACGGCGGCGAGATCGGCGACGTCCAGTTCTTCGACTCGGTACGGATCAACCTCGGGCTGGTGCAGCCGGACGTGGACGTGCTGTGGGACCTCGCCCCGCACGACCTCTCCATCCTCGACTTCGTCCTGCCGCCCGGCGTCGAGCCGGTCGGGGTGTCCGCCCAGGGCGCCGACCCGATCGGCGCCGGGCGGGCCTGCGTCGCCTACCTGACGGTCCGGCTGAGCAACGGCGCCCTCGCCCACTGCCACGTCAACTGGCTCTCCCCGACGAAGGTCCGCACCACGCTGATCGGCGGCTCCCGGCGCACCCTGGTCTGGGACGACCTCAACCCGCAGGCCCGCCTCGCCGTGCACGACCGGGGCGTGGACCTCACCCCGCCCGAGGAGGTCACCGACGCGATCCGGCACCGGGCGCTGATCTCCTACCGCGTCGGTGAGATGGTCGCGCCCGCGCTGGTCGAACAGGAGGCGCTGCGCAACGTGATGGCCGAGTTCGCCGCCGCGATCGTCGAGGGCCGCGCGCCGCTCACCGACGGGCGCGCGGGGGTGCGGGTGCTGCGGCTGCTGGAGGCGGCCTCGCTGAGCCTCCGACTCGGCGGGGTCACCATCCCGGTGGGGGTGGCCGACCGGGCCGACGAGGTCCCGTGGGCCGTGGTCCGGTGAGCGGCGGCGCCGGGGGCACCGGCGGCATCCCGCTGGTGGACCTGGCCGCCGCCCACGCGGAGATCGCGGCCGAGGTCCGGGCCGGCTTCGAGCGCGTCCTCGCGTCCGGCGGCTACGTCAAGGGCCCCGAAGTGGCCGGTTTCGAGCGCGAGTACGCCGACTTCACCGGCACCCGGCACTGCGTCGGCGCCGCCAACGGCACCGACGCCCTCGAACTCGCCCTGCGCGCCCTCGACCTGCCGCCCGGCGGCGGCGTCGTGCTGCCCGCCAACACCTTCGTCGCCACCGCCGAGGCCGTCCTGCGGGCCGGACTGCACCCGGTGCTCGTCGACGCCGACCCGGCGCACCTGCTGATCGACCCCGCGCGCGCCGCCGACGCGCTCCCCGGGGCCGTCGCGCTGCTGCCCGTCCACCTCAACGGCCAGCTCGCCCCCATGGGCCCGCTGCTCGAACTGGCCGACGGACGGCCGGTGGTGGAGGACGCCGCGCAGTCCCAGGGCGCCCGGCAGCACGGGCGCGGCGCGTACGGGCGGATCACGGCCACCAGCTTCTACCCCGGCAAGAACCTCGGCGGCTACGGCGACGCCGGTGCGGTGCTCACCGACGACGCCGAACTGGCGGACGCCGTCCGGCTCATCGGCGACCACGGTGCCCGCGAGAAGTACACCCACGAACGCCTCGGCTTCAACTCCCGGATGGACGCCCTCCAGGCCGTCGTCCTGCGCGCCAAACTCCGCCGCCTGCCCGCCTGGAACGCCGCCCGCCGCGCCGCCGCAGCCCGCTACGACGCGCTGCTCGGCGGCGTCGACGGCCTCGCCCTGCCCCGCACCGCCCCCGGCAACGAGCACGTCTGGCACCTGTACGCGGTGCGGATCGGCCCCGGCCGGGACCGCGACGCGGTGCTCGCCGCGCTGCACGCCGCCGGGATCGGCGCCGGTGTGCACTACCCCGTCCCCGTGCACCTCCAGCCCGCGTTCCGCTCCCTCGGCCACCGCGAGGGCGCCTTCCCGACGGCCGAACGGGCCGCGCGCGAACTGCTCACGCTCCCGCTCTACCCGCAGATCACCGAGGCGCAGCAGGTCCGGGTGGCCGAGGCCCTGCTGGCCGCGCTGCGTACTGGTCACGCGTAGGTGCGGGGGTTCGGCCAGGAGGGTGACCCCCTACGCTGGTGTCCAGCAGACGCACCGATTTTGCAGCAGCCAGTGGGGGCTCCCAGATGACGACAGGTCGGCCCGGCGCCGCCGCCGCACCGAACGCGGCATACGCAGGTCAGGTGGTGCACTTCCCGGACCCGGTCCGCGCGGAGCGTTACCCCGCCGGGGTCCGGGTGGACGAGCACGGCTACCCGGACTTCGCCCCGTACGCCGCCGCGGCGGCCGAGGTCGCCGACCCGCCGGAGGGCCTCGGCGTGGACGAGCTGCGGCTGACCGACTACGTCTCGGCCAACGCCGCGCTGTTCACCCAGGGCCACCCGCTCTGGGCCGACCTGCACACCGCCGTCGCGACCCCGCCCGGCTGGACCTGGCACCACGTCGCCGGCCGGGCCGCCCCCGGCTGGCGCCGGATGGAGCTCGTCCCGGTCGAGGTCAAGGCACTGCTGCGGCACCACGGCGGCCTCGCCACCTCCGCCGCAAACCACGGCCAGCGCGGCACCCGCCCGCTCCAGGAGCGCCGGCCGGTGCACTTCCCGCTGGCCCTGGACGGCAGCGACCCGATCAGCGTCCCGGAGGACCTGCTCCAGCGCGCCGAGGACCGCCTCGGCTACCGGCTGCCGGGTGCCTACCGCAGCTTCCTCAAGCTCGGCGGCGGCCGCGCCCCGGTCGGGGTCGCGCTCGACACCGAGCTGGGGATGCTGCTCGACCAGCCGTTCCTGACCCTCACCGAGGAGTACGGGACGGCGGACGTCGTGTACGCCAACAAGTGCCTGCGCGACCACCTCACCAAGGACTACCTCGGCATCGCCTACGCCCAGGGCGGCATCGTCGCGCTCAAGGTCCGCGGCGACCGGATCGGCACGGTCTGGTTCCACCTGTACGACGACGCCCGCGACACCGGCCTCCCGGAGGCCCCGGAGGACCGGGTCGAGCGGCTGCTGCTGCCCTGCGGCGAGGACTTCGACGACTTCCTGCTGCGGCTCGCGGGCAGCCCGCCCGAGCTGGAGACGGTCGCGGAGCTGATGGTGGACGGCGGGTTCGCCCGGGCCGTCCCGGGCGAGTGACCGGGACGACGGGGACGACGGGGACGACGAGGATGGGGACAGGGGTGAACCGGGCGTGGTGACGTACGCGCAGGCGCATGAGCTCGCCGACGAGTGGATCAACGGCGGGGTGCCGGGGTCGCAGCAGCGCGAGGTGCGGGTCCGGGAGTTCGACCTGGGCTTCGTCTGCTGGGCGGTGCAGCCGGGGGACGGGACCCCGGAGCAGGGCGGCCCGACGGGCGGGGCGCGGCTGGTGATCGCCCGCGACTCCGGCGCGAGCACGCTCTGGCCCGCACTGCCGGTCAACGAGGTCGTCCGGCAGTACGAGGAGGTGTACGGGCGGCCGGTCGCGGCCAACCCGGCGGGGGCGGCGAAGCCCGCGCCCGGGCCCGTCGAGGCGACGTCCTTCCTGCTCAGCCCGCCGCAGTGGTTGCAGGAGGCGGGCGCGGCGGCGATCGCGGCGGAGGCGGAGCGGCTGGGCGGGGCTCAGGCCCCGGCTCCCGTTCCGGTTCCGGCGCCCGCTCCGGCCGAGCAGTCCGCGCCCGAGGCGACCGGCCTCCCGGCCGAGGCCGCCTCGTGGGCCCCGCCGACCGGGCCGCCGACGCCCCCGCCGGCCGTCCTCACCGCGCCGCCGGTCTCCGACCGGCCCGCCGGGGACGCGCCGACCATGCTCGCCCCACCGCCCGGCCACGACGAGCCGTCCGTCCCGCCGCAGGTGCAGTCGGCTCCGCCGGTCGCGCCGGGGCCCGCCCCGGCCGGCTCCGAGGCGGCGACCATGCTGATGCCCGAGGGCCTGCGCACGCTCGGCTCCGAGCCGTCCGACGCGCCCCCGCCGGCCGGTTCCGAGGCCGCGACCGCGCTGATGCCCAGGAGCACCCCGGGCCTGCCGCCGGCACCGCCCGCGTCCGCCCCGCAACCCGCTCCCGTCCAGCCTCCGGTGGCCGAGCCCGCGCCGACGCTGCTGGCGCCGCCGGAGGCGATGCCGGGCCTGATGGGCCTGCCCGGTGCGCCGGAGACGGCCGCCCCCTCGGCACCGCCCGCCGCGCCGCCGGCCGGACCGGCCGTGGAGTACGCGCCGACCATGCTGGCTCCCGGTGGCCCCGGCCTGGGCGGCCTGCCCGGGGCGCCGGCGCACCCCGGGCCTTCGGCGCCCCCCGCGCCCGCCGAGGCGGCGCAGGGCGGCGGGCTCGGCCGCAACGCGGCCTCCGCACCTCCGCCGCCCCCGCCGGGAGCGCTGCGCGGCGGCGCGTCCGGTCCGGGCGCGGCCCCCGGCGGCGCGCTCGGCCGCGGCTCGGCGTCGGCCCCGCCGCCGCCCCCGCCCGCCGGGCTGCGGCACACCCCCGGCTCCGGCGCGCCCGCCGCCAACCCGGGCGGCCGCGGTGCCGCCTCCGCCCCGCCGCCCCCGCCGCCGGCGGGTCTGCGCGGCGCCGCGCCGCAGGCCGCCCCGGCGCCCGCGCCCGCCCAGGGCACGCCCGCCGGCGGCACGCCGGCACCCGGCGCGCCCTCGCCCGGGATCGCGTACGAGGCGACCCAGCTGGCGAGCGCGATCGACCCGGCGCTGCTGGGCGCCGGCCCGGCGGACCCGGGTACCCCGCCGTCCGGCGGCCCCGCCGTCCCGCCGCCGCCCGGCGGTCCGGCGGCTCCGGCCGGGCCCGCGGGCTACGGCTACCCGAACGCGGGCGGCGGGCCGGCGCCTGGCGCGCCGCAGGCGGCCCCGGTGCCGCCGGGCGTGCCCACGGTCGGCCCCGGCTACTTCGCCGCGCTCAGCTACCGCGGCCCGGACGGCTCCGAGCAGAAGCTGCTGCACCGCAGCGAGCCCGGCACCCCGCACCCGGAGTGGAAGATCCTCCAGGACCTGCGGCGGCTCAACGTGCCGCCGGACCAGGTGCTGGAGCTCTACACCGAGCTGGAGTCCTGCGACCTGCCCGGCGGCTACTGCAACCGGATGATCGCCGCGTCCTGGCCGAACGTCCGGCTCACCCACACCGCCTCCTACGGGCGCGACCACGCGTCCCGGCAGGCGGGGATGGCCGAGCTGCTCGACCACCTGGACGAGCTCCACCAGCTCGCCTCGGGCCCGCAGCGGGTCCGCCCGTTCCGGGTGCCGCCGCCGGCCCCGGGCAGCGTCCAGGTGCTGCCGCAGCTCCCGCCGCAGCAGCTGGCGCAGGAGCTGGGGCTGCACTTCGGGCCGAACGTGTTCCGCTTCGAGCAGCGCGCGGTCTCGCGCCAGGGCGTGCCGGAGCCGGTCGCCCAGACCCTGATGTGGGCCGGGCTGCCGCGCGACTTCGGGCCGTTCTTCTGGGCGCAGGCGCAGGACGGGCGGCCGATCCCGACGCTCGCCGAGCTGGCCGCCGAGCGCGGCCTGCCGCAGGGCCCGGACTTCGCCGGCTACCTGGTGCTCGGCAACGACTACGGCCGTCAGCTGTGCGTCCAGTACGGCACCGCGAACGTGGTCGCCGTGGACGTCGACGGAACCGGGCAGCCGCCCCGGTTCGTCAACACCGGTGTACCGGAGTTCGTCCGTTCGCTGGCCCTGCTGGGCCGCATGTGGCGGCTGCGGTACGGGCTGACGCCGGAGCAGGCCGGACGCTGGACGGCCGACTTCCAGGCGGAGCTCGCCGCGATCGACCCGGCGGCCCTGCAGAACGCGGACACCTGGTGGGCCGTGCTGCTGGAGCAGTTCTGGGACGGTCTGCTGTAGCGGACCGTTCCGGATCCTCGCAGGTGGGGAGGGGTCGTTCCGGTGTCCGGAACGGCCCCTTCGACGTGCCGTCGCGGCGGTGCCTCGTTGGGGTTTCGTCCGGATCTGCGCAAAATAGGTCAAGAGGATGGGTCTATCCGTCCGGTCCTCGACCTATTTCGATCCGTCCGACGGACGGATCCGGACCCGGTCGCCGAACCGGTCCCGGAGCCGTCCGTTCCGTCCGATCATGGGCTCCGCAGCCCGCGACACGAGGGGAAGAGCCCATGAGCGACGCCGTCTCCCAGTACGGCTTCACCCCGGCCCGGCGTGGTTACGCGCCCGAACAGGTCGACCGCGCCCTGGCCGCGCTCACCGCGCAGCGGGACGAGGCCTGGGAGCGGCTCAGCGTCCTCGGCGCCGGCATCCGGCAGATGGAGGGCAGGCTGGCGGAGGTCCGCCAGGCCGCTGAGGACGCGCCCGCGCCCGACTACACCGTGCTGAGCGAGGAGGCCGCCGGCCTCGCCGTCATGGCGGAGACCGAGGCCCGCGCCGTCCGGGAGAAGGCCGAGCGCTTCGCCGAGGACCTGCGCGACGAGGTGTACGAGGCCGGCCAGGCCGCCGAGCACGCCGCCAAGGAGTACGCGGCCACCACCCGCACCGAGGCCGACCAGGCCGCGCGGCGCATCGAGGAGCGCACCCGCGCCGAAGCGGAGACGATCCGCGGCGACGCCGACCGCGACATCCGGACCGTCCGGGACGCCGCCACCGCCTACGCCGCCAAGGTGCGCGTCGCCGCCGCCGAGGCGAGCGAGCAGGCCGAGGCCGAGCTCGCCGACCGGCGGCGCGCCGCCGACGAGGCCTTCGCCGAGGCGCAGGCCCGGGCCGACGCGGAGGACGCCGAGGTCGCGGCGACCGCCGAGCGCCGGGTCAGGGAGGCCGAGCAGCACCGGGACACCGTGCTCGGCCAGATCAAGCAGCTGGAGACCGAGGCCCAGGCCAAGGCCGACCAGAGCGTCGAGCGGGCCCGCCGGGAGGCGGAGAAGATCAACGCGGCGAGCGAGCGGGAGCAGACCGAGTTCGCGGCCCGGCTGGAGACGGTGCAGCAGCACCTCGACCACATCAAGGCCACGCTGGCCTCGCTCACCGGGGCGGCGGTCGGCCAGATCGAGGCGGCGGCCGTGCCGGTGCCCGGGGCCGCGGACGCGCCTGCCGAGGTCGAGGCCGTCGTCGTCGCCGACGACGTCACCGGGCCCGCGGACCCCGAGGCCGACACCGGTGAGATCCCGGTTCCCGACCTGCGCAAGCGGGACGCGGCGGGCGCGGGGAAGGAGACGGCCGTCCTGCGGCTGCCGTCCGCGCAGGTCGCCGCCCCGGCCCCGGCCGACGCCGCTCCCGCGGACGCTCCGGCCGACGTGCCCGTGGCGACCGGCCCGGTCCCGCCGAGGCCGGCCGCGCCGCCGCAGACCGGTCCGGCCGAACCCGTCGCCGCGGACGCGGAGCCGGAGGAGACCCGGATCATCCCGAAGATCGTCATCGTGGACGACGGCGCCGGCTACGCGACCCCGAACACCGTCTCCTACCGCCGCCGCTGAGACACCCCGGCTACTGCGGCGGCGCGCCGTCCGCCGGCAGTCCGGTGAGCTTCTCGTCCTGGCCGGAAACGTGTGAGGCCGAGACCCGTGGCGCCCTCCAGGAAAGGGCGCCACGGTTCCCGGCGCTTGGGCGGGCGCCCCCACCCAGGGTCGCCCGGCCTCGCACCTCCGACCCCCATCGGGGGTGCGACAGTGCCTCCGCAGCCATCCCCCACGGTTGGGTGCGGCGGGCACGTTCACCATGGTGCGCGATCTCCATGGACGGGCAGTGACAGGAGTATGTCCACTTCATGGCAGATCGCGGAGCCGGAGCTGGACCGCCGGGCCGGTGGTTCGTCCACGAGCCCGCCCGGTGTTCCGTCCAGTGGTTCGTCCGCGGGCGCTCCCGCACGGCCCCGGTGAAAGGTTCGTCCGCGTCCGGCCCCGCCGGGCCCGTACACCGCGTGCGTGTCGCTACCGCGGCGTAGGCTGGAGACCCCCGGCCGCTCGGCGTGCCGGGCCGTTCGCGTTGCCCCGGCGGGCCTTCGCCGCCCCGGGGCAGCACCAGCCACGGGACGAAGAAGAGACCCCAATGAGCCTGACCGGACTGCTCGATGTCGTCGCGCGGGACGCGGCGCTCGCCGAGGCGATCGAGGCGGCCACCGCCACCGGCGCCGCGGCCGGCGGCCGCCGCCACCTGGACCTGGTCGGACCGCCCGCCGCCAGGCCGTTCGCCATCGCCGCGCTCGCCCGTGCGCTCGCCGCCGCGGCGGCGGGAGACCGCGGCCGTCCGGTGCTCGCCGTCACCGCCACCGGCCGCGAGGCCGAGGACCTCGCCGCCTCCCTGCGCTCGCTGCTGCCGCCCGACGCGGTCGCCGAGTACCCGGCCTGGGAGACGCTGCCGCACGAGCGGCTGTCGCCCCGCTCGGACACCGTCGGGCGCCGGCTCGCCGTGCTGCGCCGCATCGTGCACCCGCGCGCGGACGACCCGGCGGCCGGGCCGGTCCAGGTGATCGTCGCCCCGGTGCGCTCGGTGCTCCAGCCGCAGGTGAAGGGGCTGGCCGAGCTGGAGCCGGTCGCTGCCCGGCGCGGGGAGTCGCACGACCTGGAGGAGGTCGCCCGACGGCTGTCCGCCGCTGCCTACGCACGCGTGGAACTCGTCGAGAAGCGCGGCGAGTTCGCCGTCCGCGGTGGCATCCTGGACGTCTTCCCGCCGACCGAGGAGCACCCCCTGCGGGTGGAGTTCTGGGGCGACGACGTCGAGGAGATCCGCTACTTCAAGGTCGCCGACCAGCGCTCCCTGGAGATCGCCGAGCACGGCCTGTGGGCGCCGCCCTGCCGCGAACTGCTGCTCACCGACGAGGTGCGGGCGCGGGCCGCCGAGCTGTCCGCCGGGCACCCCGGGCTGGCCGAGATCCTGGACAAGATCGCCGAGGGCATCGCGGTCGAGGGCATGGAGTCCCTCGCGCCGGTCCTGGTGGACGACATGGAACTGCTGGTCGACGTGCTGCCGCTCGGCTCGGTCACCGTGGTCTGCGACCCCGAGCGGGTGCGCACCCGGGCCGCCGACCTGGTCGCCACCAGCCAGGAGTTCCTGCACGCCTCCTGGGTGGCCGCGGCGGCCGGCGGGGACCGGCCGATCGACCTGGAGACCATCGACGTCTCCGCCGCCTCGCTGCGCTCGCTCGCCGAGGTGCGCGAGCACGCCGACGAGCTCGGGCTGCCGTGGTGGTCCGTCAGCCCGTTCGCGACCAGCGAGTCGGCGGTCGACGACGTCCTCCAGTTCGACGCGAACACGCTGACCCTCGGCATGCGCGCCGTCGAGGCCTACCGCGGCGACACCGCGCGCGCGATCGCCGACGCCAAGGAGCGGCTGGCCTCCGACTGGCGCGTCGTCATGGTGACGGAGGGCCACGGGCCCGCCTCCCGGCTCGCGGAGGTGCTCGGCAACGAGGGCATCCCGGCCCGCCTCGTCGCCGACCTCGCCGACGCGCCCACCCGGGACGTCGTCCACGTCTCCTGCGGCTCGATCGAGCGCGGCTTCGTCGACGAGGACCTCAAGCTCACCGTCATCACCGAGACCGACCTGTCCGGCCAGAAGTCCTCCACCAAGGACATGCGCCGGATGCCCTCCCGGCGCCGCAACGCGATCGACCCGCTGGCCCTGGCCGCCGGCGACTACGTCGTCCACGAGGCGCACGGCGTCGGCCGGTACGTCGAGATGGTGCAGCGCACCGTCCAGGGCGCGACCCGCGAGTACCTGGTGCTGGAGTACGCCCCGGCCAAGCGCGGCCACCCCGGCGACCGGCTGTTCGTGCCGACCGACCAGCTCGACCAGGTCACCAAGTACGTCGGCGGCGAGGCCCCGACGCTGCACCGGCTCGGCGGCGCGGACTGGGCGAAGACCAAGCAGCGGGCCAAGAAGGCGGTCAAGGAGATCGCCGCCGACCTGATCAAGCTGTACTCGGCGCGCATGGCCGCGCCCGGCCACACCTTCGGCCCGGACACCCCGTGGCAGCGCGAGCTGGAGGACGCCTTCCCGTACGCGGAGACGCCGGACCAGCTGACCACCATCGCAGAGGTCAAGTCGGACATGGAGAAGTCCGTGCCGATGGACCGGCTGATCTGCGGCGACGTCGGCTACGGCAAGACCGAGATCGCGGTACGCGCGGCGTTCAAGGCGGTGCAGGACGGCAAGCAGGTGGCCGTGCTCGTGCCGACCACACTGCTGGTGCAGCAGCACTTCTCGACCTTCGCCGAGCGCTACGCCAACTTCCCGGTGACGGTGAAGGCGCTGTCCCGCTTCCAGAGCGACAGCGAGGCGAAGGCCGTCCTGGAGGGCCTGTTCGAGGGCTCGGTGGACGTCGTCATCGGCACCCACCGGCTGTTCTCCTCCGAGACCAGGTTCAAGGACCTCGGCCTCGTGATCGTCGACGAGGAGCAGCGGTTCGGCGTCGAGCACAAGGAGCAGCTGAAGAAGCTGCGCGCCAACGTCGACGTGCTCACGATGTCCGCGACCCCGATCCCGCGCACGCTGGAGATGGCCGTCACCGGCATCCGCGAGATGTCCACCATCACCACCCCACCGGAGGAGCGGCACCCGGTGCTGACCTTCGTCGGTCCGTACGACGAGAAGCAGATCTCGGCCGCGATCCGGCGCGAACTCCTGCGCGAGGGCCAGGTGTTCTACATCCACAACCGGGTCGAGTCGATCGACAAGGCGGCCGCCCGGCTCAAGGACCTCGTGCCCGAGGCGCGGATCGCCACCGCGCACGGGCAGATGGGGGAGACCCTGCTGGAGAAGGTCGTCGTCGACTTCTGGGAGAAGGAGTTCGACGTCCTGGTGTCCACCACGATCGTCGAGTCCGGCATCGACATCTCCAACGCCAACACCCTGATCGTCGAGCGCGGCGACACCTTCGGCCTCTCGCAGCTGCACCAGTTGCGCGGGCGGGTCGGGCGCGGGCGCGAGCGCGGCTACGCCTACATGCTGTACCCGCCGGAGAAGCCGCTCACCGAGACGGCGCACGAGCGGCTGGCCACCATCGCCCAGCACACCGAGATGGGCGCCGGCATGTACGTCGCGATGAAGGACCTGGAGATCCGCGGCGCCGGCAACCTGCTCGGCGGCGAGCAGTCCGGGCACATCGCCGGCGTCGGCTTCGACCTCTACATGCGGATGGTCGGCGAGGCGGTGGCCGAGTTCCGCGAGTCGCTCGCGAACGGCGGCGGCGAGCCGGAGGAGGAGCCGCTGGAGGTCAAGATCGAGCTGCCGGTCGACGCGCACGTGCCGCACGACTACGCGCCCGGCGAGCGGCTGCGGCTGCAGGCCTACCGCTCGATCGCGGCCGTCAACTCGGAGGAGGACATCCAGCAGGTCCGGGACGAACTCGTGGACCGCTACGGCAAGCTGCCCGAGCCGGTGGAGAACCTGCTGCTGGTCGCGGCGCTGCGGCTGTACGCCCGGCGGTGCGGCATCTCGGACATCACCCTGCAGGGGGCGAACGTCCGGTTCGGGCCGGTGGAGCTGCGTGAGTCGCAGCAGCTGCGGCTGAACCGGCTCTACCCGCGCAGCCAGGTCAAGGCCGCCAGCCGGCAGCTGCTGGTGCCCCGGCCGAGCACCGGCCGGATCGGCGGCAAGCCGCTGGTCGGGCGGGAGCTGCTGGGGTGGTGCAGCGAGTTCCTGTCGGCGATGTTCGACGACCTGGCGGGGGCGCGGAAGTAGCACCCGCGGGCGGTCGGCGCACGGCGGTCTCGGGCTCTGCCCGGGGCCGCCGTTGCGTTCGTGCGGGGGCGCGGCCCGGGGTCAGCCGATCTTCCACTGGCCGACCTGGTTGGCGAAGCCGTTGTCCAGGGCGAACTGGACCCTGTCGAGCTTGACGCCGTCAGGGACCTCGAAGGTGACGAAGCCCTTGCCGGTCTCGCCGGGAGCGATGTTGGTGGGGGTCTGGAAGGCCGGCCCCGCCTTGGTCTCCTCCAGGTTCGGGCCGTAGGCCTGGCCCTGGGTGTCCACGACCTTGGCGCTGCTGGCGGGGACCTCGCCGTACGCCTGGCCGCCGGTGGCCTTGATCTGGAACTGCACCGCGACGTAGTGCTTGCCGTCGGCCGGCTTGAGGTACTCGTTGGCGCTCTCCGCCGGGTCGACCACCTTCACCGCGACGACGTCGGCGGTGTTGGCCTTGTCCGTGCCCTTGAGCGCGATGGTGTCGCCGATCTTGGCGGGGGCCTTGGGGGCGTCGGCGGGCTTGCTCGGCGCGGCGGCGGCCGGGGCGGTCTGCTTCGCCTCGGTGGAGACGGTGGTGCCGGTGGAGTTGCATGCCGTCGCGGTGAGGGTGATCAGCGCGGCGCCCAGCAGGAGGGCGGCGGAGCGGCGAGTGGTGGCGGACATGGCTGTTCTCCCGGTGATCGGTGGTCTTCCTGGGGCCGCCCCGTCCGGTGGCGGCGAAGAAATCACACCACTCACTGTGAACATTGTCAACGGCGCTTTATGAAACAGCTCTGTTCACGTGTGAACGTGTGGATCGGAGGTGCTGGCTATGCTGTGTGGTCACAACGACTTGATGTGCGGCCACACGATCGAAGGAGCCCCCGTGCCGGACCGCCCCGAAGTGACCGCCGTCGAGATCGCCCGGCTGGCCGGCGTCGGCCGGGCCGCGGTCAGCAACTGGCGCCGCCGCCACGCCGACTTCCCGCGCCCGGTCGGCGGCAGCGACGCCAGCCCGACCTTCGCCCTCGGTGAGGTCGAGGCCTGGCTGCGCGCGCAGGGCAAGATCGCCGAACTCCCGCCCCTGGAGCGGGCCTGGCAGTTCGTCGACGCCCTCCGCGACCCGGCCGGCCACCCCGCCGCCCCGCTCGTCGAGGCCGGCGCCCTCCTGCTCCTGCTGCACCGCGCCCCCGACCGCTGGGCCGCCCTCACCACCGAGCCCGACGCGCGCCTCGCGACGGCGCTCCCGAGGGCCGTCGCCGACACCGTCGTTCACACCTTCGACGCGGACGGTGCCGACAACCTCCCCCTCCCCGGACTCCTCGGCAGCACCCAGCTCGACCTCGCCCGCCTGCTCGCCGCCCTCGCGGCCGACACCGGCGCCGCCGCGGTGTACGAGCAGCTGCTCACCCGCTACGCCGAGGCCAACACCCGCCAGCTCAGCCCCACCCCGCCGGAGGCCGCCGACCTGCTCGCCGCCATCGCCGGCGGCCCCGCCACCGTGCTCGACCCGGCCGCCGGCCTCGGCGCCGTCCTGCTCGCACATCCGCACACCACCGGCCGCTACGGCCAGGACGCCGACCCCGTCACCGCCGCCCTCGCCCGGTTCCGGCTCGCCCTGCACACCCCCGCCGACGAACCCGGCCCGCTCCCGCTCGCGCTGCGCCCCGGCGACGCGCTGCGCGCCGACGCCTACCCCGGCGACACCTTCGAGGCGGTGCTCTGCCAGCCGCCGTACAACGAACGGGACTGGGGGCACGAGGCGTTGCAGTTCGACACCCGGTGGCCGGGCGGTCTCGTCCCGCCCCGCGGCGAGTCCGAACTCGCGTGGGTCCTGCACTGCCTCGCGCACACCCGCCCCGGCGGCGTCGCCGCCCTCCTGCTGCCCCCCGCCGTCGCCGGACGCCGGGCCGGGCGCCGCGTCCGCGCCGAACTCCTGCGCTCCGGTGCCCTGCGCGCCGTCGTCGCCCTGCCGGCCGGCGCCGCCCCGCCGTACGGGGTGCCGCTGCACCTCTGGGTGCTCCGCGCGCCGAAGCCGGGGGACGACTTCCGTCAGGTGCTGCTGCTCGACGCCGGGTCGGCCCCGCTGGACGGCGGGCGCGACAAGGTCGACTGGCCCGGACTGCGGCGGACCGTCGTCCACGCCTGGCGCGCCTTCGACCGGGCCGCCCGGGACGGCGGGCCGGTGCCCGCCGACGTCCCCGGCGTCCACCGGGCCATGAACGCGATCGACCTGCTCGACGACGAGACGGACCTCTCACCCGCCCGCCACGTCCCGCCCGCCGCCCCGCTCGGCGGCGCCGCCGAACTGTCCCACCTCAGCGGGAGGTTGACGGAACTCCTGGCCGGCCTCGCCGACCCCGCCACCCTCCTGCCCCCGCCCGGCGCGGAACCCGCCGCCGGCGTCGTCACCGTCGGCGAGCTCGTGCGCGCCGGCGCGCTGGAGGTGCACTCCTCCGGAACCGGTGCCACCACCCGCCCGGGCCCGGGCGACGTGCTCGTCGTCACCGACCAGGACCTCGTCACCGGCAATCCGCCCACCGCCGCGCTCGCCGCCCCCGGCCCCGCCGGAGACCTCCGCACCCGCCCCGGCGACGTCCTCGTCCCCGCCCTCCGCGGTGGCCTCGCGCGCGTCGTCCCGGCCGAGGGCCCCCTCGTCGGCGCCGCCCTCGGCAGCCGCCTCCACCTGCTCCGCCCCGACCCGGCCGCCCTCGACGCCGAGTTCCTGGCCGGCCACCTCCGCTCCACCGCCGGTACCCGCCGCGCCGCGAGCCACGCCACCACGACCGCCCGCCTCGACATCCGCCGGGTCGAGCTGCCCCGCCTCCCGCTGCCCGACCAGCAGCGTCAGGGCACCGCCTTCGCCCGCCTGGCCGCCTTCGCCGCCACCCTCACCCAGGCCGCCTCCCTGGCCCAGACCCTGACCCAGGCCGCCACCGACGCCCTGGCAACCGGCTCCCTGGCTCCCTGACCCCAGGCCCACTGCTGCGCAGGGAAGTCGGCCCGGCCGACCTCCTGCGCGCCGGGTGCCCTCGCGCCGAGCTGACGCTCCTTCTGAACCCGCTCTCCGGGAGGGACTCCGGGCGGTACCGTGTGCTCGGTCCGTCCGTCCTCACCAGCTCAGGAGCGCACATGGCAGGGCAGTACCCCGGGACGTTCGGACCCCCGCCCGGTGCCGCCGTCCAGGCGCCGGGCCGTCCCTCGACCTCGGTCCGGGTGCTGTGCGCGCTCGTCCCGCTGCTGACGGCGGGCGTGTTCGGCCCGCTGCCCTCCCTCGTGCTGGCGATACGCCGCAGGCGCCCGTACGACATCGCGGGCGCCGTCGTCTACTGCCTGCTGCTCCTCACCATGGTCGTCTGCGCGGGCGTCGCGAGCGACACCAAAGCCTCGGCCGCGAACGTCGTCGGCGAGATCGCCCTGGCCCTCCTCTGGCTCACCCCCACGCTGCACTACCTCGTGATGGACCGCCGGTCCCTCTGGGCGCCCGCCCCGTACGCCCCGCCGCCCGCCGTTCCCCACGCCCCGCCGCCGACCGCCCCGTACGGCGCGGCCGTGCCCGGCCACACCGCCCCGCCGCCCCACACCGCCCCGCCGCCCACCGACGACCTGCGCGAACTCGGCGAACTCCTGCGCCGGCAGGCCCGCGAAGGCCGGTCGTGACCGCCGACCGCGTCATCGCGGGCCGCTACCGCCTCGCCGAGAAGATCGGCCACGGCGGCATGGGCCAGGTGTGGGGCGGCTACGACGAGCGCCTGGACCGCCCGGTCGCGGTCAAGCTGCTCCACACCGACCACCTCCTCGCCGCCGGTCCCGACTCCGCCCCCACGGGCACCGGACGACGCCGCCACGGCGACGAGCTGCGCCGCCGCTTCCTGCGCGAGTGCCGGGTCACGGCCGCGCTGGACCACCCCGGGCTGGTCACGGTCTTCGACGCCGGGGAGGACGAGGGCGAGCTCTACCTCGTCATGCAGCGCGTCCCCGGGGTGAGCCTCGCCGACCTCATCGCCGAGGACGCGCCGTTCCCGATCGAGCGGGCGGTCGCCGTCGCCGCCCAACTGTGCGCCGCGCTGGCCGCCGTCCACGCCGTACCGGTGGTCCACCGGGACCTCAAGCCCAGCAACGTGATGGTCCGGCACGACGGCCGGACGGTCCTGCTGGACCTCGGCATCGCCACCGCCCTCGACCCCGGCGCCACCCGCCTCACCCTCACCGGCGTGCCGATCGGCAGTCCGTCCTACATGGCCCCCGAGCAGGCGCTGGCCACCACGACCGACCCGCGCAGCGACCTCTACGCGCTCGGCTGCCTGCTGCACGAGATGCTCGCCGGCGAGGAGCCGTTCCGTGCGGCGACCGCGCTCGGCGTGCTGCGGCGCCACGTGGACGAGCCGCCGGTCCCGCTGCGCGACCTGCGGCCGGACGTGCCGCAGCCGCTCGAACGCCTCGTCCTCGACCTGCTCGCCAAGCAGCCCGCCGACCGCCCCGCCGACGCCCAGCAGGTGTACGGGCGGTTGCTCCCACTGCTGCCCGCGCCCGAGGCGGCCGCCCAACCGCGGTACGCGCCGCTGCCCGACCCCACCCGGCCGTACCGCTTCCCGCACCAGCCGCAGCCGTCGGCCGCCGGGCCGGTGCCGCAGCGGCCGGTGCCGGTACCGGTGCCGCAGGCCCCCGCGACCCCGCCGCCACCGGCGCTGCCGCCGGTGGTCCCGTTCGTCCCTGCCGTCCCGTCCGCCCCGGACCTCGGCGCGGAGTGCGGACGGCTCTCCGACCTCGTCGACGCCGGCCGCCACACCGAGGTCCTCGGCCTCGCGGCCCGCCTGTTGCCCCGCGCCGAGGCCGAACTCGGCGACGGCGCGCCGCTGGTGCGGACGATCCGCACCATCTACGCCCGCACTCTCCTCCAGGAGGGGCGCCACGCGCAGGCCCTCCCCGAGTACCGCCGCCTCGCCGCCACCGCCGAGGGCGGTCCGTACGGACCCCAGGCCCTCGACCACCGCTACCGCGCGGCGATCTGCCTCGACCACCTCGGGCAGGACGCGGAGGCGATGGCCGAGTACCAGTCCCTCCTCACGACGGCGGCCCACGACCCCGACCCGGAACGCGCCTTCGACCTCCGCGAACGCATCGGCCTCCGGCTCGCCGCTGCGGGAGACACCGAGAACGCCTGGCAGTGGCTCCTCCAGCTCCTCTTCGAACGCGAACGCCGCGACGGCCCCCACCACCCCGCCGTCCGCCGCCTCCGCCACTCCCTGGACACCCTCCAACCCCACCGCACCACCCGCTGACCCCCACCCCAGCCCGAGAGCCGCCCCCGTCGCCCCCGCACACTGGGCTGCGGCGCAGGAAGTCGATGGCGCCGACTTCTTGTGTGGGCCCGCGGGTGGGGATGGCGGGGTGCGCTGGAAGTCGGTGGTGCCGACCGCGCGAAGATCTGCGGGACGGCGGCCCGGACCGGGTTCGGCCGGTCGGGCAGGGGGCCGGGACGGGTAGGTTCGGGGTGTGACGACGAATACTCCGGGCGCGAAGTTGATCCTGCTCACCACCACCCACCGGGTGGCCCCCGGGCTGCTGGCGTGGCCGGCGTGGGAGGCGTTGAGGTCGGCGGGACGGGTGCTGGCGGGGGACGCCGGGCATCCGCAGGTGGCCGCGGTGCGGCAGGCCGGGGTGGACGTGGAGATCGTGGCGCCGGCCTCGGCGCCGGCGCTGGCGCGGCTGCTGACCGAGGAGCCCGCCGGCCGGGCCCCCACGGTGTGGCTGGGCAGCCCCGACGGGGACCCGGGCCTGACCGCGGCGCTGGCGCGCCTGGCCGTGGAGCACGCGGGGGAGGTGCCGGAGATCGAGGTGCTGCCGGGGTCGTACGACCTGCCCGGCGCCCGCCTGCTGGACCTGGTCTCGGTGATGGACCGGCTGCGTTCGCCGGGCGGCTGCCCGTGGGACGCCGAGCAGACGCACGCGAGCCTGGTGAAGTACCTGGTCGAGGAGGCGTACGAGCTGGTCGAGGCGATCGAGGAGGGGGACCGGGAGACGCTGCGCGAGGAGCTGGGGGACGTTCTGCTCCAGGTCCTCTTCCACTCGCGGATCGCCGAGGAGCACCCGACCGACGCCTTCTCGATCGACGACGTGGCCGGTGACCTGGTCGAGAAGCTGATGTACCGGCACCCGCACGTGTTCGGGGACGTCGAGGCGGAGGGCGCCGCCGAGGTCGAGGCGAACTGGGAGCAGCTGAAGGCGGCCGAGAAGGCGGACCGCGAGTCGGTGCTGGACGGCGTGCCGGCCGGGCTGCCGTCGCTCGCGTACGCGGCGAAGCTGGTGTCGCGGGTGCGCCGGGCCGGGTTCGAGGGCGTGCCGGACGAGCCGTACGAGCTGCCCGCGGAGCTCACGGAGGAGTCCGCGGGCAGGCTGCTGCTGGCCGTGGCGCAGCGGGCGCACGACGCGGGGGTGGACGTGGACGCGGCGCTGCGCGCGGCGGCGCGCGCCTACCGGGACGCGGTCCGCGAGGCCGAGGGCCTCGAGCCGGAGTAGACGGGAGGGAAGAGGAGGGGCCTCAGGCCGCCGTCACCGCGTTCTGGACGGCGGTCCGCGGCTGCGGCAGGACGACCTCGCCGATGGCCTCGCCGACGAGGGCGACGAGCTCGGCGAGGCGCTCCAGGCCGAGGTGGTCGGGCAGGTCGGCGAGGGAGACGATCCGCTCGCCGTCCGGGCCGGCGACGCAGAACAGGTCGATCGGCCCGAGGTGCTTCTCGGCGGTGTCGACGAGCGCGGCGACGTCGCTGGGGCGGCGGACGTCCCCACCGACGCCGACGACGGGGCAGCCGGGCCGGTCGAGTTCGCCGGCGAGGTCCTCGGCGACGCCGACCCGCTGGTCGGCGATCAGCACTCCGGCGGCGCCGGCCGCGGCGAACCGGCGGGCGAGGTCGGCCCCCGACCCGCCGTCGAGTACCGCGATGACGACGACTGCCCCGGTGACCCGCATGGTGCGCTCCTCCCTGTGGGCGGTCCGCACTGACGCCCACGATTTCTGCCGAGGATCGTAGGCAGGTCCTGACCCTCCGCAACAGGGGTTACCCCTCAGGTGACCAGGCTCACGCCTGCCCACCGTCCAAGAGCTGTCCAAGACCCGTCCACGCACTGTCCACAGGGCGTTCGCGGGGTGTTGAGGGGCGGTCCGCGGGCCGTCGACGAGCCGGTTACTCACCGTAGATGACGGGGTGCCCCCGACCCACCGGATACGGTCGTCCCATGCCAGTTCAGCCCGACGCCGCCCGCCCGCCGCTCTTCACGTGGGAGTTCGCCGCCGACCCGTACCCGGCGTACGCGTGGCTGCGCGAGCACGCCCCCGTGCACCGCACCACGCTGCCGAGCGGGGTGGAGGCCTGGCTGGTGACGCGGTACGCGGACGCGCGGCAGGCGCTGGCGGACGGCCGGCTGTCGAAGAACCCGGCGCACCACAGCGAGCAGGCGCACCGCACCGGCCGGGTCGGGATCCCGGGGGAGCGGCAGGCGGACCTGATGACGCACCTGCTGAACATCGACCCGCCGGACCACACCCGGCTGCGCCGACTGGTGTCGAAGGCGTTCACGCCGCGCCGGGTGGCCGAGTTCGAGCCGCGGGTGCAGCAGCTCACCGACCGTCTGATCGACGGCTTCGCGCAGCGCGGTTCGGCGGACCTCATCCACGAGTTCGCGTTCCCGCTCCCCATCTACGCGATCTGCGACATGCTCGGCGTGCCGGCCGAGGACCAGGACGACTTCCGCGACTGGGCCGGCATGATGATCCGACATGGGGGCGGCCAACGCGGCGGCGTGGGGCGGGCGGTGAAGCGGATGCGGGCGTACCTGCTGGAGCTGATCCACCGCAAGCGGGCGGACCTCGGGGACGACCTGATCTCGGGACTGATCCGGGCGAGCGACCACGGCGAGCACCTCACCGAGAACGAGGCCGCCGCGATGGCGTTCATCCTCCTGTTCGCCGGCTTCGAGACGACCGTCAACCTGATCGGCAACGGGACGTACGCACTGCTGCGCAACCCGGAGCAGCGCCGTCTGCTGCAGGAGTCGGTGGCGCGCGGCGAGACGGCGCTGCTGGAGACCGGGATCGAGGAACTCCTGCGCTACGACGGTCCGGTGGAGCTGGCGACGTGGCGGTTCGCGACCCGCCCGCTGAGCATCGGCGGGGTGGACATCCCGGTCGGCGACCCGGTGCTGGTGGTCCTGGCGGCGGCGGACCGGGATCCGGCCAGGTTCTCGGACGAGAACACCCTGGACCTGGCCCGGGCGGACAACCCGCACCTGGGCTTCGGGCACGGCATCCACTACTGCATCGGGGCCCCGCTGGCCAGGCTCGAAGGCCGGTCGGCGCTGGCCACGCTGCTGTCCCGGCTGCCCGATATCGCCCTGGCGGAAAGCCCGGAGAACCTGCGGTGGCGTGGTGGCCTGATCATGCGCGGATTGCGCGAACTTCCGGTCGAATTCAGTCCCGAGCGCCGTTCGCCGCACGCGCTTCCAGACGCTCCGACACACTGACGGTGCGTCGCGAATCGGCAGGGTTAGGCCGCATGAACACCCATCAATCCGGACAAACGGCCGCCGTTGGTAGGCGATCGGCCACGTGCCGTAATTTCTGTGTGATGTCGGCGATATGAGCTTGTGATTGGTCTGAGGATCTGTCTACTCTCCCTGGAGTTCGCAGCTGCGGACCCCGAGCGCGGAACGCCGAGTCCTGCCCGCCGCGCCACGGGAAACCGACCAGAACCCTGGGCAGGGGCGGGGGAACCAGGTTTGTTGCCGTTCCTCCACGGCTTGGGGTGAAGCCGCCCGAGCGGAATCGTTTCCGCAGACGGCGGCCGGGCCACCTCCCGGTCCGAACCCGACAGCTCACCTCGCAGGCGTGCGGAGAGGGACCCCTTCATGCTGTTCGTTGGAACCGGTCGTCACCGCCGTCGCACCCAGACCGAGAAGGCCATCGCCGTCGCCGGAGTGGCCGGCGTCGGACTCGCGATGCCGATCCTCACCGCCACCGGTGCCTCCGCCGCCCCGGCCTCCGCCTGGGACTCCGTCGCCCAGTGCGAGAGCGGCGGCGACTGGGGCATCAACACCGGCAACGGCTTCTACGGCGGCCTGCAGTTCACCTCCAGCACCTGGAAGGCCTTCGGCGGCACCGCGTACGCGGCTCAGGCGAACCAGGCCACCAAGGGCCAGCAGATCGCGGTCGCCGAGAAGGTCCTGGCCTCGCAGGGTCCGGGCGCCTGGCCGGTCTGCTCGAAGAAGGCCGGCCTGTCGAAGGGCGGCGCCCCCGCCGCCGTCGACACCTCGGACGCCAAGCCCGCCGCGCAGCAGCACTCCCAGCCGGCGCAGCAGCAGCCCGCGGCGAAGCCGGCGCAGCCGAAGCCGGCCCAGAAGCCCGCTCAGCAGCAGTACCAGCAGCACGCCCAGCAGGCCCAGCAGCAGCCGCAGGCCCCGGGCTTCTCCGGCAAGGCCGGCTGGGACGCCGACGCGAAGGTGTACTGGTACCAGAACAACGGCACCTGGTACTGGACCAGCCACCAGGGCGTCTACCAGCAGTACGCGGGCCAGGCCCAGCAGCAGGCCGCCCAGCAGCAGGTCCAGCAGCAGGTCCAGCAGCAGTACGTCCAGCCGCAGCAGCAGGCCCCGCGCGCCGCCGTCGCCCCGCAGGGCGGCCACGACTACACCGTCCGCGCCGGTGACACGCTGTCGGGCATCGCGTCCGCCCAGGGCGTGCACGGCGGCTGGCAGTCCGTCTACGACGGCAACCGCGGCACCGTCGGCGGCGACCCGAACCTGATCCTGCCCGGCCAGGTGCTGCACCTCGGCTGACGCCGGCCGGCACCGGTGCGACACGCCACGGAGGGGGCCGACCCCGGATCGGCCCCCTTCGTCCGCTTCCGTCCCTTTTCCCGGGGAGCCCAGGTGAACTACCGGTAAGTAGCCCGGCCACACGCTGAGACGGTACCGAGGTCGGCGTGGCCCCGGGACCACGTGCGGTTAGGCTCTGGTCGTAACGACTCCGCAATCATCCCGCCGACCGCACCACTGGTCAGCGGGACCCTGCTTCCGCAAGGAGATGCCTCGTGCCGTCCATCGATGTCGTCGTAGCCCGTGAGATCCTCGACTCGCGTGGCAACCCCACGGTCGAGGTCGAGGTCGGCCTCGACGACGGCAGCACCGGTCGTGCCGCTGTCCCGTCGGGTGCCTCCACCGGCGCCTTCGAGGCGCTGGAGCTCCGCGACGGTGACAAGAACCGCTACTTCGGCAAGGGCGTCGAGAAGGCCGTCCTGGCCGTCATCGAGCAGATCGGCCCGGAGCTGGTCGGCTACGACGCCACCGAGCAGCGCCTGATCGACCAGGCCATGCTCGACCTGGACGCCACCCCGGACAAGTCCTCGCTCGGCGCCAACGCCATCCTGGGCGTCTCGCTGGCCGTCGCGCACGCCGCCTCCGAGGCGAGCGACCTGCCGCTGTTCCGCTACCTGGGCGGCCCGAACGCGCACGTCCTGCCGGTCCCGATGATGAACATCCTCAACGGCGGCTCGCACGCGGACTCCAACGTCGACATCCAGGAGTTCATGATCGCCCCGATCGGCGCGGAGTCCTTCTCCGAGGCCGTCCGCTGGGGCGTCGAGGTCTACCACACCCTCAAGGGCGTGCTGAAGGAGCGCGGCCTGTCCACCGGCCTCGGCGACGAGGGCGGCTTCGCGCCGAACCTGGACAGCAACCGCGAGGCCCTGGACCTCATCACCGAGGCCATCCAGAAGGCCGGCTACGTGCCCGGCCGCGACGTCGCGCTGGCCCTGGACGTCGCCGCCTCCGAGTTCTACAAGGACGGCGCCTACCAGTTCGAGGGCAAGGCCCTCTCGGCCGCCGAGCTCATCGAGTACTACGCCGAGCTCGTCGCCGCCTACCCGCTGGTCTCCATCGAGGACCCGCTGGACGAGTCGGACTGGGACGGCTGGAAGGCCATGACCGTCAAGCTGGGCGACAAGGTCCAGCTGGTCGGCGACGACCTGTTCGTCACCAACCCGGCCCGCCTGGCCAAGGGCATCGAGACCGGCACCGCCAACGCGCTGCTGGTGAAGGTCAACCAGATCGGCTCGCTGACCGAGACCCTGGACGCCGTCGAGCTGGCCCAGCGCAACGGCTACCGCTGCATGATGTCGCACCGCTCCGGCGAGACCGAGGACGTCACCATCGCCGACCTGGCCGTCGCCACCAACTGCGGCCAGATCAAGACCGGTGCCCCGGCCCGCTCCGAGCGCGTCGCCAAGTACAACCAGCTGCTGCGCATCGAGGAGATCCTCGACGACGCCGCCGAGTACGCCGGCCGCGGCGCCTTCCCGCGCTTCCGCTCCGCGGACCAGTAAGCACGGCAGGTACGAGGGCTGGACACCTCCGGTGGTGCACGCCTGACCGGTGCCCCGCCGTTCACCCCGTAGGGTGGACGGCGGGGCACCGTCGCGACCAGGAGGGGAACGGGAGATGGCTGGCTGGAGGATCCCGGGCTTGGCGGCCCGTCCTCGCTTCACGAGCCGGGCGACCGTCCTCGTCCTGGTGCTCTGCTCGCTGGTGGCGATCCTCGCCTACCCGACGCGGCAGTTCATCTCCCAGCGCGCCGAGATCTCCGCCCAGCGGGCGAAGGCCGAGCACGCCCGGCAGCAGGTCGAGCAGCTGCGCCGGGACAAGGCCCGCTGGCAGGACCCGGAGTACGTCAAGGCGCAGGCCCGTGCCCGGCTGCACTACGCGATGCCGGGGGAGACCCCGTACATCGCGGTGGATCCGGCCGGAGCGGGCGCCGCCCCGTCCTCCGCCCCTCCGCCCGCCCCCTCCGACGGCACGGCCGGCGGCGCGGTGAAGGCCGCCAAGCCCTGGTACTCCAGCGTCTGGGACTCGGTGGACGCCGCCGACACCGCGGCCCTGGCCCCCATCGCGCCGTCGACCCGTCCGCTCCCACCGTCCCCCGTTGGAGACCCCTCCCCCCATGACCACTGAGAACCACCCCGCCGTCTCCGACGCCGACGTCGCCGCGATCGCCGCCCAGCTGGGCCGGGTCCCGCGCGGCCTGCGCGGCGTGGCCCACCGCTGCCCGTGCGGCAACCCGGACGTCGTGGAGACGGCCCCCCGGCTGCCCGACGGCACGCCGTTCCCGACGCTCTACTACCTGACCTGCCCCAAGGCCGCCTCGCTGATCGGCACCCTGGAGGCGGACGGCGTGATGAAGGAGCAGACCGCCCGGCTGGCCGAGGACCCGGAGCTGGCGGCCGCGTACCAGAAGGCGCACGAGGACTACATCGCCCGGCGCGATGCCATCGAGGTGCTGGAGGGCTTCCCGAGCGCCGGCGGCATGCCGGACCGGGTCAAGTGCCTGCACGTCCTGGTCGGCCACTCGCTGGCCGCCGGAGAGGGCGTCAACCCGCTCGGCGACGAGGCGATCGGCATGCTGGAGGACTGGTGGGCCAAGGGCCCGTGCGTCTCCCCGGCCGAGGTCGAGGCGGCCGGCGAGCGGGTCCTGCGCAACCGGGCCAAGGACCAGGACCACGCGGCCGTGATCGCCGCCAAGGAGCAGAAGGCCGCCGAGCGCGCCGCGAAGAAGCGCGCCGCGAACGAGGCCGAGGCGCGGGAGTCCGAGTGAGCACGACCCGCGTGGCCGCGATCGACTGCGGCACCAACTCGATCCGGCTGCTGGTCGCCGACCTGGACCCGGCGACCGGCGAGATCACCGACCTGGACCGCCGGATGATCGTCAACCGGCTGGGCCAGGGCGTGGACCGCACCGGCCGGCTGCACCCGGACGCGCTGGCCCGCACCTTCGCGGCCTGCCGGGAGTACCGGGAGGTCGTCGACGGCTTCGGGGTCGGCCCGGAGCGCATCCGCTTCGTCGCCACCAGCGCCTCCCGGGACGCCGAGAACAGCGACGAGTACGTCAAGGGCGTGCGCGAGATCCTCGGCGTCGAGCCCGAGGTGGTCTCCGGCGAGGAGGAGGCGCACCTGTCCTTCGTCGGCGCCACCAAGGAGCTGACCGGTGGTCAGTTCGCCGCGCCGTACCTGGTGTTCGACCTCGGCGGCGGTTCGACCGAGTTCGTGCTCGGCACGGACGACGTCCAGGCCGCGCGCTCGGTGGACATCGGCTGCGTCCGGCTGACCGAGCGGCACTTCGGCGGCGCCGAGCTGCCCTCCCAGGAGCAGGTCGCCGAGGCCAGGGCACACGTGCGGGCCGAGCTGGACAAGGCCGAGGAGACCGTCCCGCTGACCGGCGCGGCCACCCTGGTGGGCCTCGCCGGGACGGTCACCACGGTGTCCGCGATCGCCCTGGACCTGCCGGCCTACGACTCGGCGGCGATCCACCACTCGCGGATCGGCCGGGAGCGGGTCGCGGAGATCGCCCGCGAGCTGCTGGCCGCCACCCACGCCGAGCGCGCGGCGATCCCGTCGATGCACCCGGGCCGGGTGGACGTGATCGCGGCCGGCGCGCTGGAGCTGCTGGAGATCATGGAGCGCACCGGCGCCGCCGAGGTCGTCGTGAGCGAGCACGACATCCTGGACGGCATCGCCTGGAGTATTGCCTCCTGACCCGTTGCGGGCCTTACCCGACCGGCTCCGGAACCCCGAACGGGGGGCCGGGGCCGGGGCGCGCCCGGGGACGGGCGGAAAAGTTCGTGAATTTCTTCACATGGCGATCCGGCCATTCGTCGCACCCGCTCGTCCGCTACGTCCGAATTGTGGGACCGAAGGCTGCCGCCGCGCGTGGCCCGTTGGATCGCAGGTCAGGCCTCACTTGAGGTTTGAAAATCGGAATCACGAGCGGGAACCCGGGTGCTGTACGGATCGTTGCTGCTCAGCCGGGTGGTGTGGCCCCCGGTGCTCACGGGGTGCCCGTGGGTGCGGTGAGGTGTCCCCGAGGGGGCCGTTTTGTGGCCGCGCAGTGTAGCACGGGGTGTCCATCCGCTTGTGACCGGGCTCACGAAGGCTGCTCCGGACGGTGCTGGATACTTTCGGATATGAGCACCACGGAGCGTCCTCGCATCCTCATTGTCGGCGGTGGTTACGTCGGCCTGTATGCCGCGATGCGCATCCTCAAGAAGATGCGTTACGGCGAAGCGACCGTCACGGTCGTCGACCCGCGGTCGTACATGACGTACCTGCCCTTCCTCCCCGAGGCGGCCGGCGGCAACGTCGCGCCCCGCAACCTCGTCGCGCCCCTGCGCAGCGCCCTCAAGAAGGCGGAGGTGCTCACCGGTCACGTGACCGCTGTGGACCACGCCCGCAAGGTCGCCACCATCGCGCCCGCGGCCGGCGACTCCTACGAGCTGCCCTTCGACTACCTCGTCGTCGCCACCGGCTCGGTCTCCCGCACCTTCCCGATCCCGGGTCTGGCGGAGAACGGCATCGGCATGAAGACGGTCGAGGAGGCCATCGCCCTCCGCAACCACGTCATGGCGCAGCTGGACAAGGCCGAGTCCACCACGGACGAGGCGATCCGGCGCAAGGCCCTGACCTTCGTCGTCATCGGCGGCGGCTTCGCCGGCGTCGAGACGATCGCCGAGGTCGAGGACATGGCGCGCGACGCCGCCAAGATCTACAAGACCGTCAGCCGCGACGACATGCGCTTCATCCTGGTGGAGGCGGCCAACCGCATCCTCCCCGAGATGGGCCCGGACCTCGGTCTGTGGACCAAGGAGAAGCTCGGCGAGCGCAACATCGAGGTCTACATCGAGACCTCCATGGACTCCTGCGTCGACGGCCACGTCGTGCTGAAGAACGGCATGGAGATGGACGCCTCCACCATCGTGTGGACGGCCGGCGTGAAGCCGAACCCGGTGCTGGCCCACTTCGGCCTGCCGCTGGGCCCGCGCGGCCACGTCGACACGGCGCCGACCCTCCAGGTCCAGGGCTTCGACTACGTCTGGTCCGCCGGCGACAACGCCCAGGTGCCGGACCTCGCCGCCGGCGAGGGCGCCTGGTGCCCGCCGAACGCGCAGCACGCCTGCCGCCAGGCCGTCGTCCTCGGCGACAACGTGATCTCCGGCATGCGGGGCTTCCCGCAGAAGGAGTACAAGCACAAGAACCTCGGTGCGGTGGCCGGTCTCGGCCTGCACAAGGGCGTCGCGATCCTCTTCGGCAAGTTCAAGCTGAAGGGCCGCCTCGCCTGGTGGTTCCACCGCGCGTACCACGGCGCCATGGTGCCGACCTTCAACCGCAAGGTCCGCGTCTTCACCGACTGGACCCTCGCCGTCTTCCTGAAGCGCGAGATGGTCGGCCTGTCCCAGATGGAGCAGCCGTACCTGCCCATCCAGGAGGTCACCCCGCCCACGAAGCCCGTGGAGGCCGCCAAGCCGGCCGCCGAGAAGGAACTCGCGAGCAAGTAAGCGACTGAGACCCCGGTGTGGGAGCGCCGGGGTATGAGTCGGAGGCCCTCCGCCCGGCAGTGTCGCCGGACCACGACCTCCGTGGTGCTCAGCCGGCCGTGTGACCGGGCGGAGTACAGAAGTTGGAAAGCCCCTGCCGAACTCTCCGGCAGGGGCCTTCCGCGTTCCCGGACCGACCGTCAGTCGGTCTTGATGCTCTCCAGGATGTCCAGCTTGGACGCCCGGCGGGCCGGCCAGATCGCGGCCACCAGGCCGACCAGCCCGGCCAGCGCGAGGAAGAGCAGCAGCTGGCCGTAGGGCACGACCGTGGTGAGCCCGGCCAGGCTGGACTTCAGGGTGCCGTTGATGGCCCAGGCGATGAAGCAGCCGAGCAGCACGCCGATCCCGGCGCCGAACAGCGAGATCACCACGGACTCCAGACGGACCATCCGCTTGATGCCCCGGCGGTCCAGGCCGATCGCCCGCAGCATGCCGATCTCGCGCTTGCGCTCGAAGACCGACATCGCCAGCGTGTTGATCACGCCGAGGACCGCGACCAGTACGGACATCGCCAGCAGGCCGTACATCAGGTTCAGGACGAAGGTGATGGACTGGCTGAAGCGGTCCCGGACGTCCTGCTTGGACTTGACCTCGATCACCGGGTTGGCGCCGGTGGCGTCCTTGAGGGACTGCTTGAGCGCGTCGGTGGCACCGTCCTTGCCCTTGACCAGGACGTCGGTGATCTGCGCCTTCGGCTCGTGCTTGACGATCTCGCTGTTGGCCAGGACGACCGGGCCGAGCATGCCGCCCTTCTCGTACACGCCGCCGACGGTGAGCTGCCCGGTGGACTTGTCCGGGAAGGTCACGGCCATGGTCGAGCCGGTGGTGACGTTGAACTTGGTGGCGACGTCCTGGTCCACCAGGAGTCGGCCCTGGCCGAGGGCGGCGGTGGAGCCGCTGGTCAGCTTGACCGCGGCGAGCTGGTCGAAGCTGTCCGCGTTCAGGCCGCTGATCGACTTGCTCGTGCCGTCGAGCTTCCAGTAGACGGAGGTGAGCGGCGAGGAGGCTGCCACCCCGGGGGCCTTGGCGATCTCGCCGGGCACCTGGTCGGACAGGCCCATGCCGTTGGCGGCGCCGACCACGTAGTCGGCCTTCATCGAGTTGGTGATGGCCCGGTCGATCACGCCGGTGACCGAGGCGCCCAGCACGGTGAGGCCGGTGACCAGGGTCAGGCCGATGGTGAGCGCGGCGGCGGTGGAGGCGGTGCGGCGCGGGTTGCGCACGGCGTTCTGCTGGGCCAGCTTGCCCGGGGTGCCGGCCAGCTTGCGCAGCACCGGGCCGACCAGGGCGATGACCGGACGGGAGAGCAGCGGCAGCAGGACGAACACGCCGATCAGGGCCAGGAAGGCGCCGATCGCGACCGGCATCCGGCCGGTGTCGTTGCCGGTCGAGGCACCGAAGCCGATCAGCGCGAGACCGCCGGCGGCGAGGAGGGAACCGATCGTGTTGCGGACCACCAGGCTCTTCTGACTGGTCGGCTGGTCGCCGTTGCTCATCGCGGCCACCGGGGCGATCCGCGAGGCGCGCATGGCCGGCAGCAGGGCCGACAGCACCGTCACCAGGACACCGACCAGCAGGGTCACGCCGATGGTGACCGGCTTGATCACCAGCGAGCCCTGCGGCATGTCCGCGTTCAGCGTGCGCATGAGGGACTGCAGCCCGGCGCCGATCCCGACGCCGGCGAGCAGACCGGCCACCGCGGAGACGACACCGATCGCCAGCGCCTCCACCAGGACGGAGCGGGTGACCTGCTTGCGGCTGGCGCCGATCGCCCGCAGCAGCGCGAGTTCCTTGGTGCGCTGGGCGACCAGCATGGTGAAGGTGTTCGCGATGATGAAGATGCCGACGAAGAGCGAGATGCCGGCGAACGCGAGCAGCACGGTGCGCAGGGTGTCGGTACCCTCGGCGATCTGCTTCTGCTCGTCGGCCTTGAGCTTGGCCCCGGTCTCGACGTCGAACTGGTTGCCGGCCGGCACCTCGGGCTGGACCTGGGCGAGCAGCGCGTCCTCGGTGGTGCCGGGCTTGGCCGTGAGCACGATGCTGCTGTAGCGGCCCGGCTCCAGGAGCAGCTGCTGGGCGGTGGTGCGGTCGAACAGGGTGAGCGTGCCGCCGGTGTTCACCACGGGGTCGTCGGTGGTGAAGATGCCGGTGAGCTTCGCCTCGATGACCGGCCCGTTGGCGGCCACCCGGACGGTGTCGCCGACCTTGTAACCGGCCTTGTCGGCGGTCTTGCGGTCGAGCGCGAGCTCCTTGCCGTTCGTCGGCCCCCTGCCCTCGGCCATCGGGTAGCGCGCGTCCCTGCCGTCCTGGCCCGGGGTGAAGTTGGCGCCCCTGGCGGCCCAGAACTGGCCGATCAGGTTGCCGCTGCGGTCGGCGACGCCGGTGAAGCCGCTGACGACGCCACGGGCGCCGGCGGTGCCCGGAAGTGCGGCCAACTGCTGGACACTGGCGTCGGTGAGCGTGGCGGAGCCGTTCTCGCTCTTCTCCTTGGCCGAGACGCGGGAGCCGGCCGCGTTGTCCACGACCTGGACCGAGACGTCCGAGTAGCTCTTGGAGTTGCTGTCCCGCATGGCCTTGCCGAAGGTGTCGGAGAAGACCATGGTGCCGGCGACGAAGGCGGTGCCCAGCATGACGGCCAGAGCCGTCATCAGCAGCCGGCCCTTGTGGGCCAGCACGTTGCGCAAAGCGGTGCGATACATGAGGTGTCCTGGGTTCAGGTGCGGGCGTTCGGGTGCCGGAAGGTCAGCTGGTGCGGCCCTTGGCGTCGAAGCGGCGCATGCGGTCCAGGACGGTGTCGGCGGTGGGGTTGTGGAGTTCGTCGACGATGCGGCCGTC